>CAYLXZ010000009.1:0-29140 GCA_964388265.1 Microcaldota archaeon | reverse complement strand
GTAGTGATTCTTGGAGTTTAGGTAGCTGTAGCTATACAGGAACAACCCTATCAACCCAAGATAGTGATCCTACTGGTTTGTTTTGGAAGAGTGATGGTTCCAAACTATACGAAATAGGATATGGTGGTGATGCGTTTTATGAGTATGATTGTAGTGATTCTTGGAGTTTAGGTAGCTGTAGCTATACAGGAACAAGCCTATCAACCCAAGATAGTACTTCTACTGGTTTGTTTTGGAAGGGTGATGGTTCCAAACTATACGAAATAGGATTGGGTGGTGATGCGTTTTATGAGTATTCTGTGAATCAGGATCCTAGCATTTCTCTTAATTCCCCTGGCGACGGAGCCACAGGCCAGTCCTTAGATCCCTCCCTTCAGGTCACAGTGACAGATGCAGATAATGACACGATGAATGTAACATTCTACAATGCTTTGGATAACTCTCAAATAGGGTCCACACAAACAGGTGTCTCCAACGGCTCCAGCACCTCAGTCACCTGGAGCGGTAGAAATGAACTAACTACCTACGAATGGTACGTAAACGTAACAGACGGCTCTACAACAACCACTAGCAATACATGGAACTTCACCACACTAACAACTAATATATCAACCTGCCAACAACTCCAAGACATGGAAAACGACCTAGACGAAACCTACCAACTAACAGAGGATGTGAACTGCAGCGAATTCGACTACGGGGACGGAAACGGATTCAAACCAATAGGGAATGACTCTACTGTGTTTTCCGGTAGTTTCAATGGTAGTGGATATGTTATTAGTGATTTATATATTGATAGAGGTTCTACGGATTATGTTGGTTTGTTTGGTGAGACTGGTTCTGGCTCGGTTGTTAAGGATGTTGGTTTGGAGAATGTAGATATAAATGGTGATAATCATGTTGGTGGTTTAATCGGAAGGAATAGTGGTAGTGTTTCTGATTGTTATTCGACTGGCTCTGTATCTGGTTATGATGATGTTGGTGGTTTAATCGGAGATAATTATGATAGTGTTTCTGATTGTTATTCGACTGGTTCTGTATCTGGTTATGATGATGTTGGTGGTTTAATTGGATATAATACTGATGGTGTTTCTAGATGTTATGCTATTGGAGATGTGAGTGGTAGTTCTTCTGGTGGTTTAATCGGAGATAGTTTCGGTGGTAGTTGTAGTGATTCTTTCTGGGATACCAATACAAGTGGACAGTCTTCGAGTGCTGGTGGTACTGGTAAGACTACAAGTGAGATGAAGGATGTTGACACATTTACGAATACGTCTACTACAGGTTTATCATCCCCTTGGGACTTTGTAGATGACCCAAATGATGATACTTCGAGTGAAGATATCTGGGATATAGATTCTATTAATGATGGTTATCCTTATCTGTATGACATTCAGGCTCCTACTAACCAGCCTCCGAATGTTTCTAATCCCTCACCCTCAGATGAAGCGACAGGAGTAAGCACCTCACCAACGCTGAGTGTAGATGTGACAGATGCAGATAACGACACGATGAATGTAACATTCTACAATGCTTTGGATAACTCTCAAATAGGATCCACACAAACAGGTGTCTCCAACGGCTCCAGCACCTCGGTCACCTGGAGCGGACTAGACACAAACACAATCTACGAATGGTACGTAAACGTAACAGACGGCTCTACAACAACCACGAGCGATACATGGAACTTCACAACCCAAGAAACAATAACAGCAACCACTACGACGACAACCGCACCCGGGATAACACCTGCTCTGGTTATAGGTGTGTTCCTAACCGCGGTATGTTACCTGGTTGTAAGAAAAGGAGTCTTTGGAAACAACTAAAGTTTTTCTAAAGGCTTTAAATACTTGGAGTTTTTCTTGAAGTGTTCTCTAATCGGTTCTAGAATATCTATCAATGATTGGCCCGTAGCTTTCTTCAGGTCAGCTGGATGAAGATCACCTGACTTAAAATCTTCCTTAATTTCCTTTAGATCTGTATAGGTTATGTCTCCACCGTACTTCTCAGGTCTACTGATTTCTAGCTTTTCTTGCATTGGCATTACGGCGAGATCAAGTATCTCTATTATCGGGTTTCCATCTACTTCTCCTTCTGGGCAGTACGCTTGGCTTATCTTGTTCTCGATCTCTTCTTCATCCGCGTGAAGCGGGAACATGGTCTTAGGTTTGCTTGAACTCATCTTTGTATCTGGACCTTTAAGTGATATAAGTAGCTTATTGTAGATTGAGGTCGGTGATTTATATCCTATGTCTGGCAGGTGATCTCGAGCAAGCATATATACCTTTCTCTGGTCTATTCCACCGTGCGCTATATCAGCATCTAGATGTGGTACATCTAGAGCCTGCATTAGTGGGTATATTAACTGGGATATCTCCTGTGTCTTGCCTCCTCTGGAAACTTGTCTCATGCTCCGTTCTCCACGGTTTATTGTAACCTGCGTAGATAGTTCTAGCACATCTTGCATGTAATCTGGATCTGTCTGATAGCTCGAACCTTTAATGTAATCTACATCGGTTAATCCAAAGGCTTTGAAGGTTTCTTCCCAGTACCTGCACATCTCCTGAATCCATTCTAGATCTCCTTTGAGGTTTAGGTGTGTATGTAGGTCTGCTAGAAGCATCTTTATATCTAAACCGGCTTCTTGGTAGTCTCGAAGTTTGATTAGTGTGGTCATGGCTCCGAGGTGAACCGGTCCGCTTACTTCGTATCCGCAGTATACTGTTGGATGTTCTTTGGTTTCGAGCAGTTCTTTTAGTTCTTCTTCTGTGACTACTTCTTCTGTGTTCCTTTTCACTAGCCGGAGTTTTTCTTGGATATCCATGGTTATCCTATTTTACTTCTTCTTTTATCTCTTCGACTTGGGATGTGATGTTCATTATGTCTGTGCGGGTGTGGAAGGGTATGTTTATGTCTTCCGAGGCTTCGTTCAGGAAACAGACTGCTCGGCTTCGGGACGTCTGCATCGTCTAGAACTTCGTCTATGTCTTTTTCAACGTCTTTTAGTTTTTCTTTGGTTTTTTCCTTCATTTTTATCACCTGAGAAATAGCTCTGTGTTCTGTCTGATAAGTGTTTTATTCATACAATTATTTAAACTTATTTAAACTTGACTTCACTATAAGGTAAACACTATGGATTCCTCGATATTCCTAAGTGGATTTTACTCTGGATCTCTTCCAGAAACTTTCACGGTATTAACAGGGATTAAACTCGGTTTACTTGCTCTCGCGGGAATAATAGCAGTTTACGTGCTTCCGAAGCTCCCTTACTGGTTCGATGAAAAGATAGATAAGATAATCGTCCTAGATTTCGATGAAAACACCAAGAAAGAGTTCTCAAAGATACTGGAATGGGGTGTTTACCTAGCAGTACTGTACCTAGCTTTCTATATAGTGGGATTCACTCTAATACATAGAAATCCATTATTCCAGCTCGTGCTACTGTTCTTCGGGATAAAGATGGCTATAGCGGCTCTCAAGCCCTCAATAAAGAAAGTGGATAAAAAGATCAATGATGTGGATGTTAAGAAAGGAAGTATCCTCACCAAGATGCTCACTATATCCATCTACGTGATTGGGCTATTTATCGCGCTCTCAATATTTGGGTTGGATGGGGCTATAACCACGGCTTTAGCAGGAGCCGGAGTAATCGGACTCGTTATCGGTTTTGGAGCCAAGGACCTCGTGTCAAACACTTTATCAGGTATATTCATAGCTATAGACAAACCTTTCCAGATAGGTGATATGATAGAGATCAAGGGAGAGGTAGGAGAGGTAACTGACATGGGGCTTAGAACCACGGAGATAAAGAAGTTCGACAACAAGGTAGTTACTATACCGAACTCCTCCGTAGCGAACAACCCTGTCCTGAACTACACAGCCGAAGAAACACGTAGAGTAAGCCTTGAAGTAGGAATAGGATACGATTCAGATATGGAAGAAGCAATATCAACCATTAAAACCGCTTTATCATCATTGGAATCTACAGCATCCGACCAAGAGCCCGATGTGTTAATGAAAGAGTTCGGTGACTCCGCAATAGTGATGGAAGGACGAGTATGGCTCAACCAAGAGGACTATAATGTTATCACACAGACTTCGAAGGCCAAGGAAGCTGTTCTAGATGCCTTACGGGAAAAAGAGATAAACGTACCTTTCCCAACACGAGTAATCATAAAGAGATAAATCTCCACCTCTTTTACTCCATATACTCCATATTGTTGTTACTTCAAGGTAGATAAAAAGTAAACAATAAATACAATGAAGAGGAAAAGTATAATATATGAAAAAACTAGCTTTCCTTGTCATCGGGCTCCTGGCGTTCACCGCTGTTCAAGCAGCATCACCCTGCGACCAATACGTAGAAGCAGCCAGCAACCAAGTCTCACCACCTTATCCTAACTACTTCGGAGCCGGAGAAGAATACTTCAACGCAGCAGAATGCTACAGAAACAATGGAATGAACACTGAAGCAGTAAAATACTATGAAGAAGCAGCAAAACACTACGAAGAAGCATCAACCTACTTAACCGAAGGCGGAGACTACAAAATAGCAGCACTAAGCCATAAAAGAGCAGGAGAATCCTATCTACAAATAGGAGACAAAGAAAAAGCAATAGAAAGCTATAAAAAATCAGCAGGAAAATACAGTCAAGGCGGATACACAGCTGAAGCCGAAGAAATGCTAAATAGAGCAGAACAGCTGGAGAAAACCGAAGTAAAAGAACCACAAACACAGATCAAAGCCACCTCAAAAACCATCATAGGACTAATATCCCTCATAGGACTATTCATATCACTCCTACTACTAGGAATAATAGCCGTTGTAAACTTCCCAAGCAACCAATCCTCCGGAACACCTACAGCTCCCGGAAACAACGAAACACCAACCTCACCCAGCCAAAACAAAACCACAGAAAAAACCACAGAGAAAAAAGACCTAAGACAAAAGAAAAAACAACCCAAGAAGAAAGAAAGCCCAGAAAGAAGAGTAATAAAGAAACTGAGAGAAAAATACAGACCCGAATAACTCCAAGGGCACCAGGAGAAAACCATGGCTAATTTTGAGATAAAAGACAAAGACCTAGCCGCTAGAATAGGTAAACTAAAAACTCCACACGGAGAAATAGAAACACCAGCACTACTACCAGTCGTAAACCCAAACAAACTAACCATAAAACCCAGAGAAATAAAAGAAATGGGAGCACAAGCCATAATCACAAACGCCTACATACTCAAAAAAGACCACCTACACGAAGTAATCACCGAAGGAATACACGACTACCTGGACTTCCAAGGTCCAATAATGACGGATTCAGGAGCCTATCAATTAATGGAATACGGAGAGATTCCATTAACCAACCAAGAGGTACTAGAATTCCAAGAAAAAATAAACACAGACATAAGAGTAATACTCGACACACCAACAGCAAGTTCAGACAAAGAAGACGTAAAAAAAGCCGTGGAAAAAACAATAAAAAGACTAAAAGAAAGCCAGGAACACATAAAAGGCAAAGAAGCCCTTTATACAGGACCGGTACAAGGCTGGAGATACCCAGAGCTAATGAAGAAATGCATAGATACAGAAAAAAACCTAGACTACGATATACACGCAATAGGATCAATAGTACCCACGATGGAAAGATACAACTACTTCAAACTAGTAAAGCCAATGAGGATAGCCAAACAGAGACTACCTGAAGATAGGCCAATACACCTATTTGGAGCAGGTCATCCAATGCTACTTCCATTCGCGGTTGCAATGGGTATGGATCTATTTGACTCAGCATCTTACTCGCTATACGCACAGGACAACAGATACATAACACCTAGAGGAACCAAAAAGGTAAAAGACATACACTACCTACCATGCGAATGCCCTGTATGCAGCAAGAACACGATAGAAGATCTAAAAGAAAACAAAGAAAAGCTGGCAAAGCACAATTTACACGTAACACTTCAAGAAATAGAGAAGATAAAACAAGCAATAAAAGAAGGAACTCTCTTTGAGCTGCTGGAGACAAGGTCCAGAGCACATCCATCACTCAAAAAACTAATGGATAAAATAACCCAAAACATGGACGAAATCAAGGAAAGAGATCCAGTCACCAAGAAACACTTCTACAATGTCTCAGAATACAGCAAGAAAAGACCAGACTACAAGAGAGCAGTGAAGAAAGCAAAAGAGATAAAAGGAAAAAAGAAAAAGACAGACGTATTCGGTGAGGTTCCAGAGAAGATACTAGAATGTTATCCGTACTCACAGACAGGAGAAGAAACACCAGGATCAACAGCAACGGATCTAGAAAAAGTCAAGGGAGCGAGTGAGTACTGGCTAGGGAAAGACATAATCCCAGAGAACGTGGAGATAAAGAAATCACCTAGAACAGGAAGAATAAGAGAGATCCAACATCAAGGAGAGATCTTCGCCGTGATTCGACCAACCGACTTCATGCTCCTACTACACCAAGGTGCTGAGAAACTACACAGAGAAACAGATTACCCGGAGAAAAGGATAGTGATGGATGAAGAAGCAGCTGAATTCGTTGAAAAGGGAGAATCCATATTCAACAAATTCGTAGAAGACCTGGACCCAGATTTAAAGCCAGGCGAACCTGTCCTACTAGTTGACAAAGACGATGAACTCCTAGCAGCGGGAGAAACCTATCTATCATCCACGGAGATAGAGCAGTTCAACAGAGGAGAAGCCGCAAAAAACAGATGGCACACCCAACAAAAAGAAAAATAACCAACGTTTAATTACCCCGCATCATTAATTATAACCTAGAAAACACGAGAAAACCAAAACAAATAAACCAAAACAAACACCACGATACCAACCACCAAAGCAAAAAAAGCAGAACGATCACTAGAACCAAAAACAATAGGCAAAGGACCCAACATAACAACTCCACCACTCTCAACATCACTAGAAGACCCTTCATTAACCAAATTAAAAACAATCAACCCAAAACCCACCAAAACAAAGAACAAACCAATCCAAAGTGAATCCATATGAATATATACAGTAAAAAGAGATATAAAAAACTATTGATAGTTCCAGTAATACTCTTAATAGGTTCTCTATTTTTCACAACACAACTAACCTATGGCATGGAGTTCCGAGGCGGTTCCCGTATATCAGCGCCTCTAAAAGAATCAGTAGATACAGCTCAACTGGAAAGAGATTTAAATGACAAATTTAAAGTCATTGATCTAGAAGTAAAACAAACTCTAGGAGGAAGAAAACTCTTACTCATAGAATACACAGGTAATTCCCATATAGTAAAGGCTGAGAACGCTATGGAAACAGGAGACTACCTCTCAACGATACAGAACGCCAAACAGATTACAGGAGAACTTAATCTAGATATAGAAGATCAAAAAGAAAAAGCTAGAGCCTACATATCAGAAGCCGAAGAACAATTCCAAAACCAAATAACAGCCTACTTATCCGAAAGAACAGGAGTAGAATCCAATAAACTCTCGTTCAACACCATAGGAGCATCACTAGGGCAAAGATTCCTGGAACAGGCTAAAAACGCCGTGTTCGCTGCATTACTACTCATCGCGATACTCGTATTCTACTTCTTCAGAAAGATAGTGGTATCTCTAGCAGTGTTCCAAGCAGCAGTCTACGATCTGATATTCGGAATAGGGGCCGCAGGACTATTCGGAATACCTATAACTCTTGGAACAATCGCTGCACTACTCATGCTGATAGGTTACTCTATAGACTCAGATATAATGCTCGTGGATAGAATAATGAAAAGAAAGAAAGGTAAGAAGGAGGAAAGAGCACATGAAGCCATGAAAACAGGCTTAACAATGACTCTAACAACCCTAGGAGCTCTATCAGGACTATTCATAGTATCTTACCTAACACACATCCAGATACTAACAAGCATATCAATAATCCTAATAATAGGTCTAATAGGTGACCTCATAGCCACATGGCTAACAAATACACCTCTCGTACTATGGTACATGGATAAGGAGGGAATGGAATGAACAAGGACAAATTCATGAAAATCCTCAAGAAGAGAAGAATCTACCTCTTCATCATCGGAATAATAGTCATAGGAATCATACCCATACCGCTAAAAGGAGTTCAGTTCGGAATGGACTTCAAAGGCGGAACCCTGATGGACCTCAGGCTAGATGAAGAAGCCTCCACTAGCCAAATGAACTCCATAGTAAACATACTCGGAAAAAGAGTAAACACCTATGGATTAAAAGACGTCTCAATAACACCACAAGAAAACCAATTCATAAGAGTAGAGGTAGCAGAAACCGATCCAGCAGCCGTAGATAAAATAAGATCAATAATAGGAGAACAAGGAAGCTTCGAAACCCTCTACAATGGAGAAGTGGTACTGGAAGGATCTCAGATAGAAGGAGTAATAAGTAATCCACAAGAAGGCTACGGAGCAACTCCGGTTCAAGGTGGAAAAGGAGGATATCGATGGCGAGTACCCTTCGAATTAAGTTCTACAGGAGCTCAAGAATTCGCCGATGCAGTAGAAGGAGAATGTACGCAGGTACCTGGACGAGATCAGTGCAAGGAACTGCTGTATGTGTTCATAGATCGTCCGGAAAATGCTTTAATCATCATGAATAACTCTCTATATCAAAAGGAAAATTCAATATCTCCTAAGTTAAGTAAAGATGAAGAACAAGATGTTATTAGAGATAAGATACCAATAGAAAAAATCGTTAAGAATTCAGGAGCCGAAATGCAGATAACAGATAAAATAACTTCTTCTATCCTGAATAAAACCGAAAACAAGACAGTTATCGTTCCAGAAGGAATGTACACAGAAGAAGAACTCAACCGAATAACCAACGCTCAAGAGATAAAAAAAGTCCCAAAAACAGAAGGATACTGGATAGTTAACGCTCTTAACCTGGAGACTACACTTCACTTAACTGAAGGCGTGACTTCAGGTAATGCGGTTGCTAACCCTAGCATAACAGGGTTTTCAAAGTCAGAAGCAGGTGCTTTTGAAGAGATAACAAGGATGAAGGTTCTTCTCAAGGAAGGTAAACTACCAATAGGGGTTCAGATAGAAAGAGTATCAAGAGTATCACCAGCACTTGGAAAAGAATTCCTAAACTACTCTCTCATAGCGGGGTTAGTGGCAATACTATCCGTAGCCGCAGCAATCTCAATAAGATACAGAAGAATCAAAGTAATAGCCCCACTACTAACCACAAGCTTCTCAGAAGTACTAATGACCATAGGAGCAGCAGCATGGATAGGATGGCAAATAGACCTACCAGCAATAGCAGGAATAATCGCAGTAGTAGGAACAGGAGTAGACCACCAGATCATAATGACAGACGAAGCCTTAAGCGAAGACACAGACAAGAGAAAAAGTCTAGCAAAAAGAGTAAAAAGAGCATTCAGCATAATAATGAGAGCATCCACCACAACAATATTCGCGATGTTCCCACTACTATTCATGGGCCTAGGAACACTACAAGGATTCGCAATAGTCACAATCCTAGGAACACTAATAGGAGTACTAATCTCCAGACCAGCCTACAGAGCAATAATAAACGAAATCCTATAACCCATAAATAAAAAGGACAAATGATTTCTTAACTACAAGTCAACCAAACAAAAAAGGATTACCATGACAAACCATACAGAAGGAATAACAGAAGAAGAAGACGGATTAAAAAGAATAAAAACAGGAGTACCTGGACTAAATAACTTCCTAGAAGGAGGATTCCCCCACCCCTCCACAATACTAGTAGCAGGAGACTCCGGATCCGGAAAAACAATGTTCGGACTCCAATACCTATACAACGGAGTTCAAAAATACAACGAACCAGGCATATACCTAAGAATACAAGGATACGACACAGATGTAGAATGGTACTCTCTCAAATCAGGACTAAACATAAGAGAACTACAAGAAAACAAAGACCTAGTCCTAACAAGCTACGAATTAACCGGATTCGAACAATTCGAAGCAAAAACAGTTAGAAGAAAACTAGTAAAAAAACTAACTAAAATAGTAGACTCCATAGGAGCAAAAAGAATAGTAATCGATTCAATCACCCCATTCGGATACCTCTCATCCTCCGTAGCCGACTATAGAACTCTACTATACACAATATCAAAAAAACTGAAAGAAACAGACTGCACAACTATACTAATAGCTGAAACACCCGAAGAAAACAGACTAACCCACTTCGGAGTAGAACCTTACATCTCAGACGGAGTAATAGAACTCAACCAAGAAGAAACAGGAGGAGGAAAAGGAAAAAGAGTACTCCACATAAACAAAATGATAGCTACCCAGACACCACTCCAAGGAATCGGCTTCAACCTCTCCGAAGAAGGATTCAAACTCCTACCATCATTCTACGAATAACCAAAAAAACAGTTTTGAAGTAAATGTTAATTAAACTTCAGAGCAATAACTTTATACACATAAATCAATACAGTCCTGTGGTCTAGTGGCCAAGGATATGGGGCTTTGGACCCCGTGGCGGCGGTTCGAATCCGCCCAGGACTATCAACTACCAAGGATTATCATTAAACCCAGCTAGATAACCTAAAATATTCACTAACACATGTAAAAAAGGAGTTAAAACAACCATAACCAAAATAATTTCCTTAGAAGGAACAAATAAAATTGAACTAAGTGCTAAACCTCCAAGAATGAAGTCAAGTTGATCCAGCACTGGAGCAGGATCTCCTCTATCCATCCCAATTCTTCTTTTGAAGAAACTAGCAACTATATCCCCTAGTAACCCTCCTAAGGAGAATAGAATTCCATATAAGGAAATAAAAGCACTCTCTACGACTATACCTATGGATACTGCTGCTATAGATCCTGATATCAACCCGAAGATCAGTCCTCTCCAGGTTTTACCATCTCCAAGCAGTCTATTCCCATGGAATCTTCTTCCTAGGTCTATTGGTGTTCCTCCTCCAAATAGAACTGATGAGGAGTTAGCTATGTAGGCCGGTAAGAGGTATTTCACTGCTTCCAAGATCAATTCTATCATCTTGATCCTCCTAGATACCTAGTTGAAGGTAGATTAACATACCTGAAACAGCTCCTACGGCTGTTGCTAAGAAGTTCGTGGTTGAATTACCTATTATATGCCGGTTTTCAAGTATTGCGCCTATGTATGAATCGGCAAAACATCCTATAGTTCCAGCTATAGTGCTTATAAGAATAATTAAAGGATTTATTTCTAGTAAAGCGACAAGGCCAACTACCATGGCTCCTAAAGAACCTAGAAATGTCCCATAAGCGGTTACTCCTCCATTTGTCCCTGGTTCTACTTTTCTGAGGTCAGTAACCATTCTTGGTTTAGATTTGGAGAATACACCTAACTCGGAGGAGAGTGTATCGGCTGTTGCCGTGGCTACTGCAGATACAAATCCAACGAGACCTATTACTCCACCCAGAAGAGCCATTAGGGCAGCTGTTCCTCCATTTCCTATGACGTTCCAGGGTCCACGTGTTTTTTGCATTAGTGAATGTCTTTTTTTCTCTTTTTCTTTCCATTTAGTGGTTATGGTTCCCATTACGTAGAATGAGAATAGTATTAGGAACCAGGACAGGCTTTGTCTGAGTAGGATTACGTAGGCTAGTAGTATGGCTGAGATGGCTCCTTTGATTGTTAGAGATTTGCTTTCTAAACCAAAAAGAGCTATGAATAGGGGCAAGGCGTATTGGGACAGGGAGATGTCCATTATTCTCCTCTCTTAACTTCACACTTGGTTATGTCTATCCTTTTGATTGGAGAGATTGCTTTTGCTTCTTTGAATATGTTTGTGGATGTTTTTCCGAATATCATTTTTTGAAGTAGGGATTCGAAGTTGTTTTCGTTTTTTTCTTCTTCTAGTTTTTTGTTTATTATTTCTCTTATCTTTCTTTCTTTAGAGGAGTGTAGTTTGTTAACTGTGAAGGCGTAGGTTGTGGTTCGTAGTGTTCCTTTGTCTGTTTCTAGGTCTTTCACGGATTTTATTACGCTTCTTCTTTTTCTTATGTTTTTCCTTATGTAGTCTCTGGTTAGTTGGAATTTTTTTACTTCTGTTTGGGCTGTTCCTCCTTCTATGCCTGTGATTTGGAAAGTTATTTTTGTGTTTCGGTGGTTTCTTTTTCCTGTGATGTCTTCTAGTGGTACTGTGAGGGTTCTTCCGATTAATTCTTCTTCTGAGGTTGCGGGTGTTTTTCTTATATTCTTTTCTTCGAATATGCTTGGTGCTTGTATTGGGTACCATTCTTTTTGTTTCCATTTGTCTACTTTTCTCTTTGCCATGTTATCACTCTTCTACTATTAGTTTTGCTCTTTCTGGTTCGTAGAACCAGTCTTCTGGTAGTTCTCCTTTTCTTTTGTAGTATTTTACTAGTCTTTTTATTTTTGATTCAGTGAGTTTGAGGTTTCTTTTGTTTTCTTTGTCTCTTGAGTTTTTTTCCAGATGTCTTCTTATTTTTACGGCTCTTTTCATGAGGTTCATCAGATCTTCTGGGTATTCTTCTTTTAGGTCTTCTTTTTCGAGTATGTCCGTTACTTTTTCTCCTGTGACTGCTTTGACGTCTGGGACCCCGTGTTCGTCTCTTAGTATTCTTCCTATGTCGCTTGGGTTTTCTCCTTCTTCAGCTAGCTCTATGATTTTTTCTCTTACTTCTTCTTCGGACATATCTACCCAGTTTGGGGCTTCTTTTGAAGCTGGTTTAGTTGATCCGGAGCTTCCTTTGTCTCTAGAATGCATTCTCGCCATAAATATAACCTTTTTCTCTCTTTCTGTTGTATTTAAGAGCTTGTATCTCTTTTGCTTTCCGTGTTTTAAATATCTTTTAGTGTGAGAGTTGGTTTTCTTTGAGTTCTTTTATTTTTTTGTTCCCGGGTTATTTAACTTATTTGGTGAAAAATCCTTTTCCTCACCCATGGGAAAGGGGGACTATTTTCTTTATAGATAGGTGAGGCCTGGTTTTTAACTTTAATTAACTGAGGGTTGTTAGAGATAAATTTATATGTCTCTGGTTCTTGTTTTTGTGTGTAGGCAGGGGCGCGGCCGAATTACGCCTGTGGACACTGTGAACCTCTGCTACCTCTTATGGAGATATAAGTTCCGTGGTTGAAGCAGGAACCTCGAACCTTTAGCGAAGCTTCCAGATAAGCCCGCTCCGACTGAAATGAATGAAGAAGGTATAAAGAGTGGAGATCTGAACTCTGGAAACCCCTACCTTAAAAGGTAGAGGGAGGAAGTCACGTGTATCTCCCTCTTTTCTCTATTTGCTTTAGTCTCTGTAGAATTCTTCCTTTTCCGTACTGTTCTTTTAGGTTTTTCCAGATTTTCTCGGTGTCTTCCCAGTGTGTGCTTTTTAGCATTTTTTTGAATACAAGGAGGTCCATTGCTTTGTCTTCTACTTTCTCCGTGTCTTCAGCTAATCCAAAGTCTATGAAGTATATCTCTCCGTCTTTGCCTCTTATCATATTA
Organism: Microcaldota archaeon; assembly: GCA_964388265.1. GTDB lineage: Archaea > B1Sed10-29 > B1Sed10-29 > B1Sed10-29 > B1Sed10-29 > CAYLXZ01. Next base: position 15,666 of record CAYLXZ010000009.1, on the reverse strand, counting down.
GAGGTGGTTAGGTCGTTGTGCGTGATGTTTTGTTCATGTAGCTTTTTTATCAGTTCACCTATCTCTTTCCCTACTTCTTCTGCATTTTCTTGTCTGTTTTTTATTCTTTCTTTGAGTGTTTCACCGTTTATTTCTTCCATTGTTAGTGTGGTGGTCTCTGGATCGATCTGTAGTATGTAGGGGGTTTTAACTGATTTTCTAGATTTCTTCATCATCCTGGCTTCTTTTTTTATCCTGTGTTCTCTTATTTTCTTGTCTATTTCTTTTACTCTGTATTCTTTTGGTTTTCTCTCTTTTTTTATCACTGGTATGTCGAGGTATTCGTCTTTGTATAGTATTGCTTCGGCTCCTCGGTATATTACATTCATTTTTATCCTTTATTTAGGAATCACTATTATTCCTTCTTCTGGGTTTCCTATTTCTCTTGTTTTTTCGTCTAGGTGAAGTTTCATGGTTAGTGATGCTAGTATTGAGTCTAATTCGTCTATTGATAGCATTCTTCTCTCTACGGTTCCTTTTAATCCTAGTTCTATCATCTGTTTCTGGAGTTTCTTTTCTTCTCCTTTCTTCCGTTTCATTCCCAGTATATTGGCGGTTGCGGATGGTAGAACTTCTTTTACTTTGTATCCTTTGTTTTCCAGTTCTTTTGATATTTTTATTGCTCTTTCTGTTAGTTTTTTCATTCCTCGTGACATCATTGGTGGTAGGGCTCCGTGTCTTTTTAGTTCTTGGTCGCATTCTCTTAGTTTTCCTTTCTTGGGTTTGGATAATGGTCCGTCTATACCTATTATCTCTGGGTTGAATTTTTCGATTTCTTTGATTATTTTTTCATCTTCTTTTAGTGTTTTGGCTGTTGTTTTTTTGTCTTCTAGGTTGCAGAATCCGGTGTCGTTCTTTGGAAGTCCAGCTAGGTCAATTCCCACGGTATTCATTGTCTCACCTTCACTGTGTCTGGTCTCCATCTTGGATCTATGTCAAGATCTTTCACTGCTTTTTCCTTGTATTTTGCTCCTGTGTAGGCTATCATGGCTCCGTTGTCTCCGCAGTACTCTTTTTCGGGAACGTGGAACGTGGCGTCATGGGTTGCTGTCATTTTTTTATTCATCTGTCTTAGCCTGGTGTTTGCTGCGACTCCTCCTGTTAGTAGAAGCTCTTTTTTCTTTGTGTGTGCTATTGCTCTTTCTGTAACTTCCACTAGCATGGATAGAGCGGTTTCTTGGAATGAGTAGGAGATGTTTTCTTTTGTTTCTTTCTTTGCTTTCTTTGAGGCTTCTGTTACTAGTCCTGAGAAGGATAGATCCATTCCTTTGACGGTGTAGGGTAGTTCTATGTATTTTTCTCCTTTTTCAGCTAGTTTCATTATCTTTGGTCCTCCTGGCATTGAGAGATCTATTTCTCTTGCGAACTTGTCGAACGCGTTCCCTATACCTATGTCCAGTGTTTCTCCGTGTATTCTGTATTTTCCTCCTGCTAGTGATAGTATCTGGGTGTTTCCTCCGGACACGTATTGTACTAACGGGTCTTCAGCTTCAGTTGTTTTTTTACCTATCTCTATATGGGCTATGCAGTGATTCACAGGCACTATTTCTACTTCTAGTTCTTTTGATAGTTCTTTAGCTAGTTTCACTCCTTGGGATAGGCAAGGTGGTAGCCCAGGTCCTTTTGCAACTGCTATTAGGTCTATGTTTTTTTTCTCTAGGTTTGCTTTTTCCAGAGCTCTTTCTACTGTTTCTCTCTTCACTTTTTTGTGGTGTTCTGCTGCTTCTTCAGGGACTATTCCTCCTTCTTCAGGTTTGTAGATGTCTCTTTCGTTCGCTAGGATCTCCTGGTTCTGGGTTATCCCTATTCCTAGGGTGTGTGCTGTTGATTCTATTCCAAGGCAGTTCAAGCTAAGGTCACCATTGATATTACTATTAGGTTGTAGAATACATGGGTTATTATCGGGCTGAATACTCCTTTTGTCTTTCTGTATTCATGTCCTAGGGCTAGTCCTAGGAAGAATGCCCCTACGATTTCCGCTAAGGATCCGTATATTACGTGGAAAAAGCTGAATATGAATGTTGATACCCAGATATTTGTTTTTTCCTGTAGGTATCCTCTGAAGAATATTTCTTCGGTGAATGAACCGATGAGCAACACGGTGAGGACTTCGGTGATTGGAAGTTCTTTTAGGAGTTCAGGTGCTTTTTGAAGATCTTGCTGCATTCCTAATTGATAGAAAATTATTCCTACTGTTATTGATATAGCTATTAGTAGTATTAGATAACCTAGAGATATTAGGAGTTCTTTTGATACGTTTACTTCTTTTTTAAACCCTATTCTTTCTAGTATGTTGCCTTTTCTTCGGCTGTATAGTACTAGTGCTGTTAGTATGGAGTATAGGATTATTGAACTTATCATTATTAATCTTTCCAGCGTGTGTAGCCGCATTTACCGCAGTGGTATCTGTCTTCGTGTTCCGCTAGGTATACTCCTTCTCCGCATTTTGGACATGCTGGGTTTTTCTTTTCTACTTCATCGTCTTTTACTTCATAGGTGTCTGTTTTCATTCTTCTTCCTCCTTTTGTTCTGTTCTTTCTTTCTTGTATGCTTTGCTGTATTTTTCTAGGTTTTCTGGGGAATCGTAGGCTTCTATTTTGACTGTTGATTCTTTTTTACCTCTTTCTTGGTTTATCTGGCTTATTACTAGTGTTTCTTTGTCGTACCCTAGTTCTGCGGCTGCTTTTTCAAGTACTTCTTTCCTTGATGGAGTTTCTTTGTATCCGTCTATCTTTATCTGTATTTCTTCTCTGTGATATAAGGGTCTTTCTTCTTTTTTCTGTGTTTCCATGTTCATTTTTTTCACCTGTTATTTTTTGAGTCTTAATGCGTATTTTCCTGGGCTCTTGGCGTCCAGTTTGTCTGCTATCTCTGATTTCTCTGGGTTTGTGATTATTGTGAATCCTTTCCAGCTTTTGGTTAGTTCTGAGTCTTTGCAGACTGGGCAGATGTCTCCTTCTGTTATTCTGTGGCATTTTTGACATGCTTTGGATTTACTCATCTTCTTCTCCTCCTTCTTTTTCTTCTTTTATCCATTCTTTTTTACCTAGTCCTTTTTGTTTCATTGTTAGGTTTATTTTTGAGTCTTTTACGTTGTTTTTCAGGGAAACGGCGATTACTCTTGATACTACTTTGTCTTCTTCTTTTAGGGTTCTGTTTGTTTCTTTTCCGGATAGTGAACTGGTCTTTTCGTTGAAGCTCATGTAGTCGTCTGTTATTTGTGATACGTGTGCTAGTGCGTCTATTGGACCGAATCTTATGAATGCTCCGAAGTCTGTTATCTCGTTTACTTCTCCTCTTACTACTTCGTGCATCTGTGGTTGGAATGTGAGTGCGTCGAAGGTTACTTCGTGGTAGGATGATCCGTCTCCTGGTATTATTTTTCCTTCTTTTATTTCTCTGCAGTTGTCTATGCTTAGTATTACTCCTGTGTCTTTGTCTAGTTCTGCTTCGTATTTTTCTCTGAGTGCTTTTTGTACTGATTCTTCTAGTGATTCTCCAAAGAATTTTGGAGGTATTCTAACTGAGTCTCGTATGGTTATGTTTTTGTACATCTATTTTTCCTCCTTGTTGTATTTTTCTATTGCTTTTTGTATTATTTCTTCGGCTTTTTCTGCTCCTAGCCAGTCTTTGATCTCTACCCATTTGTGTTTTTCTAGTTCTTTGTATACGCTGAAGAAGTGGTAGATTTCGGTTCTTTTGTGTTCGTTCACGTCTTCTATGTCTGTGTATTCTGCTTTTCTTGGATCTTTTGCTGGTGCTGCTAGTATCTTGTCGTCTATTCCGGTTTCGTCTTCCATTCTTAGTACTCCTATTGCTCTGGCTTCTATTATGCATCCTGGGAAGGTTGCTTCTTCTGTGAGTACGATTGTGTCGAGTGGGTCTCCGTCGTCTGATAGTGTCTGTGGGATGAAGCCGTAGTCTCCTGGGTAGTGAACTGGTGAGTATATTACTCTGTCTAGCTTGAAGTATCCTTTTTCATGGTGGTATTCGTATTTGTTTCTGCTTCTTCTTGGTATTTCTATCACTATGTTCATGTCTTTTGGTGGGTTTGGTCCTTTTTCGATGTCTTTCCATAAGTTCATTCCTTTTCCCATGTTATCACTCTATTTCGATTTTTTTATTGCTTCTGAGGTATATGGTTGAGATGTTTCTTTTTCTGCATCTTTTTCTCAGTTCCTTGTCGTTTGTGGCTACTGCTGCGTTTTCTTCTTCAGCGAGTTTTACTATATTGTCGTCGGTGTGTGCTTCTTGGTTTTGCTCTATGATTTTTATGTTTTTCTCTTTTAATAATTGCTTTCCTACTTCACTTGCTTTAGTGTTTAATTTATCTAGTTCTTTTTCCACTGATTTTAATGTTATGAACTTTGCTTTTGGTTTCTTGTTTTTTATTTCTGTGAATATGTCTATCTTTTTTTCTTCTGGTATTGTTAGGAAGTTTGTGTCTAGTATGATTTTCATGATTTTAACTGTGGTTATTTGACTATTCCGTATCCTATTAGGGTCCATCTGGATTTGGATTTCCGTGATATTGCTATTTTGGATCCTTTTTCTACGGCTAGTGGTTTTCCTAGTTTTATTTCTGCTTTTTCTTGGCCGTAGACTTTTTCAACGGTTCCTGGTACGGTTGCTGTGCCTGAGTTTAGCACTAGGTTTTCGTTGACTTTTAGTGGGTTTACTTCTTCGAAGTCCACGCTCTCTTTGAATAGTGTTGGTTCTATTTCTAGTTCTTTTCTTACTGATGGTAGTGTTCCTGGTTCTCCTGCTATGCATCCTATTAGGTTGTCTCCTTTGGTTAGGGATGGATCTAGTTTTGTTTGGACTCCTATTAGTCCTCCTGGCTTTGCTTTTTCTATTTCATGGTTCTCTGTGGATAGTGAGGTTATCTCTGTTTCTATTTTCTGGGTTTCTCCATCTTCCTTTATTCCTGGAACTATCTCTATTTTGTCTCCTTTTTCTAGTTCTCCTTGTATTAGTGATCCTCCGATTACTCCTCCTTTTATGTTTTTTATCTGTGATCCTGGCTTGTTTATGTCGAAGGATCTTGCTATTTGGATTCTTCCTGGTTTGTCTGGATCTCTTTCTGGAGTGGGTATTTCTTCTTCTATTGCTTTTATCAGTGTATTGAAGTTTATTTCGTGGTGTGAGGACACTGGAATTATTGGAGCGTCTTCTGCTATTGTTCCTTCTACGAATTCCTCTATCTTTTCTTTGTGTTCCTTGGCTTCTTCTTTGTCCACTAGATCTATTTTTGTTTGAACTATTACTATGTTGTCTATTTCCGCTATTTCTAGGGCGGATAGGTGTTCTTTTGTTTGTGGTTGTGGGCATTCTTCGTTTGCTGCTATCACTAGGAGTGCTCCGTCCATTATGCTTGCTCCGGACAGTGTCACTGTCATGAGTGTTTCGTGGCCCGGGCAGTCCACGAAGGATATTTTTCTAAGTGTCTCTGGGTCTTCGCATTCGTCTTTCTTGGCTGTGTATTTCTCTGTGTCTTTGCATTTGTAGAATGTGGTGTCTGCATACCCTAGCTTCATTGTTATTCCTCTTTTCAGTTCTTCTGAGTGTCTGTCTGTCCATTTTCCGCTTAGTTGTTTGACTACTGATGTCTTTCCGTGGTCTACGTGTCCTGATAGGCCTATGTTTACTTCTGGTTGTTTTGGTTCGGGTATTTTGATCCACTCCTTTTCTTTTTATTTGTTCTGTTTTCTATTTAATGTGCTTGGGATTTGTGTATTTTCATTCCTTTTTCCGAGTCAAAGGTCTCTCCACATTCTGGGCATTCGACTTCTTCTGTCTCTTTTTCATTTTCTTCTTCAGGTTCCTTTTCTTCTTGTTCTTCCGTTTCTTCTTCTGCTTCTTCGTCTTTTTCTTGTTCTTCCGTCTCTTCTTCAGTTTCTGTTTCTTCTTTCTCTTCTGATTCAGCTTCTTCTGTCTCTGTTTCTTCTTTTTCCTCTTCTTTTGTTTCTTCTGGTTCTTCTTCTAGTCCGAATAGGACTTTTAGGTCTTTCTTGCCTTCTTTTGTTACTTTTAGGTTAAGTTGCTCGATTTCTTTGTTTACTATTTCTCCTCTTACTGTTTTTCTTCTTTTGATTCCTTTTTTCTTGGGATTGAACCCTGTTCCGCTGGAGAGTAGTACTTTTCTTCTTTCTGTGGTGTTTACTCCTTTTCTCATTGGAAATCCTTGTTTGTCGCTTCCTCCTGTTATCTTTAGTGTGTATCCGTTTAGGTCCAGGAGACTTCCTTGTATCTCTTGTCCTATTCTCTTTCTGTACAGTGCTTTTTCTTCGTCTTCATCTATTTCTTTCTGGTATGTTCTTCCTTCTTTTGGGTCTGATACTACTATCTTCATCTGTTTCACCTCTTTATTCTTCTTATTTCTCTTAGTAATTGTTTGTTTTTGAATCCTTCTTCTTCAAGATCGTAAGTTTCGTCTACGGGTACGTCTGTGTAGAGTGTTTCTCCTTCTTCTATCTGTCTGCCTACTGTGACGTTTGATATGGCTACTGCGACTTCGTCTCCTTTTTCGGCGAGATCTATGTTTTCTTCTTTGATTTGTATGCTTTCTACTTCTCCTAGTTTTTTTCCTTCTTGGTTCATTAGTCTGTAGCCTGGTTTTAGTTTTCCTTGAAGTATCTTTACGCCTACTACTGCTGGTTTGCTTTTTCTGAATGTGTGTTCTGGCATTATCTTTATCTTGGCTGGATAGGTGTATTTTTCGAGTTTTTCTTGCCTGGCTTTCTTTTCTTCTTTTTCTTTCCATTCTTTGTATTGTTTTTCTAGTTCGTAGACGATGTCTGATTGGAATATCTGTATATTTCTTTCTTTTGCTTCTTTCTCTATCTCTTCTGGTACTTCTGTGTTGAATGCGAATATTGCTCCTAGGTACCGGTTATCTTTCTTTATTGATTCTGCTTCTATCAAATCTTTCTTTCTCACTTTCCCTATGTTAGCTCTTTTTATCGGTATTTCTTTGTCTTTGAATAGGTCTGTTACTCCTTCTAATGATCCTATTGTGTCTGCTTTGACTATTACTCCTGTTTTGTCGTTTTCTATCTCCACGTTCTTTATCTGTTCTTCTATCTCTTTTTTTATCTCTTCCTTGTTTTCTTCTGTGGCTACTTGGATTGAGGATCCTGGTACTGCGTTTTCTAGGTCCGGTGCAGCTATCTTGATTCCTGCGGCTGCGTTGACTTCTTTTACTCTTTTGAATTGGTTTCCTTTTGCTTCTCTCATTTCTTCTAGTTCTTTTGGTTCTAGTAGGGCTCTTATCTTGGTTTCTATTGCTTCGTTTTTTGTTCCTAGGATTATTTTGTCTCCTTTCTTTATTTTACCTGTGTCTAGTATCACATCTATAGTTTTTCCTAGTCCTTTGACTTCTTTTACTTCTAGTATGGTTCCTTTTCCTGGTTGATCTGATTTTACGTCTAGTGATTTTTTCATGTATTTTTGTGATAGTCCTGAGAGGAACATTAGGAGTTCTGGTATTCCTTCTCCTGTTTCTGCTGATGTTGGGATTATTAGGATGGTGTCTTCTGGGTTTTCGGCTTTGTCGAATCTCTGTGAGTTGAATTCTTTTGATGCTACATCTCCGATTATTTCGTATATCTTGTCGTCTAGAAGTTTCTTGGTTCTTTCGCTTTGTTTTTTGATGGTTTTTGAGAAGCTTTCTCCTTGGTTTGGTCTCCATCCTTGGATTTTGTCTATTTTGTTTGCTGCTATGATGAATGGACATTTGTGTTTCTTCATTATTTCTAGTGCTTCTTTTGTTTGTGGTTGTACTCCTTGTGTGACGTCTATTACTAGTATTGCTAGTTCTGCTGTTTTTCCTCCTCTTTTCCTTAGTGATGTGAAGGCTTGGTGTCCTGGTGTGTCTATGAATAGTAGTCCTGGTATTTCTAGGTCGTATCCGTATTTGTCGAGTAGTTCTTTGCTTTGTTCTTTGACTGTTTGGGTTGGGATGAAGCTCGCGCCTACGTGTTGGGTTATGGCTCCTGCTTCTCCTTCTCTCACGGCTGTGCCTCTAATGTAGTCTAGTATGGCTGTCTTCCCGTGGTCTACGTGACCCATTATACAGATTATTGGTGATCTAAGCATCTTAGTCACTTTGTTGGCTTTGAGGCTAGAATGTAGCCTCAGTCCGGTGGTGTCCTTTCCGAGGGAGTCGAGTTATTATTTTGATGGTTATTTCTGGTCGAGGTCTTCTATGCTTGGGCCTTGTTGTGGTGCTCTCATTATTTCTTCTTCGGCTCTTTCGTATTCTTCTTCGTATAGTTCGTCTTCGTTGAACCAGATGTTGATTTCTTTCTCTGCGTTTTCTTTGTCTGCTGCGTGGATGAGGTTTCGTACTGGTCTGTCTTTCATGTTGGCGTATTCGTATGATTCTGTGTGGAAGTCTCCTCTTATTGTTCCTGGGTCGGCGTTGTGTGGTTCTGTGTTTCCTGCTATTTTTCTACCTGTTTCTGGTGCGTGTGGTCCTTGGAATACCATTGCTATGATTGGTGTTTTGCTTAGGAAGTCTCTTAGTTGTTTCACGATGATCATTCCGTATTCTTTGGTGTCCCAGGGGAATTCTTTGTCTTGGCTTTGGAACTGTTCTTTTGCTTTTTCTCCGATTCCTCTTGCCATGGTGTCTGGGTAGTGTTTTTCTAGCTGTTTCTGTGTGGCTTTGATCATCTTCATTCCGATTAATCGCAGTCCTTTTTGTTCGAATCTTTCTATTATTTGTCCTGTGATTCCTCTTTTCACGCCGTCTGGTTTTATGAGTATAAGTGTTCGTGTGTCTTCTTCCATCTTATCGTTCCTCGTTCGTTTTTAGGGGGAAGGATAATGATTCATTTAATCACTTTTTTCTACCCATTCTACTTCTCTTGGTTTCTTTTCTAGTTTTCTGTGGTTTTTTTCGCATTTGCTGGAGCAGTAGAAGTGTCTTTCTCCTTTTTGTGTGATGTATAGTTTTCCTTCGCCTTTTGGTACTTCTTCTTTGCAGAAGCTGCATTTCATTTTCTTCACCTGGTTTATCTTCCGCCTATTGGCTTGGCTTCGGTTTCTGTGTCTTTGAGTAGTAGGATGTCTCCTTCTTTGACTGGTCCTTTGACGTTTCTTCTTTTTGTTCTTCCTTCTTCTTTTCCTTCTAGGACTTTTGCCATTACTTGGTTGATTCCTCCTTGTACTCCTGTTTTTCCGATTACTTCTATTACTTTTGCTTTTTCCGCTTCTTTTTCACTCATCTTATCGTTCCTCTTTATTTTTTCTTGGGGGGATAAGGTTCATCTGTATTCACCTTTTTGCTCTCATTCTTTTAGTTCGTCTGTTTTTTCGATTATGTCTTTTATTTCGCTGGATGCGTCTCCTGTGTCTGTGATTGCTATGCTTGAGGATTGTACTGGTAGTCCGCTTGCTGATCCTAGTTCTTTCTTTGATGGTACGAATGTGTATGGTATGTTTTTTTCTTTCGCTAGCATTGGTAGGTGTGCTACTATTTCAGGAGGTTCTATGTCTTCTGCTATTATAATTATTTCAGCGTTTTTTCTTTCTATAGCCTTTGTCACTTCGTTTACTCCTTGTGTTACTTCTCCTGTGTTCCTAGCGATCTCTATTGCTTCGTATGTTTTTTCTGCAAGTTCTTCAGGTACTTCGAAGTCCATATATGGTGCTGTCATCTCTATTCACCTCGTGGTTGTTCATTGGCTTCATCTAGAATCAAGATCGTTGAAGTTGATCTCTTAAGATTCAGTGTATTATTTTCCTGCGCCGGTGTATAAAAAGGTTTCAGCTTTTACTCCGGGATGTGATTCAGGGCTTTGTCTAGGGCTTTCTTGAACCATGGAGTGTATCTTTCTGGGTTTTTCTCTATATCTTGATTTAGCTTTTTAGGTTTTATCCATTTCCAGTCCCCTGCTTCCTCTGGATTTGGATCTGGTTCTCCGTTGTATTTCCCTATGTAGACGTGGTCGTATTCGTGTTCTGTTAATCCGTTTTCGAAGTCTGCTTTGTAGGTGAAGGTGAATTTCTCTTCCATTGGGCAGTCGAAACCCATTTCCTCTTTTATTCTTCTGTGTGCTGCTTCTTCAAGTGGTTCTCCTGGTCTTGGGTGGCTGCAGCAGGTGTTTGTCCATAGGTCTGGACAGTGGTATTTTTGTTCTGCTCTTTTTTGAAGCATTAGTTCTCCTTTGTCGTTGAATATGAATATTGAGAAGCATCTGTGTAGTTTTCCTCCGTCTTGATGTGCTTTTAGTTTTTCTTCGGTTCCTACTTTGTTGTCGTCTTCGTCAACTAGTATTACTTTTTCGGTCATTATTGCTTCACCTCTGGGTTCTTGTTTTTTTTTTTTTTTTTAAATTTTCTTCTTGTAGCCTGTCGTATTATCGATGTGCGAAACTTGTCTTTATCTCTTTGTTCTTCTTGTTTATTTTTACGAATCCGTATCTTTCGAACTGGATCACTTCGTTTTCATGGGTTTTTTCCAGGTGTTTTTCACCCTGACCTTTCTCTATGTCGGCGTTGGGAAGGGTAACTGATACAGGGAAACTGTCTTCCGTTACCCATTGCACCACATCGGTTACATCTTCCTGTAGCTCGGTTGTGTTGAACCTGGATTCAATGTAATCTCCTGTGTTTTCTTTTATCTTGATTGAAAATGCTCCCTTTAGTCTGACCTTGTCTCCTTCTTCTTTTTCTTTGAAGTCTTCTCTTGGAACGAGGAATGTTTCTTCTCCCGATCCAAAGCTATATTCTTTCTTACCTAGGTCTTCTTGAGGGTGCATGGGTACGTCTACATCGAGTTCAGGGGTACCTTTAACCTTTAGTTCTACTGGGGTGGGTACGAAGAAGAACCTACGTGTTTCTGAGTCGATTACTTTCCTGTTTTCTGAGTAAAGACTGTTTAATGGAACTGTTGAACTGCTTTCGCTTACTCCGTTGTTTATTATAAAGTTTCTTATCCCTTCTGGTGTTATACCTCTTTTTCTAAGGGATCGGATGCTCCATGTCCTGGGATCTTCCCATCCATGGTACTCCCCTTGTTTTATCTTCTTCTTTGAAGTCGAAGTGCTTATTTTCTGTCCTTCTAGGTTTAATCTACCTGTGTGTATGAACTCCACGTCGCTGTGATCGATGTCTAGGCAATCCCATATGTATTTCTCCATCTTCGTCTCCATCAGGAGATCCTTGCCTCTAAGTATGTGTGTCATGCCTAGTAGATGGTCATCCACTGCCCAGGAGAAATCCAGCAAGGGCCATACGTGGTACTCTGAACCTGTTTTAGGGTGTTCTCTTTCGCTTATTCTCATTATCACTCTGTCTCTGAATGCGGGGTCTTTGTGCTCCATATCTGTTTTTATTCTTAGAACTGCTTCACCTTCTGTGTATTCATGTTCAAGCATTTTCTGGAATTCTTCTTTGTTCTCTGAAACTGAACGTGTTCTATGGCTGCATTCTTCTCCTTCTTCTCTGTTTTTCCTGAGTTCCTCCGCGCTGCAGTTACATACATAGGCTTTATCTCGATCTATCAGTTTCTTTGCCCATTTGTAGTATTTTTCCAGTCTCTCGGACTTGAGGTGAACTTCATCGTAATCTAACCCCAACCATTTCATGTCTTCTTTTATCATTTCGTAGGCTTCTGGATCCACGTTCTTCTCTTCCGACCCTATGGTGTCGTCTATAACTAGATAGAACTTTCCATCATTTTTTTCCTTCGCGTATTCGTTGTTTAGAACTGCTTGTCGTGCATGTCCAATATGTAGTGGGCCTGAGGGGTAGGGTGCGAACCTCATCACTACTTCCGATGTGTCTCCAGGTAGTTCTGGTATTTCTTCTTCCTCTTCTTCCTGTTCCAGTGCTTCTGGATACATCTCTATGAGTTTTCTTTCTTGTTTCTTCTTAGGCATCTGGTTTACTTCTTCCACTACTTCGTTAACTTCTCTTCCTAGCTTGCTCATATCTTCTTTTAGCTCTGGTTTTTCTCCTAGGACTTTGTTCATAACTGGCTTTACTTGAGCTTCTCCTTCGTGTTCGTACGCGTTCTTGAGAGCGTATTTCTTGATCAGGTACTTCATTTTGATCCTTTTTTATCTTCTAGGACTTTTTCCCGTACTCTTTTCTCCATGTCTCGAATCTTTTCTAGTATCTCAGACTCTTCTTCTTCGTCAAGCATTTCAGTTATTTCTTCCAGGTCTTCTAGACATTCTTTCATGGAGTAGCTTTCTGATATGTCTTTCAGGCTCTCTAACCTTAGTTCAAGGCCTTTCTTGGTTTTTTTGTCTATCTTGATCCCTCCTTGCTGTTAGGATTGTGTTTGGTATGTTTTTGATTTTTTTCTCTTTGATGTTATTCATTACTTTCTCCATGTTTTTCTTTATTTCCCTTGTTTCCATTGGTAGCATGATGTTGAATGCGATTTTTCCTTCTGGTTCTAGTTGGTTTCTTGCTTTTTCTATGAATTCACTGGTCTTTATCCGTGGAGGAACTTGTTTTCCTTTGAAGCAGTCAATGGCTATATAGCTGTATTTCTCTTTTGTCTTATCTAGGAATTTTTCAGCTTCTTCTATGTGTATCTTATCCGTGTTTTCCTCTAGATTGAATTTCTCTCTTCCCAGCTGGATTATCTGTGGATCTATGTCTACTCCATGTATCTCTATGTTTCCATGTATGTTCTTCATTACTTTTGCTAGGGTTCCGCACCCTACTCCGAGTATAAGTGTCTTCTTGGATTCTTCTTCATTTGGAACTAGAGCTAGTTGGTCCCAATATCCTCCTGAGAACTGTGAGTTTTTGACTTCTCGGGAGAAGATGCTTCCTCTCTTTGTTCGAAGTTCTAGTTTATCTTTTTTCTCTACTAGCCTCATTTCACCGTTTTCCCTGGTCTTCACTGTTTCTCCTTTCATCTATCTCGTATAGTTACATCACTCCACTCTTTTCACTCTTTCCATCTCGATGATCAACGTGAAGTAGATTTATAATCGACCATGAAGTAAGTATGGTAGGGGGTAAAGCGATATGTCTTTCAGAGAATTTCTAGATAACCAAAAGGATGTAAACAAGATTTCTGAATCCGTTAAACCTAACTTTGAAGCAGGTTCACTAGCTTCAGAGGATCAATCCAAACCAATTGTATTCGAAAACGTGGAAGGATATCCAGATATCAAACTAGTATCTAATACAGTGTCATCAAGAGAACTGATAGCGGACTCTCTCGGTGTTGAGAAGCAGGAGATTTTATTCGAGTTATCCAACGCTTATAATTCCCTGGAAGAATGCAAAGAGTCCAGTAGGTCAATCAAAGACTACAGGAAATTTAACGAGCCAGATATCGAAGACCACTATCCTGTCCTAAAGTACTATAGAAAAGAGGAAGATGGTGAAGTGAAGGATCCTAAGTACCTAGCCTCCTGTATGGTTATAGCTAAAGATCCTGAGACAGGGAACCAGAACCTATCATTCCATAGAATGATGTACCATGGAGAAAACAGGTTCACTATAAGGATAGTGCCACGACACCTATACGAAATCAAGGAGAAGACGAAAGGGGATCTCGAAGTAGCTATAATTAGAGGAGTACATCCTGCAGTAGAGATAGCCGGAGCAACTTCAGGTTCACCGGACATGAATGAACTGCAGTACGCCAATGCCCTGATGGATAAGGAGCTTAAAGTGATGGATCTAGATGGATTGAAAGTTCCAGAAGACGCTGAAATAATCATGAAAGGAAGAATAACATCAGAGAAAGATAAAGAAGGACCTTTCGTTGACCTATCAGAAACCTGGGACAAAGAAAGACAACAACACATCTTAGAAATAGACAAATTATACATGAAAGAAAATCCCTACATCAGATTCCTGGTACCTGGTAAAGACGAACACAAACACCTGATGGGGCTACCACAAGAACCCCGAATATACAACAAAGTACGTGAAACAGTTCCAACCGTACAGAACGTAGTAGTATCAAAAGGAGGATGCTCATGGCTACATGGAGTAGTACAGATAAAGAAAAGAAATGAAGGAGATGCTAAAAACGCAGGAATGGCAGCGCTCGCAGGACATCCTTCCATGAAAAGAGTTGTAATAGTAGATGAAGACATCGATCCATCAAACCCACAAGAAGTGGAATGGTCCATAGCAACCAGGATGCAGCCACATAAAGACATAAACTTCATTAAAAGAGCCAAAGGATCATCTCTAGACCCATCACAAGACTACGAGAACCGATTAATGACCAAGTGGATAGTGGACGCTACCAAGCCACATGATAAAGACGAAGACTTCTCCAAAGCCAAGATACCAGGAGAAGAAAACATAGATATGGAGGAATACAGATAATGCACCTCAACAGAAAAGAAGAGAAAATGCTTGAATCCGGAGAAAAACCAGTTAGAAAAGCAATGGAACTCCTCGTAAAACTAGGAGACATATACGGAGCAGAAGAAATGATAGAAGTTAATTCAGCACAAGCCTCAGGAGTGTCCTATAAATCCATAGGAGACCCAGGCATAGAATTCCTAGAAGGATTCGCGGAAGAAGGAGCAGAAGTAAAAATACCGACCTTCGCAAACCCAGCGGGAATGGACCTCGACAGATGGAGAGAAATGAACATATCAGAGGAATTCGCAGAGAAACAAAAGAGAATAATAAAAGCAATGAAGAAAATGGGGATAATAATCTCCACATCTTGTACACCATACCTCTTAGGAAACCTCCCAAGGAAAAACGAACACATAGCATGGGCAGAATCATCAGCAGTTTCCTTCGCAAACTCAGTTATAGGAGCCAAAACAAATAGAGAAGGAGGACCCTCAGCCCTAGCAGCCGCCATAACAGGAAGAACCCCAAACTATGGTCTTCATTTAGAAAAAAATAGAGAACCAACTCATGTAATAGAAGTAGAGACAGATATAGAAAAAGTTTCAGACTTCGGAGCACTAGGATCGTGGGTAGGAAGAAAAGTAGAGGACGGAAAACCATACTTCAAAGGAATAAAATCTGCTGGAACCGATGAACTTAAATCCCTTGGAGCAGCAATGGCCGCATCAGGAGCCGTAGCACTACACTTCGTAGAAGACATAACAACAGATAAAAAAGACGTAGAAGAATTAGAGATACTTCAATTCACAGAGAAAGAAAAGAAGGAAGAATACCAAGAATTAAATCAAGTTCAAGATCCTGATCTAGTTGTATTCGGATGTCCACACTCTTCTATTAATGAACTGAGAGAAATAGCTCAAGAACTCAAAGGAAAAAAAGTAGATAAAGATCTCTGGATCTGTACCAATAGAGCTGTGAAGTCCTGGGCCGATAGAATGGGTTACACAGAAGACATAGAGAAAGCAGGAGGCAAAGTACTCTGCGACACCTGCAACGTAGTATGTCCCCTAGAGGAAATGAAGTATGAGCACACTGGAACCAATTCAGGTAAAGCAGCCAACTACCTGCCAGGGTTCTGCGACCAAGAAATCGTGTTCTCAGACAAAGAAGACCTGATAGATAAGGTGATTAAATGAAACTTAAAGGAAGAACAATATCCAAAGGAAAAGCCGAAGGAGAAGTAATGATCTCCGAAGAACCAATAGGTTTCTACGGAGCTGTAGAACCAGAGACAGGTGAATTCATAGAAGAAGGACACGAACTAGA
>CAYLXZ010000008.1:0-29512 GCA_964388265.1 Microcaldota archaeon | reverse complement strand
AATACAAAAAGATGAGAAAGGAGAGACAGGTAAAGGAAAGGAAGAAACCAGGAGAAGGGGAATTTAAAGGCACAGCTATGAAGAAAAAACCAGAAACAGAGAAAGAGAAAAGAGAAAAATGGAATAGAGTAGCCAGTCAGGACTGGACATTCCTTAAAAGACCAGCAAGAGAAAAGATAGCTCAGAGAATAAACCATGAATTAGGAGGAAAAAAAGATAAGAAGACCATAGAGCTCGCAGCAGGAGAAATACAGCACGTAAAAGGATCACAAGCTATTGACTTCTCTAAAGAAATGCTTAAAAAGAACCCATCTAAAGAAAGAATGGAGATGAACCTGGATAAACTAGCAGAAGGAGAAAAACTACCTTACAAAAAGAAATCTGTAGATGGAGCAATGATGATATACGGAATAAACTATATGAAAGATAAAAAATCAATAATAGACGAGATTTCAAGAGTAATGAAAGACAATGGAAAAATCTTCTTCTTCGGATCAAAAAAATCAGGGTTAAGAGGATATCCTAGATACGGATACGAACCAGAGAAACTAAAGAAGATGTTAAAAAAAGAAGGGTTTAATATTCATGAAGAGAAGATAGGGGCAGAAGGAAAACCTTTTGGAAGGCTCATAGAAGCAGGTAAGAAGCTAGATCCTGAAAGAGCAGAGAACAGAAAGAAATTATTCGAGAAACAATGGAAGAAAAGACTAGAGAAAAAGAAAGAAAGGAGAGAAAAACAAGAAAGAATAAAAGAAAAGAACCCGGAACAGTACCAATCAACTACAGACTACTGGAGGACAAAAGTAGCAATAGATAAAATAGAGAAAAAACTCCAAGAAAAAGGGATAAAGGCAGAGATAAAACCCCGTAACACATGGTCCAATGAAGTTCAAACTAAAAGAGAAAACCAGGCTGCTCCCTCTCCTGCTGATATCAAGTTCTCAGTAGTCACAAATAAGGAAGTACTGGAAGAAAAGAAGAAAGAGATAAGAGAACTAGTAGACCAAGAATTGAAGAAAGAATTCAAAGACTATGATAAGTGGAAGAACTTTAAAGCATGGGAAAAGAAGGACTCAGGCCCCTGGCCACAAAGAATACTTAGCGAAGAAGAGTATAAAGAGAAGAGGAAAAAAGCAAGAAAGGAAAAAAATAGAGAAGAATCCAGAGAATAAATCTTTCTATCCCTTTGTGAGTGCTTCGAATTTGTGTTGGGAGTTAGAATAAGGGTGATTTCATGATTTTGCAAGTATTTTGTCCAAATTTGTATTCCTCCGGCAGATAAACATTAATCTAGATATTATATAATTCATTTTATATGTTTTTGTTTAACATCATTTTTCATTAAAATCTATTTTATATATTTAGTTTTAGTTATGGTGTTTTTCACCAACATATAAACTATAATTAATAAAATACATTTAGTATAGGTACCGATTCACAGGGGAAACACCCCTGATTTAAGGGTAGTTTTATATTTATCACCTTCATTATGAGATATAGAGGAAAAAATGGTTGAATGTGAAGAATGTGGAAGAGAATTCAAGAACAAAAGAGGGCTTAAAATCCACAAAGCCAAGAAACACAGAGAAGAAAACACTGAAAAAGATGAAAAAACCGTTCAGGTATGCCCAGAATGCGGTAGTCCTCGCCTAGAATATGCTTCCATGGACACAAGAGCCACAGGAACAATCACAGGGTTAGGAGCACCTGAAGTATACTACTGTGAAGACTGTGGATATGAAGGATCAATAAAACTAGAGATGCCGGTCAGCCAGCTAGATAAACCACAGATAGAGAAACTTAAAGAGAGAAAAACCAAGAAAGAGACTAAGGAGGGAAAGAAAAAAAGCGATGTGCTGAAGCCAATCTTCACAACAGTTATCCTACTGTTCCTAGTAGCCGCTGTACTGACTATGATAAGAGGAAGAGTAACTAGAACCGGCGAAGCAGGTGCTTTTAATCAATCTGGATACCCTATGATTCAGAGTGGGAGCTTGAACCTTTCAAATCAATCGCAAGTTAATCTGTCTACTCAAGAACAAGTTATTACTGAAGGAGGACCAGGTAACTTCACTCAACTAGAGAAGGTATCTAGAGGAGTTGGCTTAGAAGAATCCGTAGGTTTATTCTTCCCTATGTTTATGGTATTTCTATTCATAGGGTTATTCGTATACATGATCTGGATGTATGGTTATAGAATCGAACACTTCAAGTGACATCACACCGAGCCAGTATAGTGAAGCTAGATCGAGTTAGTTTCCATATGTCGATCTGTATACCGTTCCGGTGTGTAGTCATATATTTCTGGCCAATACCCTTGCTTAAACCAGGGAAAAACCCTGATCAACACCAAGAACCAAAACATTATATACCGGAACCGTGTGATAACAAGTGGAGGAGATAAAATGACAAAACCACCAGAACACTCAGCCAAAATATCCCGAGAAAACACACTATACCTAAAATCCACATCCACAGAACTACAGGAAGACCATGTGATAGAAGAAGATATAATAGAACACGTCTACCCAAGCCACATAAACCCAGTAACAAGCCAAGTAGCCCTAGACGCAGTCAAGTTCCTACTAAAGCCAGAGAACTTCAAAGGAACACCTAGAAAGAAACTAATAGAACACCTAACAGAAGAAAAAAGACATTCCAAATCCACGATACAGAACAAAGTAATTCCAATGCTTAAAAGAAGAGGATTAATCAAAAGCAGTAGAGAAAAAGGAATTTATCCTGCACTAGAGTTCAGCAAATGCTTAAAAGACATAGCTGAGTGCTGGGAAACACTATTCAAGAGACAGAAGAAACTCAGTAAAAGAGAAGACTAACCATGGACCTTG
Organism: Microcaldota archaeon; assembly: GCA_964388265.1. GTDB lineage: Archaea > B1Sed10-29 > B1Sed10-29 > B1Sed10-29 > B1Sed10-29 > CAYLXZ01. The sequence goes on along the minus strand of CAYLXZ010000008.1, from coordinate 26,663 downwards.
GTCTTGTGGATCTTCATTCCTTTCTCTGAATCGAAAACCCTGTCACACTCTGTGCATTTAACCTTATCTTCCTCTTCTTTCTCTATTTCTTCCATTTTATTCTCTAATTTCTTTAAGTTTCTCTCTAACCTGGTTCCTTTGTACACGCTCGCGGGTTGAAGTACCTTATATCGTTCAGATACTTCCTTTACCTTATCATAGAACTGTTTTTCTTTTTCTCTGTCCTCATGTATCTTTGACCATTCCTTAGACACCTTTACCTTATTATCATCAGTCTCTATCCCTCCTTCATAACCAGCATCTTTGAAGATTTCAAGAGCTTCATCTTCTTTAGGAATATACGTATAGACTTTTCCTTGAAAAGCAAGTGCCTCAACAGTGCTTAAAAGATCATTTATCTGTTCCTGGTCTTCTGGAAGTTTGAAGAAATCTATTTTTATCCCCTCATCCACTATTCTGATCTTTAAGAATCCTTTTATGTCTTCAGATTTCTCTAAGAGTATTACTTTCTGTCTACGTGCTCTAACCGATTCATGCAAATATTTTGTACGAATCTCTTTTTCTCCGGCCACTTCTTTCAATCTAGGTACATCATCGAGGTCCGCAAAACGGATTTTAACGTCCTCTTCAGGATCCATCTCCTTCCTCCTCTGGTTCTTCCTCTATATCAACATTCTCATCTATTCTTTCCATTCTTCTCTTCATGTTCTGGAAGTCTATAGCTAGATCCTCACCATCAGGAGTCAAACTTATCTTTTTGACCCTTCCTTCTTTCTCTGTTTCAATTAAATCGTATTTCTTAAACTTCTCGATTATATTAACCATATGTGGGTACGTACAGTCAATTTCCTTTGCTAAGAGAGAAGCGTACCATGCTTTGTCTTCTTGGGCCAAAGAGGCAAGGGCATTTACTGGTTTTTCCTTGAAGAAAATAGGGGCTAACATCGATATCACCTCGTTCCTAAAACATAAAAGGAAAAACATATATTTAAAGGTTTTGGTTATTTTTTAATAAATTAATTATAATAAATTCATTTTATGTGTGCAAGAATATACTAATAGAACATTATACTAGAAAATATATAATAAAGTTAATGTGTGACTGGAAAAAATGTGAGAGCCAGACCATAAAATAGACAAAAAACAAGAAAATCCGGAAAAATACCTATGACTCAAAAAGGAAATGTGAGTGCAAAAGTATAAAAACACAAAGAGAGAAAAATATAGTGTGACGCAGGTGAGGAAATGGGTCTGTCATCTTTTTTCAAATCCCTCTTAAGTGAGGGCAAAAGTGAGAGCGAGATCAAGAAACAGGTAGAAGAAGCCGAAAGTAAAAGCCAGAACAAGGAAACAAATGTGACCGCCAATAGTTCTACTTCTAATGTGAGCGCCAGCGCCTCCCGAAACAACGTGAGAACCCAACAAAAAGTAAAAAGTCAAGAAAACTTGCAGAAAATAGAAGAAAGAGAGATCCTGTGGGAAATGAACAAAAAAATAGATGAATTGCTAGAAATAAAAGAATTATACGAAGATATGCTTGACTGGATGGTGGAAATAAGTAAAAAAGAGGATGTCGAGAGTACTCGCGATGTGTCGCGAGAAACCTCGAAAGAATCGAAACTATCCCCGAGACTTCGACAAGTCATCGAAATAACCCAGGAAAAAGGAGAATTAAATGCTTCTGATTTATCTGAAGAACTAGATCTAAGCCAGAATAGATGTTCAGAACTATTAAACACTTTATTTAAGGCCAATCATCTTTCTAAGAAGAGAGTTGGGCGAAAAGTCTACTATCGAGTTAATTCGAGTAATGAGGATCTAAAGGTATAATTACCCTTGTTCTAATTTTCGTTGAGGATTAGAAGAAGATATAGATCTGAGCCAAACACTTAAGTATCTGGCCACCCCCATACTTCCAGTATTAATATACTTTTTAAACATAGTTTTATAGTTTTTATTTAGTCTGCAAGAATTTTATTTAATTCTGTTCTTGATCTAACCTATGCTGAACCTTTTCTTTTTCTTCTTCAGCTTTCTCTCTAGATATAGAGCCACAAGAACCAATATAAGACACTACTTCCTGCTTTACATCCCCATCGACTCTTTTTGACCTACATAAATACCAGTAATCATTCCTATATATATCCTTCTTCCTGAGGTAAACCATGGTTATCTTTAGGCACTACATCTTAATATATTTTAGGCACTACATTTAAAAAAACAACTGAGTGACCCCCTACTTCCAGTATTAGGGGTGTTTTCTCAACCTCGAAAAATCACCATAATGTATATAAACTAAAACTTCTTTTCATTACCTGTGATAAAATATGGGTAAAAAGATATCAGAGATATACGGAAAACCAATATTCTCAGGAGAAGGAGAAAAAATAGGCTCAGTAAGCGATGTAATCCTAGACATAGAACAAGGAAAAGTAGAGAGACTCAGCACCAACAAACTAAAAGGAATAACCAAAAGAGAACTAAAATCTCTCATAAAAGACCAAAGCGTCTCATACGACAAGGTAGAATCAATAGGAGACATAGTGCTGTTAGGAAGTAAAATACCAAAAAGAAAAACCAGTGAAACAACCAAGAAAAAACAAACAACAGAAGAAAGTAAATCAAGCGCTTTCGGAAACTTTATGAGCCAATAAAAACCCTCTACTCCTTTTTCATATATTGGTTGCAGAACCAGAATAGGAAAAGAAATAATAACCAGTATAACCTACATGATATATGTGGGTTAAATGGTTTATTTTAACAAGGAAGAAGCAAAAGAAAAAACTCTTGAATACCTAAGATACCCAGTACCTAGAACACCCATCTCGACAACTCGATACCTAAAGAAAGAACTAGAAGATTTCTACCCCAACACAGAAGACTACAGAGCAACCAAGAAACTGAAAAAACACATAATAAAAGACCTAGAAAAAAGAAATCTCTTAGTAAAGTACACAAAAGAAGATGGTAATTGGGAAAGAGCTCGAGAACTACTAAGAAGACACTATGAATCTATAGACAGACCAAAACCAAGGAAACTAACTGAACTATACCAAATAAACTTCTTCTACCTAGGAAAAGACTCCTACATACGAAAACTACCTGTATTAGAAGAAATAAACCTAGAGACCGTGGCCCTGATGTATAGATTCATTGAAAACAAAGAGAACCAAAACTACTTCTGGAATATCCTGAACCTATTTTACTCCTACTTACAAGAAGAATACAAGGGAAAGATAAGAGTAAAGATACATGGATCTAGATTCGCTGAGGAAGAATCGAGAGCACTCGACAGGTTACTCGAACACACTGATGAAATGAAAGACATACTAAATAAACTACCATTCAAACCAGATATAGAAAAAGCATTGAAATTCATAGAATCGATTTAGAATTCTAAAAATACAGGAATCGAGTAAAACTCAACCTAAAACTCCTGCAAGAATTACGCATTAAATTGTTTTCATACAAACAATAACAATACAATAAACAAAAGACAAACAACTAACAAACACGCAAACCTTTAGAAAGAGTAGAAAATCTTTTTAACCTACGAAAGTTAACTCAGAACCAGAGATTAAAAGAAAATAAAGATTTTCATCAATCCCTGATATAAGGTTGAAAAATCGAAGTTCACTGAAATTAACTCAATACCGGAAGAAAGGGGTCAGAGAGAAATATAAACCTCTATTTATTAAGTATTTCTTCTTTCTTAAAGCTACTTTCCCAAACTGTATTGAAGTAAGATTTCATTATTCTCGCTAGAGCAGGGCTCTCTATCCATATAGAGTAGTAATCTTCATCATTCTCTGTGTGAACCCTAAAAGTAATCACTTCCTCATCCCATACTGTAAACCGAACGTTTTCTTGTTCTGAAAACCGTACGTTTACCCCTACATCTATATGTTTCTTTATTCTAGGCACGGCATCTTCGTTGTAGCCAGCTATGAATCTCATATCTACTCCTCTAGAAGTAACTTCTTCCTCTATTTTCAGTAACTCTGAATCAACTCTACTTGTTCCTATAGTTGCTAGTACGGAGTTTTCACAGTTTCTAAGTTGTTTCTTCATTCGGGAAAAGAATAGGTCTCTACCTCTTAATATGGAGACATCGCTGCTTTTCTTGGTTTTTTTAGGATTAGAAACAACTTCACTGGTCTTATCTTTTAAATTTTCTAGTTTATTTATTCTTCTTTCTATCTTTGACTGTAAAACTACTTCTGGATCTATTATTTTGTATCTTAGAGGTTTTTTGGAAGATAGTGATATGAATTCGTTTTCGTATAGCCATTCTAGGTCTCCGTAGGCTTTGTTGGTTGGTATTTCTGCTTCTTTAGCTATTTTAGATACTGTTCCTTCTTCTAGGTTAACGAGAGCTTTGTATAATCGAGCCTGATAGTTTGATAGTCCTAGTTTATACAGGAGGTCTTCCATCTCTTCTTTTTCCATGTTTTTATTTGGTGCCCTAGGTAATATATACTTTCAGTACTACCAACAGTACTATCTTTTTTAGGCTCCAATGTAGTTCCTACATCCTTTAGAAGAGAACGATGTAGTGCCTAAAAAGATTATTACAATAACCTGATTTAGATTCTTAGAAGAGTGATAAAAACCTAAAATTAGATAGATAGCGGGGAGTGGATTTGGACCACTGACCTGCGGGTATCTCAAAGAAGGTTGAAGCTCAACCTTTTTTATGAGCCCGCCGGGCACTCCAGGCTGCCCCACCCCGCTATAATAGGATGAAATAAATAAAGAACTTTTCTGTTAATATATTAACCTTATACTTATATAAAAATCTGGAGCCTGGACTAGAGATTAACATAGATTAACTCACAACCTTTAGAAAAACCCTTTATTACCAGCCACAAACAATACCTACAGATAGAGATGGAGAAGACTGCAAAAACACTCTTGGTTATTGTTATAGTGTCTCAATTGGCTTTATCTCTAAACTGGTGGAACAACAACTGGAAACACCGAAAAGAACTAACTATACATAGCGAAAGCAACCAAACACAAGAAGAAATCTTCGAGCTAAAATTAAACACACAGAAATTAATAGAAGAAGAAAAACTAAAGCAAGACTGCAGTGATCTAAGGATAGTGAACCAAGGAAAAACTTTACCTTTACATGTAGAAAACTGTAACACAGAGAAAACTGACCTATACGCTGAAATCAACATAACAAACCATACACCAGAAGGAAAAACCTATCTATACTACGGGTACCCACGAGCAGATCCATTATCCTCAGAGTTCTCAACAGGGTATGAAGACGAGTTTGAAGACGGAGAAAGAAACACTCACCTCTGGGAAACTCAGACAAGAAAATGGTATAATTGCAGGTCCTTTTGCTATGGAGAATCAGGGAACCCAAGCGACGACACCACTCTAATAGAGGAAAAACAAAACCATATAAAAATATACACAAAAGCAAAGACAAATATATATGGTGGAGAACCGGAAAACTCACCAAGAGACCACGCAGAAGCAACATTAGAATCAAAATTACCTGTACTGAACAATGTAACAGACGAAACATATTACTACATGAAACATAACCTAGGAACAAGAGGAGACGAATCAATAGCCGAATCTAAAATCTACCTCACAGACGGGTCAACCACTAAAAAGATCTATGAAAGACGTCTAAGATATGGAGAAAGCATGGACTGGGAGTCAGCAGTATATAGGTTAACTTACAATCAATCAGAAAATGAAGTAACTCTATATAGATCAGAACTAGGGCTTGGCCATAATTCAATGACGGAGAAAGAATATAAAGATATAGAGAACTGGAAAACAGGATCAACCCGTAGCGACTGGAGCAATAAAGAAGAATTAAGTTCAGTTAAGGCAACGAATCTTAACACCACTAACCTTAGAGTAAAGTTTATATCCTACTCTAATGCTGTTCGAAACACAGGAGCCAGCTACACAAGAACAGGAAGCTCTCACATCCAACTATATTTCCTAAGAAGCAGAATAAAAAGAATTAACATAACTAAATCCACTGAACAAACAATTCCCCACCTCAAAGCAAATACAAGCTGGATAAACCCAGTTGAAGATGATTACCAAGGAAACTACAAGATACCCATAAAGATAAAGAACAAAGGAACATTTAAAACCACAAACCTAACTCTAAACCCAATCTCAGCCAACAGAAACCTTTCAAAGAACAATATAGGTACTTTAGAACCAGGAGAAAAAGCTACCATATACCTAGATCAAGATATAGATGAACCTAGAACCACCAACATAAGAATTGAAGCAGATTCAGAAGAAAATAACCAGATACTTTTCCTAGATGACGAGGTAGCCTACTTCAACCAAACAGTGAATCAACTGTCTCTAAACCTCGATATGAACCCAAATAAAACCAAAAAAGAACTAAAAATAAACAAAACAATTAGATTCCACTCAGATAACACCATAAACATCCCTAATGCCACCTACAAGACACCAGAACCAAAAGAGATAAGTTGTTCTACACAAGGAAACCAATTAGACGTAAAAAAAGCAGAAAAAGAAGGATTTACCTTCGAACTCGGTACAGTGGACAATGAAAAACAAGTAACCTGCACATACACTTTAGACCCAATTAAGACAAACCTATACATCGAAGAACACAGAGAGCAAAATCCAGATACACTAGTAAAACCCTTATCACCAGTAACCACACAAGAAAACATCAAAGTAACCAATAAAGCTAACGAACCACCTTATGGACCAATAAATAAACAAATAGAATTCAAATACAATTATTCAGCAAACAAAGACTGGAAGGCAAAGGACCCAAGATCCGGAGAAATAGAGATTGAACCTAACCAAACCAAAGAGATACAAATAAAGCTAGAGAAAGATAACGTAATCACCAAACAAAGAAGAAAAAGAAAACAACACCTAGAAAAAACCACAGAAGTTAATGGAACAGCCTACACAGTCATACCTATCAAATTAAACAACACAGACACTATAAAATACCATAACATATCTTGGAGTTCCACAGCGACACAAGGATGGAAACCAATAAAGAAAAAAGGAACCACAGAACTCGAACCCAAAGAAGAAAGAAATATCCACCTAGAACAAAAGAAAGAAAACATGTTAACCTATACAAGAGGACCTTGGAACATAAAAAAAGCTAATCTATCCTTACAGATATGGAACACCACAGCTACTATAAACAACACAGATCAGATTAACTACACCCAAATATCAATTCCAGGAAACTGTAAAGAACAGTTAAGCTGCAACACAGACCTAGAAGTGACCTTGACACCAGGAAAAAACACTGTGGAGATGCAGGCAAGAGGGGACAGGATAGAAAACACATGGGTAACGGAGCCCCTAGGACCAGTTAAGATAAATCAAGACATCTCCAAAGAAATGAAGATAAAAACCAAGTCAAGATACAACCGGAACTTCACCAATCTGTCACTCCAATACAAAGAAGAACCAAGATGGAACTGCACTACCTATAGAAACAAAGTAAAAGCACTTACAGAAGAAAAAAACTATCATATAGCTACTTGCAATGGCAGCAATGTAATTAAACTCAAGGAAAAACACCCTATAGAAAGCAAGACACCAGTAACCACTTCTACCCAAAAAATAGATGCCGTAGCACCCATAGAGCTAAACAACACTGACCCAAGATCCACCTACAACATCACTATTCCACTCACCGACTTAAACATATCCAAAGCACAACAAACCACTTCACACACCGCCAAGATAAAAGCAAATGAAACAAAGAAGATAGAAGTACCCTTCAAAGCTCCAATAAAGGCCGAGAAAAGAGATATAAACACAGATACCTTCCCAGGAGAACATCAACACATGACAAAGATATCCAGCAACCTCTCAAACCATGTGAAGAATATATCATTCATCCAGGACAAAGGAAAAAACTGGAAAAATATATCGCTCTACAAATGCATCAATAAAAACCCATTAAATTGCAGTGCAAGCAATCTTTCAAACTGGCAGAGAATAAAGTATGAAGCTGAAAACGGTGAAATAACCAGGGAAGGAGATCCCCTAAGCACGTTAACTTATGTAACCAGTTACGATATAGAGGAAGACTCTGAAGATGATGGTGATTCCGGTTCAAATGGAGGAGGTGCTGGTGGTGGAGCAGGAGGACTTGGAGGAGGCGCAGCTTCTCTAGAACCAGAAAGAAACGATACAAGTAATAAAACCCCAGAGAACAAGACCCTTGAAAAGGAAACTAAAAAACAAAGGTTGACGGGGAAGAAATTACAGATACTTGAACCTGTTTCAAGGGCAAACACTTCCTTTAAGGCAAAAGTAAAGGCACTTAACGTTAAAGACTGCATCATAAAGATAGATAATTCTCGTTGGAAGCAAATGAACCAAGAACAAGGTATCTTAACTAGATCCTATTCAGATGTGAAATCAGGGCAACATGAGTTACATGTGAAGTGCGCTTCCCTGGAAGACTACTCTACCTTTAAAGTTGTAGATGACCTAGAGAAAAGTGTAGATAGAGATGTCATGGGAGCCTCTGTTTCTCATTCTCCTATTGACACAACTCTTTTTTACCTGGTTATCATTGTCTCTCTCATTGCCTTCTCTGTGGTTTTATATCATTTTAGAAACCGTGTTTCCCTTTCATGGGTACGAAGGCGCATGGGAGATTAAGATCTTCTTCTATTAGTTCTCCTTCTTTTTTTCTGTATTTTTTCAGCCTCTGTCTGTATTTTCTTCCGACTGGTGTAAGAATTATTCCGGTTTCTTTGAGTTGTTTTTTCCATGTTTTTGGTATTTCCGGTGCTCCGCAGGTGGAGATTATTCTATCAAAGGGGGCTACTTCCGGTATTCCTGTGGATCCATCGGTGTGATGTATTGTGATGTTGTTGTATCTCTTTAGTTTTTTCTTGGCTTTCTGGTAGAGTGATTTTACTTTCTCAGTGGTGTGTATTTCTCCTTTTTCAGCGATTTCTCCGAGTAATGCGACCTGGTAACCGGACCCTGTTCCTATCTCTAGGATTTTAGATGTTTCTTTAACATCTAGCTCCTCAGTCATTATCGCTACCATGTGTGGAGCAGATATAGTTTGTCCTTCCCCTATTGGGATAGGTGTATCGGAGTAGCTCCATTTTTTCTTGTTTTCTGGTAGAAAATTTCTTCTGTCTACTTTTAAGAAAGCTTTCTTAACTTTTTCAGACTTGATGAGATCTTTTTTGATTAATTGATTGACCAGTTCCTTATTGGTTTTATTCATCTTTACCTAGAAGGTCTTTTATTTCGTTTATTCTTTCTTTTATTTCTTCTACTCCGTCTTCCTGGGATTTCTCCATCTCTTCCCCGCATTCTGGGCACTCGAAGTTGTATTCGTAGGCTACTTCGAATGGCTGGGTCTCACAGTTGTTCTTGCATTCGAAGAAAACGTGGTTTTCCTTCAACTCTAGGTTTTTTTGAAGTTTCTGAAGTTCTTCTTCATAGGTTTCTTCTAGTAGTTCTTTTATTCTTTCTTCTCTTAGGAACCATGTGTAGGTGTACCAACTGGATTTTTCAGCTTTTTCTTTGTCGTATTCTATTATCCCAAGGTAGTGTAGTCTGTTTAGGACTGATCGAATCTTATTTATATCTAGATCTGTTTTTTTCTTTATTTCTTGGTCTGTTACTCCGTCTCCTAGGGCTTTCGCTACTTTGTAGGCTTCTGGACCTGCCTTGTTTTTAAGGAATTCTTCAACTAGTGAGCTATCCATATCTATGTCCATAGAAACACTTCGATGTATTTTTGTTCAGCACCTTATTTATTTCTCTCCACGTTCTTCCCTGATTTGGATGGATGGATATTGATCTCTCCACCTGGAAAACTGAAGTTCAGTTCTTTTCCTTCATGGTGTCTGTCCAGAGTAAGGGCCAACGCAGCTACTTCTGAGTGAGGTTGATTGGTCACGGATATATTGTAATCGCTTAACTCGTAAGCTTCCCTGGGAACCTTTTCTCCTCCTACTATGATCAATAGGTCTTCAGTTTCCTTTAATTCTTCTTTCTTGTTTTTGAGTTTTTCACCGTACATGGTTAAATGAACCACGGTTCCTTTGAATTCTTTTACTTTTCTACGCCAGTTTTCTGTGTGTCCTACGGTGAAGTCTCCACCAAATCTGTCCACTACATCTCTAACTGTGTCTAGGAGTTTTTTATCTTTCTGTCCTGAGAGTGTGAATTTATCTGCTCCAAGCGCACGTGCACATAGAGCCACGTGTGTACTTAACCTATTGTCCCTTTCCCTTCTATGTCCGATTCTGAGAACTTCAATCATATGTATTTATTTAAACTTGGTTTAATTTAAATAAGGAAGAGAATTAAATATATGTAATTCTGGGCCGGTAGCTCAGTCTGGGAGAGCACCAGGCTTTTAAGAAACTTCTCTAAATCCCTTTAGGATACATCTGGAGTTTCGAAGAAACCTGGTAGCCGCGGGTTCAAACCCCGTCCGGCCCATCCTTCCCTTTGAAACGAAGGTTTCCTTAGAAGGACGGGAAGATAGCTCAGCGGGAGAGCGCCGCCCTGAAGAACGGAGTTCTTCATGCGTAGAGGAAACTCAGTTTCCTCTAAGCCCTGAAGAGCAGAGCTTTCCTTCGGAAAGGCGGTTGTCCGGGGTTCAAATCCCTGTCTTCCCATTATGAATCTAAGTAAATCAAGAGCACTGTTAGCCTTGGTGGTAGTGTTATCTTGCACTCTAATCACACCAAAATCTGGGTTAGCACAAGGTAAATACCCAGTAGATGTGGTTAAAATAGAGGAAGATGTATCAGAGAATTCAGTAGATATAAAAGTAACTTTAAGAAGCAATGGATTCAGCAAAACAGGTACATTGAGAGCAGGTTCGCCTTCAACAGGATACAAGTCTCTACAGGTAACTCTTTCCCCGAACCAAGAAGAAACATATCAATTAACTGGTTTCCAGATGACTGAACCATCAGAAGAATTCGAAATCACGCTTAAAAACCAAGGAGTGAACTTAATAGAGCCAAGACACATCACAGTAGAAACAACTGGAGAAGAAGCTCCGCAAGGAGGAGAACAAGGTTACTGGAACTTCGTGAAGAACAATATATTCATCCTAGCAGGCATAGTCGTAATCACAATAGTAGGTATAATATTAATCACTCCCTTCATATATCATGAAGAAGGAACAAAGCCCTTTAAGGAAGATCTTTCACTGGAAGAAATAAAAGAAGGAGAAGAATAAAATATACTGCAAGTGAAAATATACATTGACGCGCCGGTGGTCTAGCGGCTAGGAGCCTTTGCCTTATTATTGGCTAGGCTGGTATACTTTGGCCTTCCAAGCCAACAGCACGGGTTCGAATCCCGTCCGGCGCACTCTCTTTTTCTTCCTTTCAAAATTCGAGTCCCACCCGAGGTTCTTTTTCAAAATTTTCTAAAAATTTATGTAGTGCCTAAAATTATTCTCTTCAGAATGGTTTTTAAGTAATAGGTAACTAAAATTAGGTAACAGAAGTTTGTTTCTAAGGTGATTAAAAGATGTCAAAGCCAGGATGGGTTAAGGAACTAGCTGAGAAAAGAATAAAGAAGCTGTTCAAACAAGCTGAAAAAGAGTTCGAAGACCATCCAGAGAGATCGAATAGATACATGGAGCTAGCGCACAAGATCTCCAAAAGATACAACGTATCCATCCCAAATGACTTGAAAAGGAGAATATGTCCGAATTGCCTTAGATACTGGAAGCCAGGTAATACACTGAAGATCAAGATGGATCAAGAGAACTCCAGAGTAATCTACAGATGCCTAGAGTATGAAGCAGAAAGAACCTACCTATACGGAGAAAAAAAAACACAAAAAGGCACAGATTAATAAATACTAACACTTAAAAATAAACAGTGAAATCACACCACGTTCTAAAGAAATCTAAAGAACCCACTAGAACATACTCTCTCAACAAATAAAGGTGATTCAATGGTTAACGCACAAGAAGCAGAGGCATCAGACCTTATAAACAAAGTGAAAGAGAAGCTGAAGGATGAAGAAGAGATAGAGAAACCAGAATGGGCAAAACACGCTAAAACAAGCTCATACAAAGAAAGAAGACCTGACCAACCTGACTGGTGGTACACAAGAGCAGCATCCATACTCAGAAGAATCTACATACAAGGACCACAAGGAGTAGAACCACTAAGATCATGGTACGGAGGAAAAAAGAAAAAAGGAAGAAGACCACCAAAACACCAGAAAGCAAGCGGGAAAATAATAAGAACACTCCTACAGCAACTTGAAAACGCAGAATACCTTGAAAAAACCGATGAAGGAAGAAAAATAACCCCACAAGGAAAATCACTACTAGACCAAACCACAAACGAAATAAAGAAATGAAGACACCTGAAGGAAGCATTATCCTTCAACCTACAATATAGTAAGGAACGATAATATGCCTGAAGAAAATCTCTCAGACATACGAGAAAAAAAGAAAGAGCAAATAAAGAAACAGATGGAAGGAAGACAAGGAAAAGAAAGAGAAATGAGAGAAAAGCAGAAACAGAAAGCCGAAGCAATGAAGAAAAGAGTGCTCAAAAAGATACTCACACCAGAAGCAAGAGAAAGACTCGGAAGAATAAGAGCAGCAAACCAAGAAAAAGCAGAAAGAATAGAAAAACTCCTGATAAAACTCTATCAATCAGGAAGAATAAGCAAAGATCAAAAGATAACCGACGAAAGACTCAAACAGGTACTTAAAAAACTCAGCTCAGGTAAAAAAGAAATCAACATAAAAAGAAAATAAACCTTGTGATTCAAAAAGAATAACAAGACGAACAGCCTTACGATTCAAAGAGAATAGCAAGATAAACCTTATGATCCCAAAAAGATAATAAGATAGAGAGGAACGATAATATGAACAATATTATCCTTCCACAGATAAATAACGAGGAACGATAATATGAGCAGAAAATTCACAGATTTATTCACAAGATCCGAAGAATGCGTAGAGTTCGGAGAAGAACAACTAGGATACCACAGAGTATATCAAGAAGAAGTAAACTACCTGGAAGATAAACTAAACCCAGAGAAAGGAAAGATAAACATAGCAAAAGCAGGGAACCTAGACAAAAACAAGAAGATAGTCAGAAACCCAGACATAGACATTCTAATGAATCCTGTTAACCCAAAGGAAAAACCATTCGATGTATCCATAGCAACCGTGGCAAAAGAAAACAACGTCTCCATCGGCATAACACTCAAAAGAATACTCGAGTTCGAAGGAATGGAGAAAACACAGTACTTCAGATCACTCCAATACCTAGGTAAACTAGTGAAAAGAAAGAACTGCAACCTAGTCATAACATCAGGAGCAGAAGAAAAACTAGACATGAGGAAACCCAGAGAACTAGCATCAATCGGATACCTCCTAGGAATAAACCAAGAAGAATCACTAGACGCAGTTTCAAAAAACCCAAACTCAATAATAAATGAAAAAGACATTTAAAATAAAATCAATCCGATAAGGAGAACTAAAAATGGCTAAAAAACCCTTCCCACCTACACTAAAAGAAAAAAATCGGTACTTCGTCATAAAACTACACTCAAAAGAGAAATTCACAAGAGATGAAGTTATAAAGTCACTATGGGACAACGCATTTGAAAACCTAGGCTCCATAGACATATCAAAATCCAGTTTCTGGCTAATGGATTTCAATGAACAGGAACAAAAAGGTATTTTAAGAACGAACACTAAAAAAGAAAGGAAAGTAAAAGCAAGCCTGACAATGATGAATAAAATTAAAAACAACAAAGCATTCATCTCTATACAAACCATATCCGGAACACTAAAAAAAGCCCGGGAAAAACTAAAAAAGGAGGATTAAAAAATGCAATCTGTTTCTCCAAAAGCATACGACAGAGCAATAACCGTATTCAGCCCAGACGGAAGACTATTCCAAGTAGAATACGCAAAAGAAGCAATAAAGAAAGGAACAACAGCCATAGGAGTAGAATACTCCTCAGGAGTAATACTAGCCATAGATAAACAAATAACCACAAATCTACTGAAAGAAGAATCCATAGAAAAGATATACAAGATAGACAACCACATAGGAGTAGCCACAAGCGGACTAGGAGATGGAAGAAAACTAGTGGACTACGCCAGAGTATCAGCACAACAAGAACAAATGATCTACAACGAAGACGTAGATGTACAGAAACTAACCAAAGAAGTAGGAGACCTAAAACAAAAATACACCCAATACGGAGGCACAAGACCCTTCGGAGTATCACTACTAGTAGCAGGAGTCGACCAATCCGGACCACAGCTATACAGAACCTTCCCATCCGGAGCATTCAACGGATACAAAGCCACAGCAATAGGATCAGGAGCAGAAGACGCACAACCATTCCTAGAAGAAAACTACGAAGAAGGAATGGACAAAGAAAAAGCCCTGGAGTTCATTCTAGATGCTCTTAAAGAAGTCAAAGGAGACGAATTCAACAAGAAAGCAGTTGAAATATCCTACGTCTCCGAAGACGAAGACTTCGAGAAACTAACCGAAGAAGAAGTGAAGAAATACCTCAGCAAGGAGTAGACAGAAATAAAAAAGTGAATAAAGATGATATCCCTTGAAGACGCCGTGATCGCCAGAATAAAAAGAGAAGGCGAAGAATACGAAATTCTCGTAGATCCTTATAAATCACGAGACCTAAGAGAAGGTGAAGAAGTAGACCTAGAAGAAGTAGTAGCAGCACGAGACGTATACACAGACTCAGAAAAAGGAGAAAAAGCCTCAGATCAAGAACTCAACAACGCCTTTGGAACCACGGACTTCAACGAAATAGCAGAAAAAATAATCAACAAAGGAGAAATCCAGTTAACCACGGAACAGAAAAAAGAAAAAAAAAAAAAAAAGAAGAATAAAGTGATCTCATGGCTAAAAAGAAACTCAATAAACCCAAAGACAGACAATCCACATCCAAGAAACAGAATAGAAAACGCAATAGATAAAGTAGGACACCACTTCGATGAATTTAAATCAGTAGAAGAACAAGCAAAAGAAGTGATGGATAAAATAAGATCAGAGCTCCCGATAAAAATAGAAAAAGTCAAGGTAGCAGTCAAGATCCCACCAGACCACGCAGCAAAAGCAAGCAATGTACTACACTCATACAACATGGAAAAAGAAGAATGGAGAAACGACGGATCATACATAGCTGTAATCAAGATTCCAGCAGGACTTCAAGATCAACTATACGAAAAAGTAAACAATATAACCCACGGAGAAAATGAAACAAAAATAATAGAAACAGAGGAGGAACTATAATGAAGAAAATAGTTATACCCGGACAAAAAATCGAAGAAGATGTAAAAAACCACGTAAGAGAAGAAGACGGAGAAAAATACTCCAAAGTATACGGAATGCTATACAAAAGCAAAGATAAAGGAAGCGGAAGAATAATTCCCTTCTCATCCAAGTACATACCAAAAGAAGGAGACAAAATAATAGGGATAATCGAATCAGTGAAACACGGAGGATGCGTAACAGACATAAACTCCGCCTACGATTCATTCCTACCAACAGACGAATCCTACGATGTAGGAGATGTAGTATCAGCAGAAGTGCAAGAAGTAGACGAAGTGAACGATGTTACACTAGGAGACGAAAGAAAGTTCTACGGAGGAGAAATAATAGAGATAAACCCAGTGAGAACACAAAGAGTAATAGGGAAAAAAGCATCAATGGTATCGCTCATAAAAGAAGAAACAGATTCAAAGATATTCGTAGGAAGAAACGGAAGAATATGGATCAAAGGAGGAGACATAAGCAAAGCAGAAGAAACCATATTCAAGATAGAGCAAGAAGCTCATAGAACAGGATTAACTGAAGAAATAGAAGAGTTCCTAAAAAAATAAAAGGTGATAAAAAATGGGAAAAAAAGACAAAAAACTCATGGAAAACGGAGAAAGACTTGACGGAAGAGAAAAAGAAGAACTAAGAGACATATCAATAGAAGCAGGATTCCTAAAAAGAGCAGACGGATCCGCTTACATGGAATGGGGAGGAAACAAAGTAATGGCCTCAGTATACGGCCCAAGAGAATGCTACCCCAGACATGAAAGAAATCCATACAAAGCAAGGTTAAACTACAACTACAGACTAGCAACATTCTCAGTAGACGACCGAACAAGTCCAAAACCTGGTAGAAGATCAATAGAAATAAGTAAAGTATCAAAAGAAGCACTAGAAGATACATTATTCCTAGAATACTATCCTAAAACCACGATAGACGTCTACGTAGTGATACTAGAAGCAGAAGCAGGAACAAGATGCGCGGCACTATCAACAGCAAGTGTAGCACTAGCAGACGCAGGAATACCAATGAAAGATCTAGTACCATCATGTGCAGCGGGAAAAATCGAAGACGAAGTAGTACTGGACCTAGCCAAAGAAGAAGACCAATGTGGACAAGCCGACCTACCAATAGCGTACCTACCACACAAAGACGAAATAAGCCTAATGCAGATGGACGGAGACCTAACACCAGAAGAATACGAAGAAGCACTTGACATGGCCGTAGATGGATGCATGAGAGTGTACGAAGAACAGAAAAAAGCCCTAAAAGAAAAATATGAACAAATTCAAGAAGGAAAAAAGGAGGAATAAAAATGGATACACAAGAACTCATATGGAACGTTAAAAAAGACGCCGTAGAACACAGAGTAAAAAAAGGCAAGAGAATAGACGGAAGAAAAAACATGGAATCAAGAGACATAAACATAACAAAAGGAATCATAGGAACCGCAGAAGGAAGCGCAAAAGTAGAACTAGGAGACACCAAAGTAATCGCAGGAGTAAAACTCGGAACAGGAGAACCATACTCCAACGAACCAGATCAAGGAGTACTAATCACAAACTCCGAGCTATACCCAATCGCCTCACCATCCTTCGAAACAGGACCACCAAGAGAAGACACAGTAGAACTAGCAAGAGTAGTGGACAGAGGAATAAGAGAAAGCGAAATGGTTGACCTAGGAGAACTATGCATAGAGCCAAAAGAAAAAGTATGGATGGTGTTCCTAGATATATTCCCACTGGACCAAGACGGAAACCTAATAGACGCCTCAGCAATAGCAGCAGTCGCAGCCCTAGAAAACGCAAAGATACCGGAATACGAAGACGGAGAAATAAACAGAGATAAAATGGAAAAAGACCTACCAATAACCGATACACCAGTAGCAAAGACATTCAGCAAGATAGACGGAGGAATAGTGCTGGACCCAGAACTAAGAGAAGAAAAAGCCCAGGACTCCAGAATCACAGTATACATAAACGACAAAGGCAACGTCTGCGCCACACAGAAAGGAGGAAACGGTTCCTTTAAAAGAGACGAAATAAACAAAGTAATAAAGGAGTCAATCCCGAAGGCAAGTGAAACTCGGGAAAAAATTCTAGAATCCAAAGAATAAATAGAAACAGGAGATTATAATGGCAGAAACCAAGTTAGGATCCGCATCAAGATACGGAGCAAGATACTCCTCTCCACTGAAGAAAGAAGTAAAAGAAATAGAGGAAATACAGAGAAAAAAACAAGTATGCCCCAAATGCGGGAGAAAAAGCTTAAAAAGAAAAGGATACGCAATCTGGGGATGCAGCAAATGCGGAGCAGAAGTAGCGGGCGGAGCTTACAAACCAAAAACAGACAGCGGCGTAGAAGCAAAGAGAATAGTGGAAAAAGAAGGAATAGGAAAAGAAAAAGTAGAAGAACTCAAAGAAGAAACAGGCGAATCTGAAGAAAACGAAGAAGAACCTGAAGAATAAAGAAAGGTGATAAAAAATGGCTTGGAAATGTTTCTACTGCGGAGAAGAAGTAGAAGATATAAACGAAATCAAATGCCCGTACTGCGGAAGAAGAACACTAACAAAAGAAAGATCAAGAGTAGTAAAAACCATAGACACAGATTAACAAAGATAACACTAAAACAAATCAAGGAGGCTAAAACATGGCTGAAGAATCTCAAAGAAAAAGACAAAGATCTCAACAAATGCAAAACATACAGAGACAGATGCAAGCGATACAAACACAGAAGCAAACAATACAAAGACAACTACAAGAAGTAAAAACAGCTCTAGAAGAAGTAAAAGCATCAGACGGAAAAGTATACAAGTCAGCAGGGAACGTATTTGTAGAAGAAGACAGAGAAGAAGTAGAAGACGACCTGGAAGAAAGAAAAGAGGACCTAGAATCCAAGAAAGAGCAACTCGAAGAAAAAGAAGAAAACATGAAGAACAAACTCCAGGACGCGCAATCCCAACAGGCAGCTTAATCCCGAAACCTTTAAATTCCCCCTTTCCCTATATTACCTGGTGAGTATATGAATAAAATAAGCGATGTAAGAGGAAAAAAGATCTACTCGGGTACGGACTACATAGGAGAAGCCAAAGATATACTAATAGATCCAGACAAGGGGGAAATAGAATATCTTGTAAAAGGAGAACCTTCCTCAATACTTAGAAAAGAAAAAACAGCAGCCAAGCAGTTCATAAAAGAAAACTTCATACCTTTCGACAGAGTAAAAGCCATAAAAGACATAATCGTGCTGGAGGAAAAATAATGAAGAACGTACTAGGAAGAAACCTACGGAAAAAGAAAGCAATATCCACAGAAGGAAAAGAACTAGGGAAAGTAGAAGATGCCTACTTCGAAGAAGACGGTAGAGTCGAAAGCGTAATCATCCAACCCCACAGAGCACTCACAGGCGTGGAAGAATACCTAAACGACAGAGGATTCTTAATAGTATCATTCGAAAACATCAAAGCAATAGGAGAATACGTAGTAATAAACTTCCCCCCAGAATAATCTCTTTTTAAAGATACACTGGAACCCCAGTCAATTATACATTTAGATAATTAAACTGGAAAAAATTACTTTTTCCACAATTACCCGAAACCTTTAAAAACCTCAAGTGAGGAATTTTATTACACACTTTTTCCAGGGAGAGGATCGATAAGATCCTGTTTTTTGGGGCTGGGTGAGCCTCCCACAATTCCTCTCCTACCTTTCCCCCTTCCCTTCCCCCTTTCCTTTCTCCCCTCTTTTCTCTTTTTTCTCCCCTACATCCACTGATTGTCTAACCCGCATTCGTTAATTATTTAAACCTTGAGGTCTATTTACAAAACATGGAGAAACTACCTTTAAAAATAGCCGGTGAGATAACACTATCTCAAAACCCTGGTGCAAGCCTAAAAAAGTGGAGAGAAATCTTCGATGTAACCCAAACCGAGCTAGCAGACCATCTAGATGTAACATCCTCCACTATAAGTGACTACGAGTCCAACAGAAGAAAGAGCCCAGGGATAAATGTCATACAGAGATTCATAGAGGCATTGATAGAGATAGATGAAGAAAAAGGCGGATGGACTATAAAAAGACTCAAAGATGGAGAAGAAGCCGACAAACCCTATGAAATGGCTAGTTTACCTTCTCCTATGAATTCTAAAGAATTTGTAGACGAGATACTGGACGGAGAGATACTGACAAAGGAAGATAAACTTGAAGAATCCAAAATATACGGAACCACATTCATAGATTCATTAAGAGCGATTGTAGAGCTCCCTTGCGATGAATTCATCAATATATATGGTTCTACAACGGAAAGAGCGCTTTTATTTACCAATGTATCTATGGGAAGAAGCCCAATGGTCGCAGTAAGGGTAACAGAGCTCAAACCATCTTTAATCGTTCTCCATAACATTAAAGACGTTGATAAGATAGCTATGAAGATTTCTAAAGTTGAAGATGTTCCATTGGTAAAAACCATTCTACCTATCGAGGAGATAAAGGATAGAGTGAATTCATTCCAGTAGCTTGGCTGTTTTACCCTGTAGCTTTCGAAGGTTTATACCGACTTTTTCTTTTGGTGTGACTCCTACTGGCATGTTCATCTTCACTTCTTCAGGAAGCTCTTTCTCCGATACTAGGAGAAGGTTTTTTGGCTCTAGATAGTGCTTTGAGTCTTTTATGTCTTTTAGGTCTTTGTATTTATATTCTTTGTTCACGTGGATAACTAACTGTATTTCATGCATCTTATCTAGAAGTTCGCTGGATATTTCTTTTAACACAGAATCGGAGAGGAACTCGTACGTGTACAGGGATTTCTTGAGTTCTTTATCTACTTCGTAGATTGACTCTCTTTCTCCTTTTATCACTATGAAGTCAGGTTGGATTTTCTTGGCTGAATTTTTTGAGGGGACGTAGATTATTGGTTTATACCAGATTGAATATGATCTTGCTTCCTTGTCCGTTACTATTATGTCTGGCTTTGAGATGGTTGGATTGAACTCCAGGTCAGTGATTTTTTCCTGTTTTTTACCTTTCTTTACCTGGATTTTCCTGGTTTGGGTTTCTTTTAGTGACGAGAACAGGGTTTTCATCTCGAACTTGAATTTTTCAGTATCTATCTTTCCTTTTCTTGTTTCATGGATGTTTTTCAGGGCTTCTAGATCTTGGTTGGTTGTATTTAGTAGTTCTTTTTCTTCTTCATCGAACATGTTTAATAGAGTCTGCATCTGCGTCACCGGAATAGGAAAGGAAGAGGAGATTTATAAAATTATCTTCTTCAAAAGGGTTTATCCTTGTTTTTTACTTGCTTGCATTAACCCCACGAAAAGTGGGTGTGGGTCTTCTGGCCTTGATTTGAATTCAGGGTGGGCTTGAGTTCCTATGAAGTAGGGGTGTTTTCTTCTTTCTATGAATTCCACGAGTTTTCCGTTCGGGGATTTACCTGAGAATACGAGTCCTTCTTTTTCGAGTTCTTCGTGGTATTCTGGGTTCACTTCGTATCTGTGCCTGTGTCTTTCATTTATTTCTTCTTCTCCGTATAGTTTTCTTGTCTTTGTCCCGGATTTGAGTACAGCTGGGTAGGCTCCTAGCCTCATTGTGCCTCCCTTCTTTTCAACATCTTGTTGTTCGGGTAGTAGATCGATTACAGGATGTGGAGTATCTTCATCTATCTCTGTGGAGTGAGCTTCCTCTAACCCCACTTGGTTTCTAGCGTGCTCTACTATGGCTAGTTGCAGCCCTAGGCAGAGTCCAAGGAACGGCACTTTATCTTTTCTACATTTCTCTATGGCTTTTACTTTTCCCTCTATTCCTGAGGTTCCGAATCCACCTGGAATGATCACGGCGTCCATTCTCTCTATTTCTTTCTTAGCTTTCTCTTCGTCCGTTGAGTCTATCCATTCTATATCGTAGTCCACTCCTACTTCGCCTGCGGCGTGTTTGATTGATTCGTTTATGGAGATATAGGAGTCTCTTAAGCTGAAGTCTCCTGATGAAACGTATTTCCCTATCATACCTATCTTAACTTTCTCTCCATTGTTCTTCATCTTTTGAACGGTTTTTTTCCATGTGTGGAAGTTATTTATCTTTGAATCTAGGTTTGTTTGGCTGAGTATCTTGTCCGCTACCTTCTGTTTTTCCAGGAGTATTGGTACTTCGTATACGTTGTCTACGTTTGGAGCTGAGAATATGTTTTCTTTATCTACTTTACAGAAGAGTTTTATTTTGTCTTTCCTTATATCGTCCAGTGGTTCTTCGCTTCTTCCTATGATGAAGTCTGGTTCTATTCCTTCTTCTCTCAGCATTTTAACGCTGTGTTGTGTTGGCTTGGTTTTCTGTTCTCCAATGGCTTTTAGGATAGGTAGATATGTAACATGTACGAACACTACTTCTTCTGATCCTTTTTTTAATCTCATTTGTCTTCCTGCTTCGAGGAATGGGATGTTTTCGTAGTCTCCGACTGTTCCTCCTATCTCTATTACTATGAAGTCGTTGTCTTCACCTACTTTTTGGGTGTGGTTGATTATTTCGTTGATTAGATGTGGTATTATCTGTACTGTTTTTCCCAGGAACTCTCCTTTTCTTTCTTTTCGTATTAATCTACGGTACACTTTCCCTGTTGTCAGGTTGTTTTCCTTTGATAGGTTCTTGTTGAGAAATCTTTCGTAGTTACCGAGATCTTGATCTATTTCTCCTCCGTCTTCGGTCACGAAGACTTCTCCGTGTTCTGTTGGGCGCATTGTCCCGGCATCGATGTTCACGTAGGGATCTATCTTAAGGCAGGATACACTGTATCCTTTGTCTTGTATTAATCTAGCTATGCTGCTGGCGGTTATACCTTTTCCAAGACCTGACATCACTCCGCCTGTTACGAAGATGTATTTGGTCAATTTAAATACCTCTAGCTCGTTTTTAGGAGATTGAATTCTCCTGGTTTCTTAACGAATTCACGTAATTTAAGGTTTATCCAGGTCAACTTGAAGAGGGTGGTTGATAAGTCGTGTTTTTAGGGGTGATAAGGGTAAAGGTTTTTAAGTCCCTGTTCCTAAAGGAATTGGAGGTGGATTATAGATGGCTGAAAAAGCTTACTGTGTTAAATGTAGAGAAAAGGTAGATGTAAAGAACCCTAAAGAAACAAAGACTAAGAATGATAGAGACATGATTAAGGGTGAATGCCCTAACTGCGGAACTACAGTGAATAAATTCGTTTAGATCCTTTCTTCCTTTCTTTATTTTTGGAAGAAAAGATCTCTATTTCTTTTTTCTTTCTTTAAATCTCTCTTATTTTGATTTAGCTAGTTTTGATGGTTTTTAGGAGTAGAAAAAGAGGAGACGGTGCCGCCTCCGCCTCCCTGAAACAACGGTGACGCGTTTGGAAAAAGGGTCTGTCGGATATAATATGGGGATCACCTGGTATATAAAACCCTGGTATATTTTAAACCTTCTTTCCTTAAGTTGCCTTTAAATCAGAGTAAAAATGTGCCTGAAGCAGCAATGGCTATCCCGATAACCAGGAGAGTTAGAGATATCTCTAGTACTTCAAGGAAGTTACCTCTACCTGCCATATCTTTTAAAAGAGAGTCACCTAAGATTATGCTTGAGTAAGCTACTAGTATGGATGATGGAAATAGAATTAACGCTTCTGTAGGGATGGCTCCTAGGTTGGTTATCATTCTTCCTTCTTGAGTCAGGAGTTTACCTATGTGTGTACCCACGAAGAACATAGGGAGGGGTGTTAGGTAACCGAAGAAAAGAAATCCTAGGGTGAAGACCGTGGAAACCATCAGAATCAAGGATACTGAATTTGGAAAAACAAGTAACGAAGGATCTTTGTAGGCTATCATCAGGGCTCCTCCCATTATAAGTGAGATTATGGTGATTGAAAGCAATCCTAGTGTTCTTTTTCCAAGTAAAACTCCTTTTACTTCATCCATTTTTATCTCCTACTTACCAATAGGTAGATGTGATTTAAATAAATAGGGAGTGTTATGTATCTTCTTTTTCAGTCCCTTCGTGATTTTTAATCCTAGGTTGTACTTGGTTATTAGCCAGTAGGTTATGTATCCTACTATTAGTCCTCCTATGATGTCGGTTGCGTAGTGGACACGTAGGTAGAGTCTTGAAAATACTACTAGGCCTGTGAAGGTTCCCCATAGTATCTTTTTTCCCCATTTGTTGTGAAATAAAAGAGATAGGAATGTTACTCTGCTTGTGTGTCCGGATGGGAAGGAAGGTGCGACTTCTTTTATTATTCCATTGGGTCTTGGTCTTCCAACTAGGAACTTGATCCCTACTGTGATTAGTGTTTCTATGAGTATACCTATGAATATGTTGGCAGCTAGTTTCTTTTCTCTTTTGAACAGTATAAGTAGGAATATAAGAAATAGAATGGAGTAGGATGCTATGTGGGTGATTACTAGCATTATGTCTGTGAGTAAGGGGTTCTGGATGCTTTTCATTAGTGAGAGCACTGTTTTGTCTAGAGGATTCATTTTCCTAGCTCCTTAGAGAATTAGCTCTCCTTCTTCCATTAGTTTTTCTTCATCCAGCCAGATATCTGGCTGTATTAGTATGGCGTCCCAGTGTATCTTGGAGTCTACTTTTCCTCCGAAGTCTTTGTTTTTCCCAAAGGCTATGTGGCAGGTCCCTTTTACTTTTTCGTCCTCTAGGATGTTTCCGGTGAGGGTTGCGTTGGGATTTAAACCTATTCCGAACTCCGCTATGTTTCTACCGTTTTCATGTCTCCATAGTTTTTCTTTGAATTCTTTGTCTCCTTCTACGTCTTGTGCTTCTCCGTTCTGTACTAGTACCTTGGTTTTTGGTTTTGCTATGTCTTGCATTGAATCTATGACTATCTTTCCGTTCACTTCTTTTTTGTCTGGAGCTGTGAATACTTCGCCGGTGGGTAGGTTCCCGTACGTTCCAGGTTCGTTTATCTGCCCGAGATCCGGAATTACTTTGTTAGATAGTTTTAGGTTTAGGTTTGTGCCTGAGCTGGTTTTTATCCTGGCTTTGGATGCTTTTTCCAGTTTCTTCTTGAGTTTTTTTCCTTCTTTTCTGAGTTTCTTGTAGTCTATGTCTATGGTTCTTTTGAATATCTCTTCAGTTATCCCTGGTAGAGTGGCTATTCTAGTTCCTTTCTTATTGGCTTTTTCTCTTGCTTCCGTGTGGGAGTATGAGCTCTGAGTTGGAATCACTATTACGTCTGCTGGTGTTTCTTCCATTATTCTACCAGCTAGTTCAGGTGGTTCTGTTTCTCCTAGTTCTTGTTCCGGTACTTTTAGCAGGTAGGTTTCTTCTGTTTTTTCTTCTCCTGCTCTGTAGAATGCTTCTCCTATTTCCTGGGTTTTTTTATCTGTTATTACTATGAAGTCCTCGTTTTCTTTTAGTTTCAGGCATTTTTTTAGTGCTGTTTCCGCGGTCTTCTTCATTTCATCCATATTGGTTATTGAAGGAATCTGTCTTTTTTATTTCTACTCCATCTACCCAGATGTAGTTCCTGCATCCTTTGGAAAAGAAAGATGTAGTTCCTACATCCTCTTGAAACAGACGATGTAGTGCCTAAATCTCACTCTTGAGCCTTTCCGCCTTCGAGGTAGTTCTTGGTTTTGTCGTTCGTGGACTGGTACTTCCTGGAGAGCTTTATCTCTACTCCTTTTTTGGTCTCTTCCATCTCTTTTATCTCTGCTTTTATCCCTATGTGACGTAGGTAGTCTACGTAGGCTTCTCCGAACTCCTCAGTAGGTACTTTTAGCTCTAGGTCCTCAGTGACCTCTTTTCCTTGATCTATTCTCTCTATTGTATCTACGAATGACTTTAAAATACTTTCTCCTAGTTTTTTAGCTTCTTCTTCAAGTTCTTCTCCCTCTAGGTCTTTCTCGTACGCTTGGAATGCTTCTCTGACTATTCTTCTGAACATGAAGTCTCGACCGTAGTCGCTCCAGAACCTGAATGCATACTCCAGATCTTTATTTGTTGAAGCGTTCGCCGTGTATTTCATCTGTTTGCTCATGTCTCTTGACTTTAGGACCACTCCTTCTCTTTCCTCTCGGCCCATTTCACGCACTTTCTCCAGTACTTTTTTCCCTTCGCTAGGTTCGAATACACCTATCTCCTTCACTCGATTTATACTGTGTTCATCCAGCATCTTCTTCTTCTCAGGAATTCCTAGAGGAACGCATGTGTCTTTGTCACGTATATCGAACACGAAGTAACCGAAATCTTTCTCTTCAGGGTACTTCTTCTCCACGTACGGGTTGTTCTGCCCGATTACTTCTCCACAGAGCATTAGATCCGGGTTTTCGGAGAAGAACTCTTCGTATCTCTCTTTATCTATCTTTTCATTCGTGTACGGGCAGTCGAGTCCTCCGCGTGTAAGGGCTTTGATTTCATTGAAAACTTTAGCTAATCTCACGTTGTATCCGTTTAGCTTCTCTTCCACGTATACTTCTGAATCAAAGTTCTTCTTCATCCCGCTCTCTATCACTAGGAGCCGAGGGGTCTTTGGATAGCCACGAACTACCTCTATCTGTATTTCTCTGTCCGATTCCTTGAAGAACACGTTTGTTCCTTTCTCAACTCCTGCTAGAGGTCTTCTGAATCTTAGGTAAGGTGGGTAGTCCTCTATGAACTGAACTGACCCTGAGTCAAGGTATTGTTCTATCTTTCCTTTTTCTAGGTCTAGTTTCTTCTCTATCTTTCTCCTGACTTCTCTTTGATCCAGTGGTTCAGGGGGGTTTTCATTCTCCATTCTTAAACCTGGGGTAGTTTTTCCATCACCTTTTTATAGGTTTTTTTCTTATAATAAGCTACCACCAACCGAACACCCACCAGTATATACCCTACAATTTGGGGGCAGGTTATCTGCCCCCCTACCCTCTCTCTATGGGGATCAATTGGGTTTTTTAGAGGGTTGTCTATGAGGATAGGATAACAGATGAAATTACCTACACCGAGCTTTAGAAGGTTTATATTAGTTTCTTCAGTCTTTTTAGTTTTTATTGGGGTTGGGTTCTCCTCTATCTGTGATTCTGGAGATCTATCAACTACTTGTGTTGTTAATTCTTCTCACGATGTTACCTACGACAATATCACTGGTACGGGGAACTTATTAGTAAACTCTACAGGTGAATTAGTCACTGGTGCCGGTAATGACACCACAGCTACTCTTGAAATAGACGGAAATATCACCATAAAAGGAACCTTAAACGGAAACTTTAATATAACTACTCAGGGCAACCTAAACCTCACATCTACGGGAACGATAAACGCAGATTCAAAGGGTTTTGGTTCTGGTGGTGGTCCTGGTGCTGGTTGTGATGGTGATAATGGTGGTG
>CAYLXZ010000007.1:8240-29850 GCA_964388265.1 Microcaldota archaeon | reverse complement strand
ATGATAAAGGATCCTGAAACCGGTGAATGGAAAGATTACAGCTCCGAAGACCATGAAAAATACGGTGTAATGCAGGGAGACGAAATAAAACTAAAAATAGAAGTTACAAACAACAAAAACGAAGACTTAGACACAAATCAACTGACAATAGAGAACACTGAAAAAACTGACTTCAACTGCGATGAAAGCGAAAGCTGGGACAAAGAAGGAGATATAAGTAGAATGACCTGCGATAAAGGCACGATAGGAGTATCCTTCGAAGAAAAAGCCCTTCCTGCGGGAGAAACCTCCGAAACAACCGTCGTAGCAAACGCAAAAGAAGGTGGACAAACCTACATAATCGCAAACCCACCTAACGAATGGGCAGCCGGAAAGAAACCCTACAGAATCAACGTGACAGAAGTAGAAGGCATATCCTTCACTAAGATCAAGGAAACCAAAGACGAAGACGGTGAATGGGTACCAACAACCAAGGATAACGTCAAGCCAGGAGACAAAGTGAAATTAACCTTAGAGATACAGAACTACGGAAACAAGGACTTAGGTGGAGAGCTTAAGATAAACAGCAAACACGAGATAGTTAAATGCGAGAAAATGAAGAGAGACGGCGAAGAAATAGGGCAAGAATACGGCGGATGCTCCCAATCAGACGAGTACAAGGGAACCGTTTCATTCGTCGAAGAACCTAAAAAATTGGAAACAGGGGACAGCGTAGAGATAGAGTTCAGAGGAAAAGTCGTAAGAAGCAGCGACGCATACTTAACATCCGAACTAACACAGGATGACGACACGTACTTCGGCTTCAACGTACAAGGAGTAACTCCTGCCGAAATCAATATAGGAAAAGATAAGTTCCACGTACTCGACACAGAAACAGGAATAAGGATAAAAAACAAATTAGCTGGAGGACCGGCAAACTACAGTTCCGGTATAGATAAAATAAAATTAAGTGGGTCAGGAATAGGAGACACTTCAGGCGAATGCGTGATAGAAGAAGAAGTAGGAGCACAGACCACCATAGACCACTTCAAATGTAGTTTAGATACCAGTAACCCTGAAGAACTTGAAGAAAACCCAAAAACAATCACAATAGACGTGGAAAGCGATGAATACAGTATAGAAAGCAAAACATTCAACCTAACAAACTGCATTGACCCGAAAACCGCTGGCCTCTCAGAAATAAATCCGAACGAAGAAGACGAAAAACGCATCGGCTTTGAAACAAAAGAAGGATGTGAAGTACCGTCCCTAAGTGAAGATGGATCCTGGTTGAATATAAAAGGATACCGAAATGGAAACTATGAAGATAATCTGGATATAGATATAAGAGGCACATACGGAGGTTATGGAGAAACCGGAAGATACGTGGGTCTTACATATGCCGCGGGAATACCCAACTTTATTGAATTAACTCTCGGTATCACAGGAACCTTTGAAAAGGCAAATGAAGACAACAGATATATAAGCGTGGAAAGAACATGGAACAGAAGCCTCATGGTTACAGAAAAAGATGAATCACAGCTCCAAGGAGCTTACTTCGCACCGCTTGAAATAGCCGGTTACAACGATGCAAACCCAGACTGCAGCAGCCAATTCTGCACCATAGACATACTCACCAACAACCTGAAAACCTACCTCAAAGCAGGGGAAAACTGGGAAGGAGAAACAACCCGCGAAGTCATGCTGGTTAATCAAAAACCTACAAAATCCAATTTCAAAGACTACCTCAATGATATAAATAGTATTCCAGAAACCTGTACTGACGATAATGTCAGAGACGAATGCGATATAGTGGTGAAGAACGGGTTCCCCCGCGGAGCAGGAGAATACAATGTAACCCTCACCTCACCAAATGAAAACTCCCCTATAAACATATCAATCGCAGAAAAAACAAAAATAAAGACAAATGGAATACAAAACTTCCAACTACTACTAACGCTCAGCAAGGAAAGCAACCTGCCAGCATTCCAAACAGGTATAAACGCAGGTGAGTTCAAAGAAGATGTAGAAAATCTGATCAGCGCACAGTACGATTTAGATAAGTCAGAATGGACTGCAGATGATATAGCAGAATCTTCCTTTAAAATCGAAGGAGATCTCGATAAAGGAGAAAAAACCTACCTATCCACAGGCGGTGAAACACTTACCCTACACTACGCGGACAACCAAGACCTGAAAAGCTTCCTCAGCAACCTCACAGGGCTCGTGAACCCAGACGATGATAAGACAGCTACCAAGCTATTCATGATAGAAAATGGGAAGCTGAAAATGCCAGATAAAGCACCTAACATATACTGGAACACCTCCTCAGGATCAATAGAAGACTCTGTTGAGGGGTTCCTCATAGAAGAGCTTAGCCTACCAGAAGAGACTGGAGCATTCACAACAAAACGAACAGGTAAAATAGGAAAAGCAGCTGTAGTAGCAGGAGTAAGCGCGAGCGGAGGAATCTACCAAGAAAAATTCAATAAATACCTAACTTCCTACGAAAACAGCTACCCATTCAAAATCCCAGAACAACCAATAGGAAAGAAAACAAGAACAGGCCTATACCTATTCGGGTCAGCAGACGAAGTAAGAACTATGCTGAATAAATGGCATGAGGAACAACCACCAGGCGATTACAAAAGAACAGGGGCAACAATATATAAAGTTAATGAAGAGATTACAGGCGAAAAACTCCACGAAACCATCGAGAACAGTGACGGTTTCTCCAGAATATACCACATCAAAGAAAATCATCTATGTGGATTAACCCACGGGTCATTCGACGACATAGACGTAGAAGGAGACGGAATAGTAAGCGGAAACGACTACATAATAACATACAAAGAAGAAGATTCAGAGGTATACATAGAAAGAATAACCCAAAACAAAGGCAAAACACCAGCGAGAATCTGCGGAGACACAAGTGGAGGTGGCCGAACATTCATAGCAGGAGGAGAAATAGCCATAAGACAATCTGCAGGTTTTGGAACCGATAAAATAAAACATAGGAATAAAGTGAAGATATTCTCCAACTGCACGTTACCCTACGAAGCACAGGGAACTCAAAACGGAGATATCATAGACAACAAATTAAGCTGTAAGATCAAAACCTTCCGAATAGAGAAAAATCTCAAGGAACAGTTTAACGGGCCACTGAACAACATCGATGACAATCAACAATTCATGAAGCTCTTCGATGGAGATAACGATGGAAAGAAGAACGATCTCATAATGTTCAATACCATAGACCGAACCGGAGGAGGAGAAAGAGTAATATACATAGTCGGTGAAAACTGCGATTACAATAACGATAGAATATGCGAAACCTGGGAAAAAACAAAAGACGGAAAAGATCAATGGTGGTTATTAGATAAGGAATACAAGACCTCCGCCGGATTAATAGGTAAATACGGTGACTTACACCAGGTACTGCTCAACGACAATCTAGCAACAGATAACATCCACAAGCATAATGTAACCGGGCTTCCCCACAGCCCGAACGTTGGAGAGAACCCATCAAACACGAAGATAGCGGGAAAACTGGGGTCAGTCAACGAGATAGGGGATCTATTAGAAGATCCAAGGAACCCAGATGATGACGCTATCCTGGTGAGAACAAAGGGCAATTCAATCATAGCAAACCCTATAAAATCCCTCTACACCAATCCATCCTTTGTAGATGATCAAAATGGGGGATTTGAATCGGGCGATATCATGGACTTTAAACATTACTACGAGCCTTCAGCAACCATAGGAGACTTCGACAACAAGCCAGATGACCATAGAGAAATATTTATAACAGCAAGAGGAGAAAGCGGGATAGTACTGGACATCAAAGAAGATAACCTGGAAAAAATAGCAGAAATCCCTACAAAAAGCATGTTAAGATACGGGAAAAGATGCACAGGACCAGGATGTAATAGTAAGAAAAGCAATAAAATCGATGATAAACAACAACCAGGCCAAACTCGAAAACTCGACTTCACTGCCACAGATTGGGACAAAGACAGAGAGGAAAACGATATATTCCTAGTTAACCCAGGGGAAAACAGACACAGGTTAGCATTTGGACTAGGAAGAAACTGTAACGTAAACAAGGATAACTTCTGTGAATGGCACTACACACTCGACACAGAACTCGGAGCCGAAGGCACAGGTGGAAAAACGGACCACGAAGGATGGGGCTACAGATTCGAAGGGCTTGACGTTGAAGAAATGTCATAAGCCCTTTTTAATGTCCCTAACAAAAACTGAGAGAGGATGAAAAACAGATGCTGGAATCACTGATGCCGAGCCTCGGGTTAATAGACCTGGTGTTACTTGGAGTGAGATTACTGTGCCTCGTTTTCATAATACACTGGGTTAGAAGAAGAATAACAGATTCAACCGCGGTCACATTAATTACACTCGTACTATCATACCTCCTACTGTTCAGATGGGCTGGACTATGGATACCTATAATCCTACTCATAGTCGTACTGCCACACGGGCCTCTGAACCTGATGTTCGACCTCGCACTCGGAGGAGGAGCCGGTGCAGAAGAAGCTAAAAAGAAAAAATCCAAAGTGAAGAAAGCGAGGAAAGCATAGGGTGAACAAACATGAACGCGAACCTACTAAAAGCACTGATATTCGGATTCATAATATCCCTTCCACTAATCCTTGCAAAGCTCCTACCACAGTTCAAATGGGTTTTCTTCTTCGCAGTCTCAATAGAAATCTACGCCATGGTCAGCAAAAGAATAAGAAGCAAGCCAATTAAATACGTAACCGCAGGATTCCTAATCTACCTATTCTACAGACTATGGTACGTGATCGGAGCCCTATTCATGTTCTACTGGATAGCCGGAAGCATCGGATTCGGATTCATATCATCCATAATAATCTTCGGAATAAAAGGAGACTAACCCCCTTGAATACCATGGGATATAAATTACAAGTGAATAAATATAAACAAGGTGAATAAATGTCCGCGCTATGGAGCGACCTAAGACTCGCATTCACAATAATAGCATTCATATTCCTCCTCAAATGGAGCACCGACATACTCGACAACAAGCCACTTGGAGTAATACTCGCAGCCGTAATAGCCTACCTAACATTCTTCAGCCACTACGAACTCCTCATAATAGCAGTAATACTCTTCTTCGGATACCCAGTATTCAAAGGATTCGCAGAAGCAATGGCCGAAAGCGACGACGAGGACTGATAAAATGGATCCCTTCTCAGCCATCGTACTACTATTAATATCCTTCATGGCATACACACAAGGGATAACCTGGCTATTCATAGGAGGATTAATCCTAATACTGATACTTCTTAGAAGCATATCTATATTCATAGTAGCAGTAGGTAGCATAGCTTTCTTAGAAATATTCGGACTGCAGGAGTACTGGTTCGTAGCCTTAGCCCTGCTCGCTGTTCTAATTCTACTTAGAGAAAGGCGGAAACGCAAGTCACAGGAATACTACTCCGCAGAGATGGCTCAACTCCTCGGAGGGTAAGGGATTCTTTTTAGTTACCCCCCCTGCAAAAACGTAATATTTATAAAGCGTAGTGCAGGTAAACTACAACAGTAATGTGTAACTACAGATAAGTAGTTACGCATTTCCGAGGAGATCAAAATGGATCCCGTACAAGTAAGACTAACCAAAGAACTTAAAAAAAGACTCGACAAAGAAGTAGCCGAAGGAACATATCCAACCCGCTCCGAAGCCGTAAGATCAGCAATAAGAACACTCACCTCAAAAGGAGGTGGAACAGATGAATAAATCCACCCTAATACTCGGAGCATCCGCCCTAACCATGCTATACCTCGGACTCACACAGATAGCCCTACTCACAGGAATAGCCACAGGCCTAACCCACCTCCTAACCAAAGAAAAAACCTCTTCCCCAAACAACTCATCCAACGTCAAGGTCCAACCCATAAAAGTAAAGAGAGAGTACGACGGCCCCGACTCCATATACCCAGACGACATGAGCATAAACCTCAGCCCACACAAAACCGGAGCAAAAGCAGATCTAGGTAAAGGCTTAGGCTACCTAGGAAAATGCATAGGGGCAGCCACGAAAAA
The DNA here is from genome assembly GCA_964388265.1 of Microcaldota archaeon. Classification (GTDB taxonomy): domain Archaea; phylum B1Sed10-29; class B1Sed10-29; order B1Sed10-29; family B1Sed10-29; genus CAYLXZ01. The sequence goes on along the minus strand of CAYLXZ010000007.1, from coordinate 23,786 downwards.
GATAGGGGGTGGATCGGATGAAGATTGAAACCGCTATCGTAGCACTAACAGCGGTATTCGCAGGAATCTACCTCGAATCAATAGTGATAGTCGGAGGCCTAACAGCCGCAGTAGCGCTGATGATGTACTCAACAGGAAACAGCTCCAGCAAAAGAAATTCAGGGTCCGGAGAAGAAGAAACAGTCCTCCACCCCGTAGTATACGAAGACACAGGAGACCCACCTAACCTATACCCAGAAGACGGGGAAATAAGCGTCTACCCGGACGGTAAAAAGAAAAGAGTGAAGGCCGGAGACATGGTGAACAGCGCCGGAATAATGGTTAAAGGAGCTGCCAAAGGCCTATTCAAGATGCTTAAATAGGTGTGAAAAATGGATACCGGAAACGTCCTTACAATGATCGCCGTAGCAGGCTTCCTCTACATAGGAGGATACATATTCCTCGCAAAGGCAATCGGAGGAATCGCCCTAATCGCAGGAATAGGAACAGGAATATCCAAAACCTTCAACAGCTCTAAAGAACCCTCCAAATCCAGTTCCCAAGCCCAAGTAATGGATCCCATCGAGATAGAGTCCAAGAGAAAACCAGACTATACGATTCCCGATGACATAACCATGAAAGTAAGTCCGGATAAAGACGCTAAAGAATCACACACAGCGAAAGCGCTGAAAGGAACCCTTGGACCAACGGCTAAGTGGCTTGGTAAGAAGATAAAAGGTGATTAGATGAGTGAAAAAAAGACTAAACACGTGGTCATACAGTCACGTCCACCTAAGAAGAAAAAGAAGATGGAGCAGCACCCCATACTTCCGGATCCGATAGCCGACCTACCGCTCGAACACGGTGAATACCCTGAAGAACTTGATATCTACCAGGAAGCCGACACAGGTAAACTCAAGTCAGGAGACCTATCTATACTGGATAAAGTGTTCAAAGGGCTTCCAATCAAATTAAAAGAAAAAGATGATGACTGACTCTCTTACTCCTCAGAAAGTTCTCTGAGCAGTTTCTTATTAGTTTTAAGTATATCTTCGTTTATATCTTTCAATGCACTGACCTGGTTCTTCAGATCCCTTACTTCTTGGTATATCTTCTGATTGCTCACTCCATGAGCCTCTTCATGGTTTTCCTTGACTTTTTTAACTTCTTCAGCAGCTTCTTCCGCTTTCTCTTCCACGCCTTCAAGTTTCTGTTTATGTTCTTCAGCTGTTCCCTGAACCTCTTTCACCTTCTCTTCAACGGATTCATGTTTCTCTTGACTTTCCTCTGCTTTCTGGTCTATTTCCTCGATTTTCTCGGTTATAGGCTCCATTCCTTCGCTAACCTTCTTAACCTGTTCCTCTAATTCATCGGCCTCCGGTTCTCCTTCGCTTTCTATTTGATTCAGAACTTTCTCTATCTGTTCTTCGGAGAAATCCATCTGCTTCAGGTTGTTCTTGATCTCTTCGTCCGATGCTCCGGAGTCCTTCATCGAGGTAACTATCTCTTTTATGTTCTCGACATCTTCGTCATTCATGGTATCCCCCTAAGTTGTTAAAGCAAGGAAGGTTTATTAATATAAAGTTTTTTAATTTACCAGACGGTGAAAGAATGGAACTTGACTTTCCAAGGGGGCCGTGGCAAAGGCTCTTCAAAGGCGAATGGTCCGGTACAGAGGTTCACTTGTTCAAGAACCCAGAGAGCCATACATTAACAGCGGTGGAGGATCGAGAAGATGGAGAGCTACAGGGCTTCGTCCTGTTTCTGAACAAGTACTTCGTAGTAGCTGGTGATGTATCGAAGTTGAACACAGAGCTCGGAGGGTACTCACTCCTATTCGAAGAAAACTACCCCACACAGAAAGGCAGATTCTTCTCACTATCCACAGGCCCACAGTACACCAAGCCAGAGACAAAGAAAATCGACGCAAAAGTCGAGGAAATGTTCCAAAACGTCCATGAAAAAGAGAAGAAACTCCAAGAACTCAGCAAGAAATACCAAGTAGACCTAACCGAACTGAAAAACATCAGCGAAGAAGAAGAATCCCTACTATTCAAAAGACCTGTCCTACTTCCAGCGCTCCTCACCGGAAAAGAAGAAAAAGAAATAGAACCAGAGAAAGGCAAGCTACTGCTCGGTAAAAAACAAGACGGATTAAAAGCAGAGGAAACAATAGACAAATTCAAAGCCACAACCATAATAGGAGAAGAAAAACAAAGACAGAAAGCCATACACCTACTCCTCGAAAACTGCGTGCTCGCAGGAGTCAACGGAGTCATATTCGACGATTCAAACAGATTCAAGTCACTAAGCTCACCGAACCCCAAGTTCCCACACCAAGAATACCCAGGACTACAGCCCATAGGCCTACCCGTACGAAACCTAAAGCCAGGAGAGATACAGATAGATCTAAATCAACTTGACAAGAAAGCATTCAGAGAAGTGATCAACGTACCCGACGAAGAAAACGAATACGCAGGTAAAAAAACCGCAGAGATGATAGACGAAATAATAAGCAACGACAAGAAACTGAAATCCCTGAAAGACATAGAAGAAGAATTAACCGCGGTAAAAGAAGACGTGAAAACCTTCCACAAATACAGAGGAGTAAGATGGATGAAGGTACTCAACCAAATCTACCCCGACTTCATGGACGGAGAAATGGATCTAAGATCAATGGTATCCGCCTACCTACAGTCAATGGGAACCGTGATAAGAATAGACACCTCCGCACTCCCATCAAACCTTAAAAGAGCCTTCGCATACTCATTCCTCAAAACACTCTACGAAGAAAACAAACAAGAAGGATTCCAAAAAAGACTAAGAGCATTAGTAATCCTACCACACGCCAAAACATACACACCCGCAAAGCCAACTGAAAGACTGAACGAAAACATACTCGAAATCCTCACCAACGCCAATTCATACGGAATAGGATACGCAGTAGGAGCCAAAAACGAGATAAATATATACCAACCTCTCCTTAAAGAAACAACCCTAAGACAGGACTTCGTAAAAGACAACCAAGTAGCAGTGAAGAAAAAAGAGGGAAAACCATACAGAGTAAACCTCAGACCCTACCTAACTCAAGATTAAGCCAATGCTTCAAACCCTAAGATTCAGTGCCTTCCATTTCCTTCTTAGCCTTCTCTATCTTCTCATCGATCAATTCACTTATCTCCTCGGAAGTCAAGTACTCAACAGGATTAATAGAATCGATAACATACTCAAATTCACTTACCTGATCCTCAAAATCCTCTAAACCTTCCTTATTACCCTCCACTGTCTCCTTTATAGATTCAACTTTATCTGATAATTCATCAACTTTATCTTCAAGTTCAGCGGATCCGCCCGTGGATTCGGATCCACCTGTCTCTACGCCTTCTTCTTTAAGTTGATCTACTTCTTTCTTAAGTTTCTTAAGCCGGTTGTTGTTATGGGTAACTGTCTTAGCCAGTACCTTAACATTCTTATCCAGGACTTTAAGCCTCTGAGCTATGACGCTCATCTTGGAGTTAAGAACCCCTACTCTTCCACCGCCTTTACCTTCATCATCTCGTCGAGCCATTCAGTCACCAATCAATAACTTTAAATCAATTAAGGAACTTAGATATTAAAAACCAACGGAAAAAGGAAACACCCATGGAAAACTACATACTCGACATAGATAAAGGCGAAGAACCAAACACCGTTAAAACCCAGGTAATCGGACAGGAAAACCGCATACTTAAACAGAGATTCAACCACTACTTCTACCTACTCCCAGAAAACATGGAAAAAGCTAAAAAAACACTCGAAGAAAGAGAAGAAGTGGAGAAACTCGAAGAAGTCAATAAAAAACAGGGAAAAGCACTTAAAATCATTCTAAAAGACCCAAGTGAACTGAACGCGGTTAAAAAATACGCAGAAGAAGAAAAAGAGATCGGAGAACCCAGAGAACATACAATACCCTACAGGTACCGGTACCTAATAGACAAAGACCTCTACCCCCTAACCTACTACGACATGGAAACCAAGGACAACACACTCAAAGAGATCAACGAACTGCCCGAAAGAGAAAAAGAAGTTCCAGAACTCAGCAAATGCGCTTTCGACCTCGAAGTACACGCCAAAGGAAAACCAGATCCAGATGAAGACCCGATAACCCTCATATCCTACAAAGACGAAGACGAAGAAAAAGTATTCCACTGGACAGAGGAACAAGGAACGGAGAAAGAAACCATAGAGAAACTTATCGAAAAAATCAAAAAAGAAGACAAAAACATCATAGAAACCTACAACGGCACGAGGTTCGACTGGCCGTACCTCGAACACAGAGCCCAGGAACACGGATTAAAACTCGACTTAGGAACCGATGGATCAGAAGCGAAAATCAGGAAAAGAGGATTCGCATCAAGCGCCAAGATGTTCGGAAGAATGCACCTCGACACCTACAAAGCCGTGGACTTCCTATCAGGCATAGGATCGCTCAACCTACCGAAAAACTCCCTGGAAACCGTGTACGAAGAGTTCACAGGAGAAGAAAAAACAGATCTAACCTCCAAACAGATATACGAATACTGGGAAGAAGGCGGAGAAAAACTCGAAGAACTCAAAAAATATAACCTCGAAGATTCAATAGCCGCATACCAAGTATCAGAAGAAGTAATACCCCTATACAAAGAACTAACACGACTAATAGGTCTTCCACCGTACGATGTATCCAGGCAAAGTGCCTCGAACATGGTGGAATGGCTACTGAGCAGAGAAGCATTCAAAAAAGACATACTCATCCCAAGAAGACCGTACAAAGAAAAAGTGAAGAAAAGGCAGAGAAACCCAGTTAAAGGAGCCTACGTCAAGACACCGGAAACAGGGCTGCACGAAGACCTCGTAGTCTGTGACTTCAAGTCACTTTACCCCACGATAGTAGTAGCGAAGAACATAGGGCCCCACACGCTCTGTGAAGATGAAGAATGCGAGAAAGAACACTACAAAGCGCCAACCGGACAGAAATTCCATAAAAAAGGAGGATCACTGGTTCCACAAGTAGTTGAAAAACTCATAGAAACCAGAGACAAAGTCAAAGAAAAGATAAAGGAAACAGACGATGAAAAAGAAAAAGAAAGGCTCGAATACAGGTCACAGGCATTGAAGATAATAGCGAACTCAGTCATAGGGTACCTCGGATACGCAAGAGCCCGATGGTACTCCAGAGAATGCGCAGAAGCAACGATAACAGGGTGGGGCAGGCAATACATAAAGAACACGATTGAAAAAGCCGAGGAAAACGGCTTTAACGTCATCTACGGAGACACAGATTCCGTTTTCTTGAAATTAAAAGATTCTCAGTCAAAAGAAGACCTGGAAAACTGGCTGGAAGATATAAACAACGACCTTCCAGGTAAGATGAAGCTCGAGTACGAAGGATACTACCCAAGAGGAGTGTTCGTGTCAAAGAAAAGCGGGAAAGCAGCCAAAAAGAAATACGCGCTGATGAAAGAAGATGGAAAACTCGAGATAAAAGGATTCGCCCTCGTTAGAAGAGACTGGGCAAAAATAGCTAAAGAAACCCAAGAACAAGTGATTAAAAAAGTCCTTGAAGAAGGAAAACCAGAAAAAGCCGTTGAACACGTGGAAAAAGTAGTTCAAAACCTCAAAGACAAAAAAGTAGATCCGGAGAAATTAGTTATATACACCACGATGAAGAAAAACATAGATAACTACGAATCAATAGGCCCACACGTAACCGCAGCACGAAAACTCGAAGACGAAGGATACAACGTGAAAGGAGGAACAGTGATAGGATACATAATAACCGAAGGAAGAGGCTCAATATCCGACAGATCACAACCCATAGAGCTATTCAAAGGCAAAGGATACGACTCAAACTACTACATAGACCACCAGGTCATACCAGCCGCAATGAAGATTCTTAAAGAACTTGGAGTAAAGAAAAACGATTTAAAATACGCTGGAAAACAATCCGAACTGAACAGATGGACGTGAACCCATGGACGCAATGGAAAAATACAGAAAAGCCGGTGAAATAGCCGCAGAAGCCAGAGAGAAATCCAAAGACCTGATAGAAAAAGGAATGACCTACCTCGAAGCAGCTGAAGAAATAGAGGAATTCATACGGGAAAAAGGAGCGAAACCCGCTTTCCCAGTCAACATATCCAGAAACGAAGAAGCCGCACATTACACCCCTGGCAAGGACCCAGGCAGGAAATTCAAAGAAGACCAAGTAGTCAAGATAGACATAGGAACACACATAGACGGATACGTAGGCGGAGACACAGCCTACACTATTGACTTCACCGAAGAAAACCAAGAACTGGTTAAAGCCAGTGAAGAAGCTCTGGAAAATGCTATTTCCCTCGTAGAAAAAGGAAGGAACACATCGGAGATAGGGAAAGAGATAAAGAAAACCATAGAAGAAAAAGGATTCAAACCCGTGAGAAACCTAACGGGACACGGGCTGAAAAGATGGAACTCACACAGCAATCCAACCATTCCAAACATCCCAACCGAAAACGGAGTAGACCTAAAGGAAGGTGAAATAATAGCCATAGAACCCTTCGCCTCCACAGGAGAAGGTAGAATCAAAAAAGGAAGCCACACAGAAATCTACAGCTACAGTGAAGACATACAGGTTCGGAACAAGACCGCGAGAAAACTGTTGAAACATACAAAAAAAGAATACAGGTCCTTACCCTTTGCAAAGAGATGGATAACCGAAGACTACAACGACTTGAAACTTAAACTCGCTCTCAAGAAACTCACTGACCGGAAAGGTTTAAAAGCCTATCCTGTATTAAAAGATGATGAAGGATCACTCGTATCACAAGCAGAAAAAACCCTTAAAGTAGAGAAAGACGGATGTGAGGTGCTTACAGATTAAGAAAAACTCAGCTAAATGCCTTGGAATAACCACAGGAATATTCACAGTACTGAATCTCGTATGGCTATACCTATATCAAGAAATAGGGATATCCTTTGACTTCGCTTTCCAACTCGGAAAAGCAATGCAACTGTTTAACATACAAACAGCTCTACTTCTAATATCAACTGGTTTCGTGCTCTCAGGAGCCCTCATGACCATACACTACTTTAACAGAGAACTCGATTCAGTTAAAATAGTGATGGCAGGGATCATAGGTTCCTTCATCCCTGCGCTCATTCTATTCCCTTTCTTCAAGAACCAGGCAGTATTCTTCCTAATGATCTCCTTCTACGCCCTGGGCGTAGCCCTACAAGCATACCTAAGCCACCCAGAGAAAAAAGAAGGGAAATTCAGAAGACTCAAATACGGTTGGGGGCTCTCTAAAAAGGCTATATACACTCTAAGCATAGGTGGTTTCTTAGTCGGGCTTCTAATGACATCAGCCAATCTACAACAAAGACAAGGACAGTTAAAATCCTCTCTCATGAACGTGACTAAGGCGCAGACCCAGCAGATGAACCTAACCGGCATGAGCACAGGCGGAATGGGAAACGTCTCCAGGGACTGGTTCGTGGAAAACATATTCAAACCAGAGATACTTCCAGAGTACAATAAATCCCTACAGGAAAAATACGACCTTACCTGGAGCGATTTAACCCAAGAAGAACAGGATAACGTCATGAACAACTCCTATAACAACTTCAAAGAAAGCTACGGAGAAGGAGGGATGGCAACGAACATCCAGTCCACCATAGTCGAACAGATGCAGGATAAAGTATCCGAAGCCGTTATAAACAGCATGTTCGAACAGGTTCCGATGCTTAGAATAATGCTCCAGGCACTACCTGTCATCACCGGTTTAGTTATAAGTTCCTTTGTTCTACTCTACGGAACACTATTCATATCACCGTTCTGCGCTTTAATAGAACTATTCATACCTTTAGAAAGAAGTAAAAGGAATGGAGAAGACAGCGAAGGGAGAAAAAGAGACCACAGAAAAGAAGATGAATTCACAGGAGAAAAACAGCCGGTGAAGAGAAACAGAAACATTTAAAGAAAGCTGTTGGAAATACTACTTAAAGGGCTCGTAGCGCAGTCCGGACAGCGCGGCTGGCTTCGGAAAACTTTTTCAAAGAGAAAAAATTTGCAAAAAACTGAAACATCTATAAAGGAATAGAAGTTTGGAGAAACCAGCAAGTCGGGGGTTCAAATCCCCTCGGGCCCGCTATAAAAACATTAATACACACTTAGGTATGCAGGGATGGCGGAGCGGTCAAACGCGATGCGTTCAGGGCGCATTGGCTTAGTGCCTTCAGGGGTTCAAATCCCCTTCCCTGCAAAGAACTTTTTAAACGAAAAAGTTCGCAAAAAAGGACTTGTCTTGTAATAACTATTTTAGGCACTACATTCAATTAGATTTTTTCTTTTGATAGGCTGTAGGTTTTCTTTTTTCTAAAAAAAGAAAAGCTTAGGTGAGAACCCCTTCCCTACAACTAAACCTTTAGAAAAGGTTTAGAATCCCAAACTTAGAAAAAGTTTTGATACAAACCCAAAGCAAACTAGAAAATAAACAATTAAAAAGAACTTAATCCTAAGGTATACAGATGCAAACATGGAAAAAATCGGAGAAGTAGACGAAGACACACTCGAAGAAATCCAAGAAACACTTGGATCCGGAGAAAACATCCAGATAATCACACAGATGAAATCCAAGAAAGGAAAAGAACTACACAGCCTCATACTAACCAACAGAAGAATAATAATATGGAAGAAAGGCCGGAAAAGATTGATGAAAGAAACTGAGAGATACCAGGACTTCCTCTACTCAATAATAGGCAGCGTTAAGATCGAGCCAAAGAAAAAATACGACGTGCTTCAAATAAGGACAGAAAGAGAAACAGAGGAAGTAATGATACCAAAAGGAAAAGGAAAACTCATAACAGGGCAGCTAAGAGAACAGCAAGCCAACCAATGAAGCCAACTGAGAATTAAACAACAGAACCAAAGGAATAACCAAGAGCAAGATAAAGAACACAATCATTCTCCTTGATCTGAATAAGAGATAGTTAATTGAAGATTGAAGAAACATAAAGTAGTAATGATAATAGTGAAGATAAATAACCGTCACTATCAACCCAGCCACTGCAGCAGCCAACACCACGTTGAAAGCCAGAGAGCTCTCCAGCAACATAGCTACAATGAAAGTATCAGCGAACGTAGTTATATTAGCACCCATGATATAAGGAATCAAACTCCTTCTCTCCACGAAGCCCTTATTGTAAAGAGGAACTAGTATACCTAGAGAAAGAGAAACAGAAGCAGCGAACAAAGTTACCACAGCTCCAAGGAAGAAAGAGAACCACTTACGCCTCATAGCAAAAGCAATAAAGCTCGATTTAACTCTACGAGGATCAAGGTTCTTGAAAGCCCTGTCAAAAACACTTAAACCAATCCACAGTAAGATGAAAGAAAGCAAGAACGATGGGAAAGACCCAGAGAAAGCTATTATCCTATCTGTAAATATCTTAAAGAAGCTGTTGATCCCCAAGACAACTGAACCTGGAGAATAAATAGGGAACTCCCCTAGACCTCTCCCCAGGAAGAAGCTACCAATAAAGATAACCGGGATAAACACCGTGTAGGTTATTATGAAAGTTAAGAAAGCCAAAGAAGTCGAGTCAGCCAGGTCATCGCTCTTGCCACGGTAGTACTCCACCACACCGATTAGAATCAAGATAAAAGCAGCTCCGAGCCTTGAGCCCACGAGCATCATGAACACCGGTATCTGTTCAAGAACACCAATAGACAAGAAATCCAAACTCAAAGCAGCTACAGGAGAACCGGAAAGCATCAAGTACGACAAAACCCATCCTAAACCAAGAGAACTAACAGGGTCACTCACGGAAGACAGATAAGATTTAAAGAAAGATGAAAGTAGTCCAGTGCTCTCTTTAAGCAGAACAATAGCTAGAAAAAAGATAAATACACCTAAAACCGTGTAAGCAATCCTTCTGATCTTCATATTTAACTCTCCCAGTGAACGATTAACTTAATAATATAAGGATAACTACAATTAAATAACTTGTAATATGGAGCGGGAAAAATGAAACACATGAGAGAAGATGGAAACGGTTTATTTATCGCTATAGAAGGTACAGATGGTTCAGGACAAACAACTCAAGCCAATAAACTAGTCGAATATCTAAGGGAAAAAGGATTCCAAGCTAACCAGGAAAAAGAACCTACCAACAATCTGGTAGGTGGATTAATAAGAGGACAGTTAACCCATGAATGGAGCTCTACACAAGAGTGTTTACAGCTCCTGTTCGCAGCTGATAGATCACATCACTTGGAGAAAGATATCTTTCCTGCCCTAAATAACGACCATATAGTCGTCACTGACAGATATTTCTACTCCAGCATGGCTTTTGGACAACTAGATCTGCCTCTAGAATGGATAGAGAAGATAAACGAAAGGTTCCCAGCCCCAGACATAGCTTTTTACCTGGATGTATCCGTGGAAGAAAGCTTGAATAGAATGGAGGAAAGGCCAAGCGCGGAGTTATTCGAGAAAAAGAAGAAAATGCGGAGAATCCGACAGAACTACCTGGACTTAGTCGATAAGAGAGAAGAACTACATAGAATAGACGGGGAAAAAGACATAGAATCCGTACATAAAGAAATAAAAGACAAAGTAGATAAATACATAGAAGAGAACGACCCTAATCTTCTTAAAAAACTAACAAAGTACTAGAATCCCTAAGCCTTGGTAGCTCAGTTGGTAGAGCGTATCCATGGTAAGGATAAGGCCCCGGGTTCAACTCCCGGCCAAGGCTAAACTTTTCTTTTTCCAGAAAAAGAAAACCTACAGCCTACCAAAAGAAAAACATTGAACCAACTAAACTACTTGAAGCAACAACCAGTGATGGGGCACTTCTATTTAAAGAAATGAAAGATACTTATGTAGACAGCGACCTGGATTTTATAGATGCTAAAGAAGTAGAAGAACAGAAAGAGTTACTCAAGGAAGGATTAGAGCATAGGTGGAAGTTCATCGAAGAAGAAACAGGTTAAATCGGGATATTTGGAACAAAGAAATGAAGGATAAGAAAGGTCGTTAATACTGCCCCTGCCGCCATTAAAAAAACCCCACTAACTAACCAGGAACTGTATTTCACGGCTAATATAAATACTTGTGTTAATGATACTACAAGAAGGAATAAAGTAGCTATTAATAATAGTTCACTGGACTTTAAAGATTGTTCAGAAACATCAAGAGATTCTTCAGATGCCTTTAGAGAATTATGGGAAGCAATCAACTTGTATCCTGTAGGAGTTAGTTGTAGGGAGTCTAAGTCTCCTGTTATTAGTCCTTCATCCCTAAATCCTTTTATTCGTTTTTTATTGTATTCTCCCTCCTCGATTTTCCTCTCGCTGTATTCACCATTATAAATATCTTGGAGTAGTTTTAAACGTTCCTCATGTAGTTGACTCATATAGAATCATTATCTTTATCTTCCGCCCCCTTAAATTATTTATTCCATCAGCGACCAATGGTAAACATGGATGAACTGAGTAAATCCCAAGGTGTTTCACTGTTTATTGCTGTAGTGGTATTAGCAGGAACCTTATCCTTAACTGGATGTGTTGAAGGTTCTCTTTCCGCTGGAACTTCCAAGAAAGATGTAGTTCTAAACCCAGAAGAATATGTAAACGAAACAGTAACCATAGAAACATATCCTACAGCCAATACAGATATAACATATTCAGGTTTTGAATATACTATTATGACAGAAAATAAAGAAGGCAAATCTATTTTTCTACCCGTAAAATATGATTACTTTTACTGTGGTCAGTGTAGAATAGAAGCAGTTGTAGAGAGCTATGATGCATGTAAATGCCAGAAAAGAACTTTCTGGATTAAAGAAGAAACCAATCATGATCCTACAGTAGATATCCCTTGGGATTCTTATGATCCCCTAAGGAGCGTTATTCCTGTTGATAAATGTGAACAGCCTCCAGAAGAAATTTCTTATGGACATGAAGTTGAGATAACGGAATACAGATGTAAGCCAAATTCAACTCGGAAGAAGTATTATTTGAACGTTACTGATGTAACAGCACTTGACTGAGGTAAAACAAATGGCTCAATGCCCGGTGTGTGGCAAGGAATTCGATACCGAGAGAGGAATGAAGATACACAAATCCCAAGTGCACAGTGAAAAAGAGACAGATAAAGAGAAGAAAGAACCAAAGAAAAAAGAAGAGAAATGCCACTACCACATGTGCGATAAAGAAGGAAAAGTTTACAGATGCCAACACTGTAGTGAATACTTCTGCGAAGAACACTTAGTTCCAAAACCACCTGCAACTCTTACATTTAAAAGAAAACACCCTGAACAAACCCTATCAATAAAAGGAGGACACCCATGCATACCATTTGGAAAAAAATGGAGAGAAGAACAAAAGAAAAAAGAAGAAGAAAGAGATAAGGCATTCGATAAAGCACTTTCAGAAACAAAAGAAACAACAATAACAGAAAGCAAAGGAAAAACAAGAAGTAAAAAATCCAAGATAAAAAAAGCAGCAATAATAGGAATAATCTTAGCAGTAATAACAGGAATACTAATCTTCCTGTCAACGTAATGAAATTATAGGAAAGAGATTAGATTGACTGAAAAAACAGAAAATGTAAGTGTTCTCTTATGAGAAAAGGTACTTGGGCTGAAGAAGCCAGGAAAAGGATGGCTAAGGTTAGAGATAGGCATAGGATTATATACGATTTCTTTGTAAGTATTATAGCTGGAACAGCAGCCATCTCAGTATATAAACTTGTAGAAAAAGAATCAAACGCCTTCCTACCCCTATATGCGATAACAACTGCTTTTCTCGTGCTTGTATTAGTCTTAGTCACCCTTAGTTTCGGCGAGGACATAGCAAATTGGTTAGAAAAAAAGAGACAGTGTGATTAATTCTTGCAGAGAATTAAACTATTTAAACACAGTTCTATTTACATAAACGTGATGAAATATGGAGAATGATAAACTTATTGCAGTTGTGTTAGTACTGATAACTGTATTAGTACTGGCATTTGTATTCATGTATAGTTCCTTCGGAGTAGAGGGTATAGGCGGTGGAGAGGAAAAGAGTTCAGTAGATTATACAGTTAATACCGAATTTTCGGAAAAACTTACGTCTTATCTATCCTTTTCTTCCTATGACTGTAAAGATACTGGGAGTAGTATAAAATGTGAAGGTGTAGTTAACTATATTGGTCCCTATGATTACGAAGCAAATGGAGGAGTCGTCCTTTACTGTTATAAACAAACCTCAGTAAATTCTGCATGTGCAATAGACAGTGATGTTATTGCGACAGGTACGATGAATGAAGAAAATAAGAAACTTCCGTTTACCCTCAGATGCAACTACGGAAGTCATGACGAATTTGAAGTAACTTTAGGTATAGGGGGCAGTCAATTCACGCCTCCACACAAGTACTGTTAAATAGAGGTTTGCGCCCTACTTTTCTGAATGTGAGACTTTTATATCTATAACTCCTTATACTAAATAGTGATTAGATGAAAGTGAGGATAAAGAAGAATAAATTAACCAACTCAATTTTAGAATCTTTACCAGCCACTATAGCCTTCGCAATAGCAATCATATTAGTACTTAAAACTGGAATCACAGGTAGTCTATTCTTCCGAAGTAGTATATATTCACCCTACCATATCACTATGGTTTTATTAATAGGATTAGGTCTAACAACACTATTCAAAATCTTAAAGAAAATTCTCCTACCCAGCAACCACCATAGCACTCGCTCCCGGTAATTACCTCTTTTTTATATGTGGTGTAACTATTCTGTAGTTTATTTGTGCTCCCGGCCAAGGCTCTCAACTAAAGTTTATAGAGAAAGAGGATGGAATAGTCTTGCTTTCAGCTGATTTATCCGTACGTGGTTAGTAGTTGATGGTTTTGAATTTTCTGGTGTTTTCCCATACTCCCCAGTTTTTTAGGAAGTCTTCTATTTCTCCTGATTTTCTCTTAGGTATTCTTATAACACCTCTTCCTATCTTTTCTCCTTCTTCTTCCTTGAGTATTCTTTTTAGAGAGCGATTGAAGGTTGTTTTCTTGGATTTATTGAGGTTTTCAAGGGAGTAAGAGTAGATATTGTAGGGTTCTACCCCTATCAGTTCATTTATGGGTTTTTCCTCTCTTATGCTGTATCCTTCTGTAAGGATGTTGAATCCAAACTCTGTTGTGTATAGTTCCTGTATTGGAATTACTTCTGTGTCTATTTCTTCTGTTTTTCCGTGGATTTTGTTTCTTATCTCGGTTAGTTTGTCCATATCTATTCCTTTTGGGTCTTTTGTTATTATAGCTAGGTCTAGGTCTCTTGGTCTGTATTTTCCTTTGGTGGATGACCCGAAGAATATTAGATCTACTATTTCCCCTTTAATTAGGGGTTTTAAATTTTTCTTCATTTCCTTGAGTTCTGATGATTCTTTGTATTCCTTTTTTAATTTTTCTAACATGTTTTTCACCTCTTTTTTGGGTGTAGGCTTTTCTGTAGGTGCTGAAAACAGAATCTAGTATCTTGTATATCTCTGGGAATTTGTTCTCAGTTATTCTGAATCTTTCTGAATGGTTTTTTGGAGTTCGATTAGTTTCTTTTTTGATTATGTGGTCAGTTAAGGATGTCATTGCCTTGAAGTAGAGTTCAACTGCTGATTTGTAGTTACCTTGGTCTTCTAGGATCTTTGCACTTTCCAGGTGTTCTTTGTATCCTTCTTTTAGGTTTTTGAGTTTTCCCATTTTCGAAACCTATTGTTGATTATCAACATCATGGCTCTTAAACCTTTTGTTTGTTGACTATCAACATCTTTCTACTTGTAAAAAAACAGATCCTATAGATAACCTATAGATTACCCATAGGTTTTTATGGGGCTAGGTAGAAAAGAAAGATGGTGAGATACATGACCGAATACACAACCGTCCAAGTACGCCCTGAGACAAAAGAGACCTTAGCCTCGCTTAAGGAAACATCTAAAGAAAGCTACGATGACGTAATAAAACAAATGCTTAAACTAATACCTGAAGGAGATGAAGAAGGAGAATACACAGATGAATTCAGAATAGGGCTGCTAAAAGCAAGACTAGATATAAAGAAAGGAAACCTAACCAGCCACAGCAAAGTGAAGAAAAGAATAGGAGAACCAAACCAATAGAAAACCAGGGAAAGTGGAATAATGGAAGACATCGACCTAGAGGAAGAGCCCTGGAAACTTAAATACACAGAAAAAGCTGAGAAAGACCTGTACAAACTCGAATCAGAAAAAGCCCAAAAGATACTTAAGAAACTAGAAGAAGCGCGAGAAAACCCCAAAGTATACTTTGAAAGACTACAAGAATACGACGACCATAAACTCAGATCAGGAGACTATCGAGTAATAGCAATACTTAACTACGAAGAAAAAATCATAAAAATAGAAGCAGTAGGACATAGAAAAAACATCTACAAAAAATTCAACAGAAGAAAAAAGAAATAAACAGAGACCCCCCTATCTTTACATTTAATGTAAAAGCCCGGCCAAGGCTTGCTTAATTCTTGCAGAGACTTAAACTATTTAAACCCAGCT
>CAYLXZ010000007.1:0-8230 GCA_964388265.1 Microcaldota archaeon | reverse complement strand
CTTTCTAAAATGTGACCAGTCATGAAACATAACAAACTCATCGCAGTCGGATTAATTCTAACTATTGGTGTTTTCTTAGCAGCAGGGTGCATAGGCGGGGGAGGCGGACCAGCAGTAATCTCTGGACCAGAAATAACTCACTGTGGAGTAATAAACCAATCAGGAACCTACAGATTAACTAAAGATATCCAAACCACTAAACCCGATCACCCATGTCTTGATATCCGGGCTTCAAACGTTAAGATAAAAGGTCAAGACCATACGATAAAAGGAATGGAAGAAAGTTATTTTCATAATCCCCCAAAGGAAGGAAAACTTCCTGGGGCAGGAATAGAGATATCAAAACCTTCAGAACCAAAGACCACCCTTCAAAATTTAACAGTTCAAAACTTAAAAGTAAAAGGCTTCAGCATAGGGATTGCAATCTCTTCTACTAATAGCTTAATCAGGAATAATCAAATAACCTACTCTGCAGTTGGAATTATAGCTTATATTTCCAACACAACATTAATAGGTAATAAAGTAAGTACTAAGGTAGGAACCGGAGTTGTTATAGAAGGAGATAACTCCAGAGTGGAAGAAAATAAAATTAAAGAAAATAAATTAAGTGGAATTGTTATTAAAGGATCAAACAACTCCATAGATAAAAATACAATCTGCAATAACGGTAAAGAGAGCAAAGAGTTATACGATCTAGGTGTAGCAAGCTCAAAGGAAATATCAGAAGGAAAAAAAGAGTTATTTACAGGAAACACAGGGTCTAACACCTGTGACACTTTAGAAGTAAAAGGGAATAACTCTGTTTCTTGTGATAACCCTTGTCCATAAAGAAGTAGTTGGTTGTTCTGTTTTTATATATGGGTGCACTATTCTGTAGTTTATTTGTGTTCCCGGCCAAGGCTTCCATAACACTTGCAGTGGTTTAATTTATTTATTCCATCAACAACTAACTATAATTAGGTGAATATAGATCGCTACATTCAATCCACTCATATACTTCCTTCTCTCTTACCTTATTCTAGTTATACTATTCGAATTTATCTACGCATTATTCATATCCTACTGGGATTACAGCTGGGAAGAAGATAGAAGAAAGATTATAATCTACGCATTGATTGTACTCGTCCTAGGAATCTTTGGACTATTAGTAGCTGTTGCCCTGATGTATGGAGAACAAAGAGAAAAGGAATCTAAAGACAAAGAAGGATACTACAAAGCAACTGCTTCCCCCACTCATCCACCGGAAAACGTTTACGGTGAAATCGAGAAACTCCACGAACTTAAGGAAAAAGGAATAGTTACTGAGGAAGAGTTCAAAGCAAAGAAGAAGCAGCTGCTGGATTTAGAAGATTAGTTATTCTCTCTAAGTCTATCTAGATCTAGTTCCATGGCTATGACTGGTTTTTCTAGCCTCCAGTTCCTTAGAACCTCTGGGGTGATCTCTCCAGCCACTCCTATTTCTTCATCTCTGTATATTATCTTTGCTCTTCTTCCTTCTATGAATGCAGAATCGTCAGTTTCTTTTAGTTCATATTCTATGCCTAGGTTATTCAGGAAGGAGTCAAGTAGACTGGTTATCTCATTGTAATTTACTTCTGTATTGGCTTTTGCTGCAGTTAACTTGGTTTTCATCTTTACTCCTGATTCTTTCTCTTGATCTAGCTCCACACATCTAGCTACCTCGAAGATTTCCTGTGGGTAACTTTGATGTTGGTTTTCTTTGAGGGTTTCTAGTAGCTGTGGAAGAGCATTTACTCTACATATACCATGATCTACGTCTAGTGGATTTTCAAGTTCAACCAATTCTTTTTCTTCCCAATTCATCTTCTTGAACTGTCTTTCTTCACTGGTTAGAACAGTGTTCATTACTTCTTGGTATCCAAACCCAGCCATCAGTTGCTTTATGACTTCTTCGTATTCTGATTCTTCGTGGGGTTCTGCTATGGTTGATACTTCTGGTAGCTCGGGTTTGAATTCGTCGTATCTGTATCTTATAGCTACTTCTTCAACTATATCAATAGGATGCATTATGTCACATCTGTAGGCAGGTATTTTTACTCTACTGTCTTTGTATTCGAATCCCATTCCTTCTAGGAGCTCTTGAAGTTTTTCGTCTATGAATGAAGATCCAAGTAAGTTATTAACGTATTTTCTATCAATCTTCATGGTTTCTGGTGATAGATCTGGTCTTTCTCCCTTTCCTTCTACTTTTATTGTTTCTATTTGCCCTTCCCTTTCAGCTAGAGTAGTTACTACTATGTTTAGGGCTTTTTCTATGGTTTCTTGATCGGTTCCTGTTACGTCTATGAATAAATCAGTTGTTTCTTCGGTTACTTCTGTCTTTTTTCCGTTTATCACTGGTGGGAAGCTGAGTGTGTAGTCTTCTGAGTCGGTTATAACTGGCCATTTATCGTTTCCTTCTAGTATGTCTGCGTATTCTCCTTTTTCATGTCTTTCTTGTATTTGTTTAAGTGTTAGTTCTTGGTTCCATCCTAGTGGTGTGAACTTGAATTCATCTGGATCTACGGCTTTGTAGGTGAAAGGTGGTTCTACCTTGTCTAGGTCATGTATTCCTATTGCTAGTTTTCTTCTTTGCCTTCCAAGCGTGGTGTGTAGTTTTTCTTGTAGCTGCATTAGTGATCTTAGTATCTCGTCTGTTAGTTTAACGTTTCTTATTACTGCGCCGGTTACGTAGGGTCTAGCTTCTACCTTTTCTGTTTTTAACTGTATGTTTCCTTTCTTTATATCGTATTCTGGTAATCCTTGGTCTTTTCCTAGGAAGTATCTGAGTGCTCTTGCAAATCTTTCTTCGCTCAGCATGTCTGGTCTGTCCGGGAAGACTTCGTAACGGACTGTTTCTTTGTTGTAGTCCTCTATGTCGCATCCTATCATAGGTATTTTATGCTCTATGTCTTTGTCAGTTATCTCTTTCCCTACGAGTTTTTCTAGTGTTTTTCTTTTGAATTCAACTACAGGCATATTTTACCACTTTGTTTTTATCTCCTTGTTTCTAAGTAGTTTTAAGTCGTTTTTGTAGTAAAAGTTTCTTATGTCTTGTATTTCTGGGTCGAGCATGGGTATTCTTTCTAGTCCTAGACCCCATGCTAGTACTGGTACGTCTATACCCATTGGTTTGGTTACTTCTGGTCTGAATATTCCTGCTCCTCCCATTTCTAGCCATTCGTCTTCTGGTTCGTAGTATACTTCTGGCTCTACGGACATTTCGGTGTATGGGAAGTATCCTGGTCTGAATCTTACTTTTTCGAACCCCATTTTCTTGTAGAATTCCTTTAGGTACCCTAGTAGGTTCTGGAAATTCATTCCTTCTGCTGCGACTACTCCTTCTACTTGTGAGAACTCTGGTATGTGTGAGTAGTCTAGTGTTTCTTTTCTGAAGTTTTTGTCCACTGAGAATATTTTAGCAGGTGGTTCCACGTCTTTTAGTGATTTTATGGTTAGTGAAGTTGTATGTGTTCTTAATACTGGTCTCTTAGCTTCTTCTGAGTTCCATTTGTATCTCCAGCCTTTGGATTTTTCGTCTCCTTTTTCATGCATTTTCTTGACTTTCTCCACTGTTTTTTTATCTGGGAGTTCTGCTTTTTCTGGTTTCTCGGTGAAGAAGGTGTCGTGCATTTCTCTTACTGGGTGGTCTTGTGCTGTGTAGAGTGCGTCGAAGTTCCAGAAGCTGGATTCTACGTATGGTCCTCTTACTTCTTTGAATCCCATGTCTAGGAATGTTCTTCGAACTTTATCTATGTAGTAGCTGAGTATGTGTTTCTTTCCTGGATAAATCTTTTTTCCTTTTGCTTTTATGTTGTATTTTTTGAGTGTTGCTTCTTTCCATAGACCTGTCTGTATTAATTCAGGTGTTAGGTTTTTTATCTTGCCTGTTTCTAGTTGTTTCTTGGCTTTCTCAACTACGTCTTCTCTTATTTCTGTGATTAATTCTCTTTCAAGAAGCCTTTTCGCTGTTTCTTCATTCACTTCTTCTCCTTCGCTGACTTGTTTGAGCGCTTCCTCCTCTGGATAGGACGATGGTTCGTTTTTGAGTTTAATTTTTCCTTTCTCTATGTCTATTAGATTTTTTCTTTTTCCCCAGTTTATGGCTAGGTCAAGGTCCTCTATTTTATCTTTAAGTTCATTAATTGATCTGGGTTCTTTCTTTATTTCTTGGATGAGTCTTTCCTCAGGTAAACCTTTCTTTAGGTATTTTTCTCCTTCTTCGGTTAATTTATACATCTTTATCACGCTAAAAGGTTTCTGGTGTTGGGAATAGTTCGTTTAGGTTTTCTCGGGTTCCGTAGTCCCATTTTTCATCGTATCTTATGTCTGTTGGTGATTCTAGTCTATGGAAGAATATTTCTCCTATTCTCATTTCGTTTGTGAGTGTGACTGTGAATGGTCCTTGGTTGCTTATTTCAAGCACTACTTTTCTTGGTTCTGGTTTTCCGGATCCTGGGTGCACGAGCATTGCTCCCTGAGTTATTGATACTCCTAGTCTGGCTAGTGTGGTTTTTCCGTCTACTAGTCCAGCTAGGTCTTCAGGAAGTCCTAGTGACTCTATTGTCCTACCTAGTACTAGTTGACCTGGTTTGAGTTTAAAGGTTTCTCCTGTGGATAGTTCTCTTTTTTGGAAGTTCTTGTTGTAGTCTTCTTTCTGCAGTGGATCTACTTCTCCTTTCTTAGCTATGGCTATCTTGTTGTTTAGGTGTACAGGTAGGCTAGCGGGTTTCAGTGTGTCTGGATCCCATGGCTCTACCTCGAGCTCTCCTTCTTCAACTCTTTTCTTTATATCTACTTTGGATAACATGGTTAGTTTAAGAGTTTCATATTAAATAAAGTTAGAGGTAAGGTTGCTCTATTTTCTATTTTTCTTCATAGTCTTCCAGTGCATCTTCAATTGCTTCTACTCCGAGTAGTGAGCAGTGTTTTTTCACTGGTGGTAGTTCTCCGAGTTCGTCGGATATTTGTTCTCCTTTTATGTTTTTTGCTTCTTCTATGGTTTTTCCTTCGAGTAATTCGCATAGTTCATCGCTTGAGGCGATTGCGGCTATGCATCCGTAGGTCTTGAATCTAGCTTTCTTTATTTCACCATCTTCGATCTCCAGAAATATCTTGAGCACGTCTCCGCAGCTTGGGTTTCCTGCTTTACCCACTGCGTCGGCTTCGTCGATTTCTCCAGTGTATCTGGGTTCTTCGAATCTTTCTATTGTTTCATCTGAGTATTCTTCATCCATTTTTAGCCCTCCTCAAAATGGTGAAATTCCTTTTAGTTTATTCACGACTTTAGGTAGTTTTTCCAGTGTGTAATCTATTTCTTCTTCCGTGGTGAACCTACTTAGGGTCATTCTTATTGATCCGTTGGCCTCTTTATCCGATAAGCCAATTGATTTTAGTACGTGACTTGGCTCTAGGTCGAGTGAGCTACAGGCTGATCCTGTTGATGTGTATATTCCTTTTCTGTTGAGGTATCCTCCGAGTGCTTCTCCTTCAATTCCTGGGAAACATACGTTCACGTTGTTCGGTAGCCTGTCTTCGCCTTTCGGGCCGTTTAGTTTGCTGTCTTCGATTTCTAGTGCTCTTTCTATGAGTTTGTCTCTTAACTTAGCCATGTGTTCTCTGTGTTTTTCTTTGTTTCCTTGTTTCACGGCTTCGGCGAATCCAACTACGCCGTGTACGTTGACCGTGCCGGATCTTCTTCCTTTTTCGTGTCCTCCGCCGTGTTGCCATGTGTCTATTTCGGCTCCTTCTCTTATGTAGAGTGCTCCTACGCCTTTCGGGCCGTTTATTTTGTGTCCGTTGATTGTTACTAGGTCGAGGTTGTGTTTATCTACGTTTAGATCTGTCTTGGTGTAGCTTTGGCAGGCGTCAGTGTGGAAGTATGCGTCGTGGTCGTGTGTGATCTCTCCTAGAGCTTCAAGATCTTGTATTGTTCCTATTTCGTTGTTTCCATGGATTATGGACACTAGTATTGTTTCATCTTTTATTGCTTCTTTCAGGTCTTCTGGGTCCACGAACCCGTCTTCATCTACGTCTAGATAGGTGACTTCGAATCCTTGATCTTCAAGCCATTCGCAGGATTTTAAGACTGCGTCGTGCTCTATCTTGGTTGTGATTATGTGTTTTCCTTCTTCTCTGTTTGCAAAGGCTGTTCCTTTTAATGCGTAGTTGTCTGATTCTGTTCCTCCGGATGTGAATACGATTTCTTTCTTCCCCGCGCCCAGGGACTTGGCGATTGTTTTCCTGGCTTTTGTCACGGCTTTTTTTGATTGCTTTCCTTTCTTGTGCAGTGATGCTGGGTTTCCGTATTTGTCTGTGAAGTATGGTTTCATCTTTTCGAGCACTTTTGGATCTACTTTTGTGGATGCTCCGTTGTCTAGGTAGACTTTTTTCTTGTCGAACATGTTTATTCACCTCTTTTTTGTCTGTATGGACATTCTTTCAGACAGTATTTCTTTTTGTGTTCTTCCGCTGCTTTTAAAGCTGGTTTGACAGTTTCGGATAGTGAGTAGATTCTCTTTTTTCCTTTTTTCTTTAGTTTAACTAGTCTGCATTCTTTCAGTTTCTTTAAGTGGTGTGATACTGCGCTTTGCTCCATATTTATATCTTCTGCTATCTCTGTGACTGATTTTGGTTCTTTGCGAAGTGTTTTGATTATCTGGAATCTTGTTTTGTTTCCTAGGTTCTTGAAGAAACCCTCATATGGACCAGTGTTCATATGATTATTTATTCATACATACTTTATAAAACCAGGTGTTAAACTAGATGTTCAAAGAAAAACTAGAGAAAAACTATGGTTTGAGTCTTTTTAGGTCTCTTGGGAATAGGATTGTTTCTCTTATGTTCTCTAGGTCCAGCATCTTCTGTAATACTCTGTCGAACCCTGTTCCCATTCCTCCATGTGGTGGCATGCCGTACTTGAAGGCGTTGAGATAGTGTTCAAATGCCTCTGGATCTAGACCTTTCTTCTTCATTCTTTCCATTAGTTTATCTGGCCTGTGTTCTCTTTGTCCTCCGCTTGTGATCTCTATTCCTTTGTAGTCCAGGTCGAATGAATGTGTGTAGTACGGATCGTCTTCTTTTTCCATGATGTAGAACGTTTTTTCTTCAGCTGGGTACTCTTTGATGAAGTAGAATTCGTGTCCTTCATTCTTCATTACTTCTCCTAGCATTCTTTCTCCCTCTCTATCTATATCTTCTCCTCTCTCTATGTCTTTACCTTCCTCTGAGAGTATTTCTCTTGCTTCTTCGTAGGTTATTCTTTTGAAAGGTGTCTCCGGTTTCTTTAAATCCACATCCAGTTTCTCTAGGTAGGGTTCCGCGTGTTTCTTGACGTGTTCTATTGTGTCGGCTATTGTTTCTTCCAGTACTTCAAGCACGTCTTCTTGGTCTTCTATGAAGCTCATTTCAAAGTCCCATCCTGTGAACTCTGAGGTGTGTCTGGATGTTTTCATCTCTTCAGCTCTGAAGTAGTTTCCTATTTCGTATACCCTGTCGAACTCTGTTGCCATTATTATCTGTTTGAATAGCTGTGGTGATTGTGATAGATAGGCTTCTTCGTCGAAGTAGTCGACTGAGAAAAGTGTTGATCCACCTTCTACTCCTTCGCTGATTATCTTAGGGGTCTGTATCTCTATGAATCCCTTGTTCTCCATTGCTTCTCTGATTCCGGTTAAAGCGGAGTTTCTGATATGGAATATTGCAGCGTTCTCTGGTTTTCGTAGGTCTATGAATCTTTTGTTCAGTCTTGTGTCTAGCTTGCTTTCCACGTCTTCTTCTAGTTCCAGTGGCAGCGGGGACTCTGCTTTGTTCAGAATCTTTATCTCCGTTGGTTTTATCTCTATTCCTCTTTCGGTTTGATCTGTTTCCTGTACTTCTCCTTCTACAGATACTACGGATTCTTCTGTGAGTTCTTCGGCTTTCTTGAATGTTTCCTCTGGGTCTCTTTCTTTCTTCACGGTTACTTGGAGTATTCCTCTGGAGTCTCTTATTTTTAGGAATATTATTTTACCTAGGTTTCTCTTTGTGTCTATCCATCCTGAGATCTTTACTCGTGATCCTTGTTTCTCCGGTACTTGGCTGGTGTGGGTTCTTTCCATGTTTTTACCTAGATTCATCCTTGTTGTTAATGTTTTAGTATGGCGGTGAACTTAAATCATACAGGATATAATTTACTGGAGGTCGGAGTAGCTCAGCCTGGTTAGAGCGCTAGACTCATAACCTAGAGGTC
>CAYLXZ010000006.1:0-32797 GCA_964388265.1 Microcaldota archaeon | reverse complement strand
TATTTAAATCTTTTTTTTTAGTTCCCTGCCCATTTGAGCAGGACTTTTAGAGCTTTTCGTTTCTCTCTGAAGTTCTCGAGTTTATCTTGAAGTTTTTTTAGTCTTTTGTCTATTACTTCTTTGCTGAATTCTTCTCTTTCCTTCATCTGATCCCTCATGGTTCCTTTCCCTTCAGATATCTCGCTTCTAGCTGCTTCGAGTAATCTTTCTCTGTATTCAGGTTCTTTTATGAACATGTTAAGCATGTTTCTCCATTCAGGGTCATTAATCTTCTCTATAGGTGGCTCCAGCTCCTCGTAGGTTTCCTTGTATTCTTCGTCAGTCCTCATCTTGTATTTATGTTCCCAGTAAAGAGGGTCAAATGTCTTCTTAATCGACTTAACTGCCTCGCTTGTCTTATCTCCCTTCTTTCTCCTGAGGTTCAGAATCTCCTTCTGAAGAAACTTTTCCTTCTTCTTAACGTTTCTCAGCTGTTTCTTTATCCTCTCAGCACCTGGATAGATCAATTCTGGTTCTCCGTCCCCTGAATCATCTACTTTGAGCAATCCACCTTGGTCAAGGTAGTTTTGAATCGCTTCCTCGGTCTCAGGTAGATCTTCTCCTGTCAGGGACTTTAGGTTTAAATACTCCGAGAACCTTCCTAGTATTGTGGACATATATTAGATAAAAAGAATATACAATTTAAACATGGAGGTTCAACTATGATGCCAGGATCAATGGATCCAAGTAAAATGCAGAAGATGATGAAGCAACTAGGTCTAGAGACCGAAGAAGTGAACGCAGAGGAAGTAGTGATCAAAGGAGAAGACAACTACGTTGTCAAAAACCCAAAAGTAACATTAATCGACATGAAAGGAAAGAAAACATTCCAAGTAATGGGAGACATCCAGAAAGGAAAGAAGAAAAGCTACACAGACGAAGACGTGGAAACAGTAGCTGAAAAAGCAGACGCATCCAAAGAAGAAGCAAAGAAAGCTCTGGAAGAAACAGATGGAGAGATAGCCGAAGCAATAATGGAGCTATCTTAAATTATTAGACATCTCCAACGAATCTAACTTCAGGGGTGGCAAAGACGTATCCATAAAGGATACCATAAGTAACTTCACATTTCACCTTATCCTTATCAAGTTGCATTGGAACACTTAATTTCGCCGAGTTTAACTTTGGCCTTAATATAGGAAATTGTTTCTCCCCAACTTCTATCTTTTCAGGTATATCTACTTCTACTATTTTCCCTATAGGGCTTCTTTGCTTCAGTCCTCCATCATTAAGCTTATCCATAGATTTTAAGAGATTCGAGTGGTTTTCATCTATTATTGTTATAGTTTTAGATCCATCCCTTGGTTTTACTTCTGAATCGATGGTATTAATCACTTGCATAGCTTTATTAGTGTTGTTATATGAATAAATTGCTCTATATTTCCGATCCGTGATATTAAGAGTTTGATTTAACTTATGAGTCTTTCCACCTACCCTTTCAAAGTGGTCTTTTGTAACTATATACTCAAGATCTTTAATATTTTCTTTATCTGCTTTTTTATACAAACTAAGCTTAGGTTGAGCACACTGACCCATATTTTCTGTTAATTCACCATTCAAACTTGTTAGAAGTCTTGAACAAGATATTTTTACATCTCCCCCCTCTTCAGAATACACTAAAGTAGAATCTACTGTTTTATTACTGGTTTTAATATTTATTATTTCTCCTTCCTTAGTTTTACCCTTCACAGTATCTGGCATCTTTACTTTAGCAGGCTTGTAAGGATTAACTGAATCAGAATAATACAAAGAGAGAAGGAAGTCAAGCTTAAACCCTACCTCACTCGCATGAGATAAGTTTTCCACAGGAACTTTTATACTATAAATCCATCCGTTTTGACCTAATTCAAGACCTAGAGAATAGTTCTCGATTTCTGGAAGAACTGAAGCGATCTCCTCCTTTGCTTTAGTGGCGTTGTTGCTTTCTTTTATTCCTTCGAAGTACACGTAGGGTTCTACCTCTTCCACGTATCCTGTGAAGTTCGATGAAGCTACATAGAAGTTCTCTTGGTTTCCCTGGGTTTCGTTGGCTGGTCCGAGTTCTTTTCCGTCGCCTCCGATTCCTGAGAAATAGGTTAATGGTCCTAGAGACAACCCTACAACGATTATAGCTATTAATATGAAACCGCTTTTCTTCACTTAATCACCTTGAATACTTTTGTTTACAGGAGTTTAAATTCCTACGAGTTTATTGCCTCCGTGACTGGAGAAACAATAGGTTAATTAACCTCTATACAAGAAATACATTCGAAGTATTTAAATTTACCTCTAACACCACAGGAGAAGGTAACATGGATGAATTCTTCAAGATAGAATACACCGGTAAGATAAAGAGAACAGGAAGAATATTCGACACCACAGACAAAGAGAAGGCAAAAGAAGAAGACATATACAACGAGAAGTTCAACTACGGTTCAAAGACAATCACGGATGAAGAAGAAATGGTCGAAGGAGTCATAGAAGCACTGAAAGACATGGATGAAGAACAGGAAAAAACCATAGAACTACCACCAGAGAAAGCCTACGGGAAAAGAGACCCATCCAAAGTAGATATGGTACCGAAGAAAGACTTCGAAGACACAAAAGTAAATCCAGCACCCGGATTAAGAGTTCTCCTGGACGGTAAACCAGCTAAGATTCAAACAGTATCAGGAGGAAGAGTAAGAGTAGACTTCAACAACCCCCTAGCCGGGAAAAACCTAAAATACGATCTTAAACTAATTGAAAAAATTAAAGAAGATGAAGAGAAAGCAGGTAGCCTATCAAAAAAACTGTTAGATCTAGAAGAAGACGAAATAGACACAGAAGAAAAAGAAGAAAACGAAATAGTGATCAAGATACCTGAAGACACTATAGAAGAAGACGAAGAAGAGATAAAAGACAAACTAAAAGAAGAGATAAAAGAAAACACGGATTACGAGGAAGTAGAGATTCGGGAAACAGAAAAAGAGGAAGATGAAGAGGAAGAGTGAATATAGTGGAAAACTTTAAATACTTCGCTCTACAGAAGGTTATTAACTCACTCAACTAACCTTATTTTAAACTATTTTACCAGGATGTTTTTCAATGGTAGCAGATAGAAAATCCGCCCAAGAAAAAGAAACAGGAACCACCACAGTCGGACTTAAATCCGAAGAAGGAATAGTGCTCGCAACAGAAAGCCAAGCATCACTAGGAAGACTAGTAGCAGACAAATACGCAGAAAAGATAATTCCAATCCAAGATCACATATCAGTAACTATAGCAGGAAGCGTAGGAGACGCACAGACCCTAGGAAGAATAATGCAAGCAGAAACAAACCTCTACCAACTCGAAAGAAAGAAAACAATAACCACAGAATCCGCAGCCACGCTACTAGCTAACGTGCTTCAAAGAAACAAAGTACTACCATACTACATCCAACTCCTAATGGGAGGATACAAAAACGAACCAAAACTATACTCCCTCGACGCACTAGGAGGGAAAATGGAGAAAAAAGCAGCAGCAACAGGCTCAGGATCCCAAGTAGCCTACGGAGTACTAGAAAACTACTACGAAGAAGAAAACTCTATAGATGAAAACATCAAAATAGCACTGAAAGCCATCCACGCCGCGAAAGAAAGAGACTCAGCAAGCGGAGGAAAAAACATACATCTAATGAAGATCACGGAAGAAGGATCTAAGAAATACACACAAGAAGAAATAGAAGAACTTAAAGAAGATATCAATCTAAGAAAAATATAACTCACAATCTCTGGAAGGCTCACCCAAACCCCATCACCCAGAGATTTTATCGATAAAACTAAAGATCTACAACCACTAAAAAAGGAGAATAACATGGTAAACTACTTGAAGAACCTCAAAGAAAACATAAAAGACGAAGTGCCAAAAGAAGCAATGGTAACAAACATAGAAGCAGAAGGACCAGACCTAGTCCTATACTCAAAAAACATATCCAAGCTACTCAACGACGAACAGATAATCCGAGACCTAGCAAAGAAATTCAAGAAAAGATTCGTACCAAGAGCCGACTCCTCAATGCTAGAGCCACCGGAAAAATCAGAAGAGATGATAGAAGACATAATACCAGGGGACGCAGGCATAGAATCAATAAGATTCAACGAAGACTTCAACGAAGTAAACATAGAAGCCAAGAAACTAGGCCTAATAATAGGGAAAAACGGAAAAACAATAAAGAAAATAAACAGCAAGACAGGATGGAAACCAAAACTCCTGAGAAAACCTACAGGAGAATCAGAAACCCTGAAAGCCATAAGAAACATGATGATAGAAGAAAGCAAAGAAAGAAAAAAGATACTAAAAGATTTCGGGAAACAAATATTCCGAGAACCACCAGAAGAAACCAAATGGGTAAGAATAAGTTCACTAGGAGCAAGCAGAGAAGTAGGAAGAAGCTGTTTCCTACTAGAAACACCAACAAGCAAAGTATTCCTCGACGCAGGAGTAAAAGTAGACGGAAAAGACGAAGGAGCATACCCCTACCTAAACTCCATAAACTTCTCACTCGACGAACTAGACGGAGTGATAGTAAGCCACGCCCACCTCGACCACTCAGGGTTCATCCCATACCTCTACGAATACGGATACGAAGGACCAGTATACTCAACAGAACCAACAAGAGACCTAATGACACTACTACAAAAAGACTACGTGAAAATAAGCCATAGAGAAGGAGAATCACCACCATACACAGAGAAAAACATAAAGAAACAACTAATGCACTCCATAACCAAATCCTACGGAGAAGTCACAGACATAACACCAGACATAAGACTCACACTACACAACGCAGGACACATACTAGGATCAAGCATCTCCCACCTACACATCGGAGAAGGAGAACACAACCTAGTGTACACAGGAGACCTAAAATTCGGATACACAGAACTACTAAACCCCGCACACACCAACTTCCCAAGAGTAGAGACACTACTAATGGAAAGCACCTACGGAGGACAAAACGACCGACAGAAAGACACAAGAAAAGGAAAAAAAGAACTAATGAAAATAATAGAAGAAACAACAAACCAAAACGGAATCGCGTTAATACCAGTATTCGGAGTAGGAAGAGCACAAGTAATAATGCTCATACTAGAAGAATACCACAAGAAAAACGACTTCGACATACCCGTATACATAGACGGAATGACAAAAGAAGCATCAGCAATCCACACAGCCTACCCAGAGCTCCTGAAGAAAAACGTGAAGAACAGAATACTCCACGACGACTCTCCATTCGACTCAGAAATATTCCAAAGAGTAGATCCAGACGAAAGAGAAGAAATAATAGAAAGAGGAAAATCAGTAGTACTATCACCAAGCGGGATGATGTCAGGAGGACCAGTAATAGAGTACTTCAAGAACATAACAGAAGATCCAAAGAACTCCGTTATATTCGTAGGATACCAAGCAAAAGGTACACTCGGAAGAAAAGTAGAGAAAGGAGCGGAAAAAGTAGCACTAGAAGACAGAAACGGAGAAATCAAAGAATACGAAGTAAACGCCAGAGTAGAGTCACTAAAAGGATTCAGCGGACACGCCGACATAAACGAATTACTAGGATACTACAAAAAACTAAATCCAAAACCAAACAAAGTTCTGATGGTACACGGAGAAGAAAGCAAATGTAAAAACCTCGCCGAAAGCCTAAAATACAAATTCAACGCCAACACCAAAGTACCTCATAACCTAGATTCCCTTAGATTAAAATAAAAACAACCAATTAGAAAACCGGGAAACCATGGAATACAGCAAGATAGAGGACGTGAAAACCAGTGAAAAAACTGGAAAGAAAGTAAAGATAAGAGGATGGGTACACAGAGAAAGAAAAACAGGAAACCTAGCATTCATAGTCTTAAGAGATTCAACCGGAACCATCCAATGTGTATTCGACTCAGAAAGTGACGGGTTCGAAGAAGCAAGTGATACAAAAGTAGAATCTAGCATAGAGATAATAGGGAAAGTTAAAGAAGACGAAAGAGCTCCTGGAGGATACGAAATAGAAGGAGAAAAATTCAAACACTACCACAAATCAGAGAAGTTCCCAATAACCGAAGAACCATCTACCTCTTTCCTCATGGATGTCAGACACCTATGGCTAAGAAGCAACAAACTAAGAGAAATGATAAAAGCACGTGAAGAAACCCTAAAGTTATTTAGAGACTTCTTTGAACAGAAAGACTTCTACGAAGTACAGCCACCGATACTTACTCAAGCCGGAGTAGAAGGAGGATCCACGTTATTCAACCTAGATTACTTCGACGAAACAGCATACCTAACACAATCCTCTCAACTCTACCTAGAAGCCTTCATGACCTCATTAGAAAACGTTTACTGTATAGCACCTAGCTTCAGAGCAGAGAAATCCAGAACAAGCAGACACCTAACCGAATACTGGCACCTAGAAGCAGAGATGGCATGGTACAGAAACCAAGATAACATAGAGCTACAGGAAGAAATGATAACCCACGTAGCCCAAGGGCTCGCAGATAACCATAAAGACCTATTAAAACACTTTGACAGAGATCCAGAACACCTAAGAAACATAGAGCCACCTTTCCCTAGACTAAAATACAGCGAAGCTCTAGAAAAACTACAAGATAAAAACATAAACCTAGAATGGGGAGATGACCTAGGTTCAAAGGCAGAAGAAGCCCTTACAGAAGACAAAAAGAAACCGGTAATCGTCTACAACTGGCCAAAAGAAACAAA
Source organism: Microcaldota archaeon (assembly GCA_964388265.1). Classification (GTDB taxonomy): domain Archaea; phylum B1Sed10-29; class B1Sed10-29; order B1Sed10-29; family B1Sed10-29; genus CAYLXZ01. The sequence continues at coordinate 26,047 of CAYLXZ010000006.1, read as the reverse complement.
AACATTCTACATGCCAGAATCCGATGACGAAGAAGAAACTGTCCTATGCAACGACATGCTAGCTCCAAAAGGACATGGAGAAATAATAGGAGGATCAGAAAGAATCTGGAAACTAGAAGAACTCCTAAACAGATTGGAAGAAAGGAACATGAGCAAAGAGGCTTATGAATGGTACATAGATCTTAGAAAATACGGTTCAGTACCACACTCAGGATTCGGATTAGGAATAGAAAGACTCTTAAAATGGTTATTCGACATGGAGCATATAAGAGAAACAATAGGGTTCCCTAGAACGATAAATAGAGTGTATCCATAAAGAATTAAATCTAAAGATAGTTTTCAAGGATGTTATTGTACTGCTTTTCAGTTATTTCCTGGCAAACTGTTCCTCTATGAACCAATACATAAGTATTGAGGTTAAGGTCAGTTAGTGTAACGCCTGGGAATATCTCCATAGCCTTCTCTTCCACTTCACCATCAGGATATTCAACATTAGCCTTCATCTTGTTATCTTCATTCTTTCTCTCGGCTTTAAATCCAATGATTTTACCTGGTCTTACTTTACAGTCGTATTTATCATTATGGATGGTGAAGAAGTATTTATGGATGTAGTTTGTCTTATCAAATAACCCTAGAAACCCGCTTTCTTTTTTCTTAAGGTTCTTTATATCTCTGTATTCCTCTGGGAAAAGATCCTGGAGATCCTGTTTAGTAACCTGTCCTTTTTTCAATGTGTATAAAACTCTTCCTTTCTCGCTTTCCTCTACACTTGTCCTTCCAGCCATCGCTATGTTCATAAATTCTTCTCTTTCCTTTCTTGAGAGAGTTTTACCGAACATTTTTAACCTTAAGCTATGATTATATTATTTTTGGTCTTGTGTTCAGGGTTTCTCGGGCATTCCCAGTCTCCGTTCTCTTTAACAAGAGGGATGGTTAACCCGTCTTCCTGGAAGCATTGTTGGCATGTTCGTTTGAATTCTGACATTAATATTCACCACTTTTTTAACGAAAACATACTTTAAATATCCTCGCTCAATATAGATAGATGAAAAGATGAATCTCGATAAAGAGAAAATAATAATCACTGGCACACCAGGGGTAGGTAAGTCCACAGTAGCATCTAAACTAGGTTCCAAAACAGGTTTAAACGTTCTACACGTGGATTCAGATTTTGTTGAATCACAAGGCGTTTCCAAGGGTATAGATAAGGAAAAGGAATCTAAAGAAGTGGACTTGGGAAAACTCCAAGAGATTTTAACGGATTTTAAAGGAATAATAGAGAGTCATTTATTATGTGAGTTCAATTTACCTGATTCAATTGTCATAGTGTTGAGATGTAACCCTGAATCACTTAAAGAAAGGATAGAAGATAGAGATTATCCAGAAGAAAAAGTGAAAGAGAATTTAGAGGCCGAGAAAATAGACTACTGTACTCAGAGAGCCAGGGAAAACTACAGTGAAGTATTTGAAGTAGAAACAACAGATAGAGATATTGAAGAAACGGTTAAAGAGTGCTTAAAGATCATAAGAGAAGAAAATGAAGGTGATAAAGATATTGATTTCTCTGACCAGTTACTTTCCTCTTTTTAATTTCATCTTAACATCTTCTATACCGTCTTCTTCATCATTTCCCGGTTTCTTTAGTATATAAAGAGTTGTTCCGGAGATTATGATGCCTGCAGCTATGTATTTTAGTGGAAGAGAATTTCCTGAGTTCCCTTGAGTGAATTGAATTACTTTATGAGAAGATAGCATTGAGTTAAGGTACTCTCCTTCCTCATGATAGTTCTTGGCTTTTTCTAGGTATTTTCTGGTTACTTCATTTTTATTTTTAGAGAATATTTTTCTTGCTCTTTCCAGCCTTAAGATAGAAGATTCTTTAATATTAGATAACATGTCTTCAGCGTCTTCTATAAGATCTTTTCTCTTTTCTATCTTTCTTTTTATCTTTTCAGTACCGTGTTCTTCAACTAGTTGTGTGAAAGAAGGTTCAGCTATTCCAAAAACTAATTCTTTTTTGTTAAGAGATTTTTTTCTTTCTTGAAGAGATTTTAGATCTTCTTGAGTGTATGGTATCTCTTTGTTTTCAGTTGTAAATTGATCTGCGGTTTTGAATGCTTTTTCAAGAAGTTTAAATGTTTCTTTGATCTTGGTTTTGTTCTTTTTCACTTTTTTCATAGCCTCTTCCTCAAGATTGTTCAACCGGGTTTTTAACTTGGTTATTTTTTTCTCTTGTGGAGTTTCAGTGGATTTAAGTTCTTCCAATTTCATTTTTAGGTCTCTACATTCTATTAGCTCGCAGAGGTTAGAGGTTCTTTGGGTTATAGTTGTTAATTCATTTTCTTCGGACTTAGGAACTGTTTTATTTGATTCATTCCTAGTATCCGTATCCTTGGTGTAGTTGTCTTTGGATTTGCTAGGTAGAGACCGAAATTCATTGATCAAATTAGGTGACTTTTCAATAACTTCCCTGTATTCCTGATCTCTATATAATCTTCTTATTTCTTTTAATCTACTCATAAGGTGCTTTGAGGCATCTTTGGTGTAGTTAAGTTGGTTTAATCTCATTAAATTTTTTTTAGCTTCTTTTTTCAGGCTCTTTGGCTTGTATGTCATCTTGATTTTTTCTCGTGCACCTAGTTCAGGTATTGTTATCTTAACGTGGTTTTCTGATTCTTCAATTGGGTAGTTGCTTTCAATTTTTCCTATTGGGTCTATGCTCCGGGTTAGTGTAAAGTTTGAGATCTTATCTCCGTTATTAATTATATTAATGATGTATTGAGTTCTTTTACTTGGATTTATTTCTTTATGTCCTTCTATATCTAGTTTTGGTGGTTTTTTATAGGTTATTGTTATGTTTTCTTGTTCTGAGTTTATATTTAGCTTTATTCGTCCTTTTTTTGTTCTTTTACTTTTTTCTAGGTGTATTATCTCGGCGTTTTTTGGTATGTATTGGGTGATGAAGACCTCTGTGGACTCTACGTTTCTTTCAATCTTTATCTTCTTCATCTTGGTTATCCAGTTCTCTGTAGCTTGTATATCGCTTTCTGAGATTAAATTACATCTGTATGGAGTTATGGTTGTAGTGGTGGTTCTTTGGGTGATTTGACCTGGTTCTAGTACTGGTATGTAGAAGTTGATTTCTTCTTCTGGTTTCTTTATTGTTTTTGTTATTTTTGTATCGTATAAAGGAACTTGGAGAGGGTTCTTGGTTGTTAGAGTTAGTTCTCTTTTTATTTGCTGGTTACAAGATACTGTTTTCTCTGTTTTGGTTTTTATTTGGGTGTTTTTGGAGAGTAATTTGGATTTTAGTTGTTTTATGGAGGTGTGTATCTGGTTTATTATCTTATTGTAGGTTTTGAGCGTTTGTTTTGGTTGTTTGAGAGGTGGTTTATTTCTTGTTTCTCTGTGTTCTTGTTTTAGTTTCTTCAGTAGCTGTGTGTTGATGCTTTCTTGGGTTGATGGTGTCTTCCGTAGTTCTTCTGCTGATTTGAGGTATTGGGATGATTCTTGTCTTTTTCTTTCTATTTTTTGTCTTAGTGGCGTGAGTCTTTTTTCAACTAATCTCTTTATTTCATTGTATACTTCATAGGTTCTTGGAATCATCTCAGGGTCTTTCACTTTCTGAAGGTGTTTTAATTTCTTTATTTTGTCTTCAAAGTCGTATCCAAGGTCCTGGTACTTCTGAATTCTCTTTAGTAGGTTCTGTATCTTGTTCTTTATCGGTATTATCTCTTTATCTTCGGCGTTCTTGATTGATTTGATGTATTGATAGGTGTTTTTCAACGATTTTATTCTTTCACCATAGGTGGATTGCTGTAGAGATTTTTTGTATCTGGTTTCTATCCTTTCCCAGTATCTGCTGGTTAGAGTCTGTTTCAGTTGGCTTCTTAATTTCTTTATTTTATCTTTGTATGATTTCTCTATGTTTCGAAGTCTTTTTAAGAGGTTTTTTGATTCTTTATAGGTAATTTCGGCTTTACTTAGCGATTTCTTGTATTTTTTAACTGATTGAACTAGGTAGTTTTCTTTCTTTGATTTCTTTATGTTTTCTGCTTTTTCAGCCAGGAATCTGGATTCTTCTTGGTTTTCTTTTATTTTCAGTAGCTGTTGTCTTGGTGTTCCTGCTATGCTGGTTTCTATTTGGTTTTTTTGGGTTGATCCTGGGTTCCAGTTGATTAAAGTTGTTTTCTGTGCTTCGAGTTCATGTAGTTTCTCGTTTGCTTTGTTTATATTTCTTTTTTGTAGTTTCTCGGTTTCTCTGTATTCTTGTTTGAGGTTATCTGTCTTTTTATTGATCTGTTTCTTTAGTTCGGAGTATTTGGGAATCAGAGTTTGTGTTATCTTGTTGTAGAGTGAAGGTGTGAATTCGCCTGTTGTGTTTCTGTAGGTGTTTATATCTTTTGTCAGGCATCCTACTGTGGTTGAGATGTCTTTTTCGTCTCCGCATTTTTCTCTGTTTAGGTTTTTTATTATTTCTTTGGTTTTTTCATGGATCTGGGTTATGGGGCCTGTGTAGTTGGTGTCTGCTCCTAGGAAGCTCAGTTTTTGGTGTTCTTCGAGCAGGTCTTTTGTTATTTCTTTATACATAGATTTTGTGTTCTTCATAGCTAGATTGTAATGTTTCTCTGTTTTTCGTTTGTTTTTCATGGTTCTTGAGAGAGCTTTTAGATTTATTCCTGTTACTGTGAAGATTAATCTATATTCTTCCAGGGTTTCTTCAGCGTGTTTTTTGGCTTTCTCAGCGTTTAGGATAGATTTCTCTAGTTTTTTATCTATTGGTTGGTTTATCTGGTTTTTCTGAAGATAGGAATGAAGATGAGAAGGTGTTTCTAGTTGGTTTGTTTTTTCTACTATGTTTGAGATGGAGTTAGAGGTAGGTGCTCCGTTCGATAGGAAATTTAATCCAGGAAAACTTACTGTAAGTAGGTTAATTGCTGATATTGCTTGTATCGCTGTTAGGGCTGCTCCCCCTGTTGCTGTGATGGTTAATGCCGGCATGTTGGTATTCTGGGGATGGGTCTTTTTGGTTTTTTCCAGAATATGTTGGGTTAATTAGAGTTAATTCGAACCAGGGAAACCTTTTTAAATATATGTTTCTTTACTATTAACAGAGAAAAACCAAGAAATAATATTTAAAAGGAGGATATAAACATGGCTTCAAAAAAATACGTCATAGCAAAACAGCTTGGCGGGATGAGAGTTATTACGAACAAAGGAGAAGAAATCGGCAGACTGAGCGATGTCGAAATAGATGAAAAAAGCGGAGATCTAGAGTCAATGGTGATAGAAGCCAATAAAAGCTCTAGAATAGCAAAAGATTTAACAGGTGCCGATAATATGGCGAGAATACCGTTTAAAGCTGTTTTCTCAGTGTCTGACGTAGTTGTCGTGGATGAAACTATGTTAGTTTAAATCTAGTTTTATTTTTCTGTTTTTTATCTCCGCATCTAGTTCTTCTTTTAGTTTATCTGTCTTTCCTTCTTTGTATAGCTGTATTGCCTTACCTACTTTACTGTAATTCTTGTAGATTGCGTCTCCTTTCTTCTTGTACTTATCTATCTTGTCTTTGAATTCTTTGATTGATTCTTTCTGGCTTTCCAGTCTCTTCTTGAGTTTTATCAGATCTTCCGGTTCTTTCTCTGATTCGGTTTTTCCTTTGTAGTTCTCGTCTATGGCTGTGTTCAGTGAATCGTATCTTTCCTGTACTTCTCCAGATATTGGGAAGGGCCTTATCTTTCCATCTTGCTTTACAGGATTTCTATCTTTCTTTAAAAGATCTTCCATGCTTCTGTATAGTTTCTCTAGTTCTTTCTCGTTTAATTGTTCATTAGTTTTATTTTTGTCTATTTCTGCTTTTCTGCATATTTCTTCGGCTATGTCTCCTCCTAGCCCTAGGTTGGTTGCTATGCTGGCTACGATGCTTTTTCCTGATAGAGCTTCTTTGAATTGTTCTTGGTCTACTTTGAAGGGGTTTTTTAGTTGAGATGGTGGATAGGTGTATTTTTCTCCTTTTCTTATTTCTCTATCTCTCCATTCCTTGGTCCTGTGTGTGAATATGATTTTATCCTTGTCGTCCGTGAGTATGAGGTTTCCTTCTGCAAATAGCTCTATAATTATCTTTTTACCGTTTGTGAATGTCATTTCCACTATTCTATCAAAGCCGACTTGTTCTATCTTTTCTAGTTTTGAGTTGCTCAGGTGTTTTCTGAGTATCATTGATGGCTGTGTTGCTTTTTTTGGAGCTTTTAGTCTGTAGTCTGTTATATTTAGTCTTTTTCCTATTTCTATGATTAGGTCGATTGATCCTGGGCTGAATCTGAATCTGTAGGTGTTGTTGTCAAGTTGCTGTGCTTTCCCTAGGTATTTTCCTTCGGTCTCTTCCTTTATTTCTGGAAGTAGTTTTCTAATTGTGAGGCTTGAGAGGGTAGACTCCATAATATATCTCTCCTGAATATGCAGAGGTATCCTATGCCTGTGAAGGCTCCTATTAGATGTACTATAGCGCTTGTTTTTGCTCTTTCTTCTCTTTTTATTCCTTGTTCTAGTTTCATCTGGTCCGTCATGGTTTTGTTCAGGTCCTTCACGGTTTCGTTCTCTTTTTCTTGTAGTTCTTCTTCTTTTTCTTCTTTTTCTTTCAGAGTTTTATTTAGTTCTTTCCATTTTACGCATGCTGTTTCGTTTTCTTTGATTAGACATTCTTCTTTTAATCTGGATATCATGATTGTAAGGTTCTCTAACTGTTGTTGAGACTCTTCTATTTTTTCTTTTGTTTTATTATATTGTTTTCCTAGTTCAGTTGTTTCATTTTCCAGTAACCCTAGCTGTTTTTCTGTGTAGGTAGTTACTGCTGGGGATACGATGCTTAGGAATAGTCCGAAGATTAGTATTGCTGGGATGGTTTTCTTGAAGTCCACGAATACTGCTACTGCGAGTATTCCTGATACGGCTGAGGATGCTCCGACGAGTACAGTAGGTGTTGGTGTTAATAGCTGGAAGGCTACTCCTGCTGTTATTGCTGAGGTGAAGAATATGGTGAAGTAGTCTTTGAAGTTGAGTTTCTTTTCAGCTATTATCCCTACTGCTAGAAGGAGAGCTACGTTCGCTATTATGTGCTGGGGGCTTAGGTGGAGGAATGAATAGGTTATTGCTCCCAGTGGGTTGGATAGTTCAAACCCGTAGGATAATAGTTTTTCGTTAGGGATGTAGAGATAATTGTAGGACAGGAAAAGGTAAGTTAATCCTATTAAAGATACTGTTAGAAGTGTGAATGTTCCCTGTGGGGATTTTTCCAGGTAGGTTCTTGCCTTTTCTAGGGTTTGTGATTTCATTGTCTACTTCTAGGAAGTGTCTTCATAAAAGGTTTAGGTAAAGGCTTTTGTTGCCTTCATAGCTATCTTTGGGCTTCCTTTGAATAATTTGAGGAATTGTTTGAATTTACTTGCTTCTGTTAGTTCTAGAAGTTGGTCTTCGTCCAGTATTTCTCTTAGTTTGTTTAGATCTTTGTCTGTGAGTGATTCTGCGAATTTTCGGACTTTCTGGACTTTCATTAGGTGGTTTCCTCTTTGTTCCCACCATCTTTCACCGTATCTGGATAGGAATTCTTCACTGTAGTTTTCTTCTTCTATTGATTCTTTTGCTACTTCTGCTGCTATTCTTGCTGCTTCCATTGCTAGTCCCATTCCTCCTCCGTGGATGGGGTTCACCATGTGAGCTGCGTCTCCTACGATCATTAATCCATCTGTGTAGGGTTCGTCGAGTGGTTCTCCTAGAGGTATTGCTCCTCCTTTCTTCTCTGTGATTACTGCATCTTCGAAGTACTCTGGATGGTTCTCTATCCATTCGTCCAGGAATTCTTTAGCTGTTTTATCTGTGTCGTTTTGGGTTGGATTTATCCCTATTCCTACGTTGGCTACGTCTTCGTCTTTGAAGAATGCCCAGATGTATCCTCCTGGGGCTATGTCGTTTCCCATCCATATGTTTATGTATCTTGTGTCTTCTGAATCGAAGCTAAGGTTGGCCATTTCGTATTCGTAGCCTGAATCCATGTCTTTCAGTTGGTTGGATGTGTTTATTCCTGCTAGTTTTGCTGTGGGTGATTCTACACCGTCTGCGGCGATAACTATGTTTGCCTTGAATTTCTTTGTTTTTCCTCTGTCTGTTTTGACTTTAACTCCTTCTACTTTTCCGTTATTTTTTATGACGTCTGTTACTCTGGTTTTAAGTAGGTATTCGGCTCCTTTTCTTCCTGCTTGTTCTGCTAGTCTTTTTTCGAATATCTTTCTTTCTACTATGTATCCGTTGTTAACTGGATCTACTTTTAGTTGTTTTTCGTTTGGTGGGAACACTATTGCTCCTGTTGTTTCTCTTATGCACCAGGTTGGATCGTATTCTATGTTTGCTTTTTCCATCCAGGCTTCTCCTAGGCCTTCTCCACATCTTACTGGTGTTCCTAGTTCTTGTCTTTTCTCGATTACTAGAGTGTCTAGTCCTTTCTCTGCGCAGTCTCTTGCTGCTATTGATCCGCCTGGACCTGCTCCTACCACTATCACATCGTATTTATCTTTGAATTTTGTTGGGTTGTTTTTATAGGTCATTTTTCATCATCTTCATTATTTTTTCATTCTTTTTTGTTTTTTATTGCGTTTACTGGGCATAGTTTGATGCATGATCCGCATTCTATGCATTTTTCTTGGTCTATGGTTATTTCTCCGTTTTTGAGTGTGATTGCGTTTACTGGGCAGACTGAGGTGCATCCTCCGCATGATATGCATTTATCTGGGTTGGATTTCACTGGCATCTTATCGTTCCTCTCTATCTTTCAGTTGAAGGATAAGGTTTTTCATCTTATCGTTCCTCCTCTCTAAGTTTATTCTCTGCTATATAAATATATTTTGTTGTTTTAGGTGCAAGATTATGTTTCTTCATAGGTTATGTATTCTCTGTCATTGAATAGGTACTTGAATTCCCTGATTTTGCTTCCTTTGTATTTGTATTGGTTTTTTATTTCTCCTCTTGTTCCGTAGTATCTTTTGAATGGTTGCTTTTGATTTGGATCTATCAACAGATATTTATTGTTGGTTTTTATCTGTGTTAAGGGTCTTCTTTCTCCGTTTTCTAGTTTTATTATGGCTACGTGGGATTCTGCGCCGAAGTGTCGGAATGCTGAGCATAGTAGTATTGCTTTGTCTTTGTGTCCGGCTGCTTTGAGGTCTATCATTGTTTTTATGTTCATCCAGTACTCGACAGGAAGTGGTGAACAGGATTCTATTTTATCCATTATTTTATCGTAGGCTTCTTCACATGCTTCCAAGCCGTCTTTCTCTATGTCTTCTAGGAACTCTCTTAGGTTTATGTTGTTCGGCTGTACCATTTCCTTCATTTCCTGGATTGTTTTTTTCTCTTTCTCTTCGATGTAGCTGCTGTAATCTTTTAACAGAGATTCAAGTATTTTTTCTCTACCTGACTTCTCTTCCTCGGATTGCTCTGGTTCTTCCTGTGGTTTCTCTTCTTTTTCTGGTTCTTCTTTGAGGCCCTGGATTATGTCTTCTTTTTGCTGGATCTTCATCTCTTTGTCTCTTACTTTCTCTTCAAGTTCGTTTATCTTCTTGGCTAAGTCTTTTTTATCTTCTTTCAGTGATTCTTTTTTCTCTTCAAGTTCCTCTAGCTTGGTTTCAAGTCTTCTTCTCTTCTTTCTCTCTTCTTTTAATTCACCTTTCATTCTACTTAAAGTTACTTTCTTCTCTTTCGACTTCTCTCCTATCTCATTTAACGCTTGTTTGTATTCTAAGTTAGCTAGTTCATCGTATCTTTTCTTTAGTTTCTTCTCTATCTCTTGAAGCTCTTCATCTATATCTGAAGTGTCTCTATCCATCTCTTCTAGTTCTTTCTTGCTTGATTTAAGCTCTGCTTTCTCTTTATTAAGTTGCTTTATCTGTTTCTCTATCTCTATCTTCTCTTGGGGTTTTCTAAGTTTATTGAGGAAAGGGATTTTAACCATGGTATTTAAATTAGGAGGCTTAAAATATAAAGAAGTAAGGTTTACCTCCTTATTTCTAACAGATAAACAGGTAAATGATGGATTTTTGGAAACTTCACCTTAAAGTGAGTTCTCAAACTCCATCTCTTCAACAACAAAACAAGGAGATGATTAATAATGAAATTGAAGTTTTTAGGAGCCTGCGGAGAAGTAGGCAAGTCAGCAATATTCGTAGAAACAGAACAAGAGAACATCCTCATGGACTGCGGGATAAAACTAGGAGCAGAATCCGATACAGAGAGATATCCATATATCCCAAAGAGCCTGATGAACAAAATAGACAGCGTAGTGATTACACACGCTCATCTAGATCACTCAGGGTACCTTCCACACCTCTACGCAAGAGGATGGAGAGGAAACATATACGCAACAAAACCAACAAGAGACCTGATGCAGCTACTGCTCAGCGACTACCTGAAGATAGCTAAAGAAGAAAGAAACCCAGAGTTCAGCCAAGAAGAGATAAACAACATAATGAGAGACGTTATATACCTAGACTACAGAGATAAAGAAAAACTATCTCAAGACACCGATCTCACGCTCTACAATGCAGGACATATATTGGGCTCAGCCACAGTGAGGTTCGAAGGACCAGAATCCTCTCTACTATACACAGGAGACCTATCATATAGAGACAGCACAATACTAGACGAAGCAGATACAGATATAGAGGACTTTGATCATCTGATAATGGAGACAACGTATGGAGGGAAGAAAGATCAGTTACCAAGCCTTAAAACAAACAGCACCAAGCTAGCTAAAGAAGTTAAGAAAACAGTGGAAAGAGGAGGAAAAGTAATCATACCTAGCTTCGGAGTAGGAAGAGGACAAGAACTAATGATCACACTAAGCAACTACATGAAATCAGGTTTCCTACCAGACACACCAGGATACATCGATGGAATGATAAAGAAAGCTAACTCAATCCACAGACAGAACGTGATCCACGCAAAAGACGAGATACAGAAAAGAATTCTGATGGCGCAGGAAAACCCATTCAACCCGGAGCAATTCAATCCACCTAGGACAAAGGACCGTTCAGACGTGGTAAAAAGCGATAAACCAGGAGTAATACTAACAACCTCAGGAATGCTCACAGGAGGACCAGTGATAAAGTACGTGAAGGAACTGGGACACGACCCCAAGAACAAAATCATACTAGTAGGATACCAAGTGGAAGGCACACCAGGCAGAGACCTACAAGACGGAAAAGACATAATAGAGCTTCCAGACGGTGAAGAAGTAAGAATAAGAGCAGACGTGAAGTCACTGCACTTCAGCGCCCACGCAGACAGACAACAACTTCTAGAATACGTTTCAGACCTACCAGACCTAGATAAAATATTCCTAGTGCATGGTGAAGAAGATAAACGACAAAGCATAAACAGAGAACTAGAAGAAAGAGATCACGAGACCTATCTACCTGACATCAAAGCCGATTATGAATTGTAGATCCATCCAGCTCTTTTCTACCACAGTTAGAGCAAACAGTAGGTCCGTAGTAGAAACCATCGTGCTTTTCAACAGGTCTCAAGACCATGAATTCACCGCATTCAACACACTTCATGTTACCACCTAAGCCATTAAAACGCAGGACCCTTAAATAACTACAGGTAAGAGAAGATGAAATCAAAAAACCTAGAAGGATTAGAAGACGTGGCAAGATACATAGAAGACAAAGACAACTTCATAGTACTGAACGACTACGACGCAGACGGATTATCCGCAGGAGCAATAATAAGAAAAACCCTGAACCGATTAGGGAAGAAATACGAAGCAGAAACCCTGAAACACTTCTCCAAAGAAGAAATAAAGAAATACAAAGGACGAGAAAAACCATTCATACTAATAGACTTCGGTTCAGGTTATCTAGATATGCTTAAAGAAGAATTAACCAACGGAGAATACTGCATAATAGACCACCACGAAATAGAAGGAGAAACCAGCCACCCACACCTTAATCCACATCTATCCGGACACGACGGATCAAGCGAAATAAGTTCATCCGGACTAAGCTACTTCGTGGCCAGAGAAATAAATAAATCAAACATTGATCTCGCGAAGATAGGTATAGTAGGCGCGTTAGGAGACATGCAGTACAGCGACGACAATAGATTAATCGGGTTAAACCAAGAAGTAGTGAAAGACGCGGAGAAATCAGGTGAACTAGAAGCAAGAGAAGACATCACACTATTCGGAAGACACTCAAGGCCAATAATCCCATTTCTAGCCTATTCAACCGACCCATATCTACCTGGACTCACCAACAACAGAGGAGAATGCAGAGAATTCCTAAGACACCTTGAAATAGATATAAAAGACGGAGAAGGAAACATGAGATACTACTGCGATCTCAGCGATGAGGAGAAAAAGAAACTGATATCAGGTCTCCACGTATACGGAAGACAGAAAGGAGTTCCGGAAAGAGTGCTTAAAAACCTCGTAGGAGAAGTCTACGAAATGAAGAAAGAACCAAAGAAATCACCAGTGAAGGACGGCAAGGAATTCTCAACTCTCCTAAATTCATGTGGAAGACACGAAGAACCAGAAATAGGTATAAAAGTAGCAATGGGAGACCGAGAAGAACACTTCAAAGAAGCAAAAAACCTACTCAAAACCCATAGAAGAAAACTAAGAAAAGGAATAGAGTACGCCAAGGAAGAAGGAGTAGAAGAAAAAGAAAACATCTATTTCCTAGACGGAGAAGGAGAAATCCCACATACATTAATCGGCATAGTAGTAGGAATGCTGTACTCAACCAACGAGATAGACAGAAAGAAAGCAATAATAGGATCAGCAGAAAAAGAAGAAGATAAAATAAAATTCAGCGGAAGAGGAAACAAAACACTTGTGAATAAAGGATTAAATCTAGGAGAAGCAATGTATCAAGCCAGTGAAAAACTAGAAGGAGAAGGTGGGGGACACGACGTGGCCGCAGGAGCCACAGTACCAAAAGAAAAGAAAACAAAGTTCCTAGAAACAATAGATGAACAGATAAAAAACCAGTTTAGATAAATTAAAGTAACTCTAGTTCCATATTGAACTGTTCAAGCATTTCTCGGACCTTTGACTGTTTCCTGGTTCCTTTTTTATCTATCATTATTTTACTTGGATCTGGGTGAGTTTTAGCAATCATCTGTTCAACTATATCTGGATCAAGGTGTTTCTGAGCGTATCTTGGGATCATGTGACCCATTGCTATATCTCTATTTTCCTCTACTTCTGTGAACTTGCGGGCGTAGTGGTTTCCACCTATACCTATAGCTGTATCTGTCTCCGGTGGTTCCTTCTCTATTCCTTTCACTATTGCTTCAGCTAGATATTCAGCTGCTTCTTCATTTTCCCATTGTTCCTGGGTTGATCCGAGTTCCACAAAACAACATGGCTGTGGAATAAGAGGACCATGATGCGTTACCTCAAGAGACACTTCATACTCGAAAGGGGGATTAAGTAGCTCCATGTAAATTGCTTTCCTTCTATCTGAATAAGTGTGGCAGAGTTTTCCTGGTTCGCCTCCGTAGTCAGCGGGTCCGAAGTTCCCAGGGACATGGGTAGTTAATGTTGGTTTGCCTGACTCGGATGAATGTTTTGAAGCGAAGATCACTTCATCTACATCTAGTTCCGCTACTTCATCTGCGTAGATTACTCTGGATTCTGCGCGTGCTAGGAGCCATTCATCTTTCTGGAAAAGAGTTTTATTCAGCCATTTCTTGTCCGTTGAATCGAATCCTTTATCTAGGAGTTTATTGAAGATGTTCATTCCTGCTGTGTCTTTTTCCGATGCTACGATGGCTTTCAAGCTTTTTCCTCCTTTATTTTTCTCTAAGTTTCTTAGCTACTTTGATATCTTTCTTTTTGAAGGGTGATTCCCGGATCATAGGGATGTCTCTGAAGGCCTCGTGGTTTATGAATGTCTTTATTCCTTTTCTTCCAAATTTTCCTTCCGTTAGATGAGCATGTTGGTCTTTCTTTGATCCTAATGGAGCTTTTGAGTCGTTTAGATGAACCATTGGAATTGATTCCACGGTCACTGTGTCTTCTATCTCTTTAATGGTTTCTTGTATCCCTTCTTCAGTGCTTAAGTCATATCCTGCAGCATAGGCGTGGGCTGTATCTAAGCATACTCCTATGTTTGGTGCTTTTGTCCTTTCTTTCATTTCTTGAAGTTGTTTCATTGTGTAGCCTAGGGTTGTTCCTTTTCCTGCTGTGTTTTCAAGCAGTAGCTGGATATCTGAGTTCTCAAGGGTCTCTTCCAATTGATCTAATGCTTCTATTATTCTTTTTAATCCTTTTTCTTCTCCTGAACCTGTGTGTGCTCCTGGGTGAAAAGTTATGTAAGGTATGTTTAGTCTGTCTGTTCTTTCTATTTCTTTTCTTAGGCATTCTATGGATTTCTGGAAGAGGTCTTCTTTTGGTGTTGCTAGGTTTATGAGATAGGTTCCATGGGTCATGAATGGTTTGAGTTCGCTTTCTCTGTAGTTTTCCTGGAATTTCTTTACTTCTCCTTTGGCTAGGTCTGCAAATCTCCATGATCTGGGGCTTTTTACGAATATCTGGCCGCAGTTTCCTCCTACATCTCTTTCTCTTTCCAGGGCTTTGGAGAAGTTTCCTGATTTGCTTACGTGGGCACCTATTTTGAATACCATTTGATCCCTATTTAGATTTTTAGGTTTTCTTCCTTATAGGCTCTGGGTTCAGGCAAAAATTATTTAAAGGTTGTATGATAAATTATTAACATGTTTAATATTGCTAGTTGGGAGATTACATTAGTAGGGATAGTAGTAGGAATCTTCCTAATTTACTTTCTATTGAAATCTCAGCTCTTTGAGGGTATTTAGGGAAGAAAATTAACTGTCTTCATCCTTCCAGTACTGTTTCGTCCTCAGGTAGGTTTTTTTAGCTTCAAGTAAATCTTTGTAGAACTTTTCCTCATCTCTTCTTCTTTTATTGAGAACCTGTTTAGCGGTCTCCGGACCTACCCCTGTGCATGATAGTGCTATGACTGCTTTTTTACCATAGGAGTTCAAGAGATCTTTAGTATCCTCGTAGTTTTCCTTGTTTTTCCCTTGAATGTAGGAAACCATGGATGAACCGCATTCAGGGCAATCTATATCCTCAGAAAGTTCCTTTATGTCTCTGTACCATTCGTTTCCACAATATGTGCAGTTTAGGTGTGCTTTTTCGTTCAGTATTCTTTTCTTCATTAGTTCAAGTATTTCTTTCTCAGGTGTAGCTGGGGATACTAGCTCTGGTGCTCTCATTACCTTGCTGAACGCATTCTGAGCAAGGGGAGATGGTTCTTTGAAGCTGTGTTCTTTTATTTCTATCTTTTCTTCTTGTATCTTTTCTATTATCTTTTCAGTGTTTTCCACATCGAGTTTATCTTTCTTTATTTCTTTCATGGTTTCTTTGTATACTGGTGAGTCTAGGACTGCTCTTATTAGTCTTCTTATGCTTATTTTCTGGTAGTCCGCGTCTTTGCTTATTAATCCGAATCTTTTTGCTATGTGTATGAATCTGTATCTGAAGAGTGAGGTTCTCATCAGGGATCTTTCGAGTATTGTTTCTACTTCTTCTGGCTCTGTTTCGGTTAGGAATTTCTTCACTAGGTCTTTTCTTGGTTTTCCTGGGAACTCCAGGACTATCCTGTAGGCGTCGTTCTCCATTCCAACTGATTCTCCTATGTAGCTGCTTATCAGAATTGTCAATAGTCTTTCTAGGGTCTCGTTCACTATGTCTCCGTTGTATGAATGTATCACTAGGTAGTTATCTATCTCTTCTAGGTGTATCTGGTTTTTTCCTGGTTTGAAGTATTCTGATTGTTTTTCGATAAAGTTTTTTATTGATTTATGAGCATTTTTCCCTGTGTTTATTTTTTCTGAGTCTATTTCTTGGTTGAATTTCTCTGCGAATCCTTTTGCTATGTCTATTGGTACTGGTATTTCTTCTCCGCTCCAGGCTGGGATTGCGCTGGTTATTTCTTCAGTTGGTTCTACTATTACTTCGCTCTCAGTTATGTCTAGGACTTTCCATGGTCTTCCTTTTGTTATGAATTTCTTTCCTGGAACCAGGTCTTCAGCTACGAACCCTTCATCTAGTACTCCTACATTGTCATTCGTGGTTGTGTCTTTTATGTAGTAGGTTCTTTCGTCAGGTATCATGGATATGTTGCCGTAATAGTATTCGTAGCAGTTTCTCTTTTTTCCGAATTTGTCTTCTTCTGTCCAGATTACTCTTTCTTTTGCTAGTTGTTCAATTGTTTCTAAGAAGTCGTTGAATGATAGTTCTTTGAATGGATTGGCTCTTTTTACTACTTCATAGGCTTTTTCTTTCTTCATCTTGTAGTTTTCCATTGCCATACCTACTATTTGGTGTGCTAGAACGTCCAGTGGTGATTGGAATATTTTTGGTTCTTCGAGGTTTTCTTTCAGTGTATTCTCTGTGACCACTGCCGACTCCAAGGTGTCCTCTGGGTCCACGGTGATTATTTTGCCTTTTGGTGAGAGGTGTGCTCTGTGTCCGCTTCTTCCCACTCTCTGTATAAGTCGATTCACTTGTCTTGGTGAGAGGTACTGTGCTGTTAGTTTTATCTGTCCTATGTCTATGCCTAGTTCTAGTGATGATGTGCTTATCATTCCTCGTAGTTCTCCTTCTTTGAACTCTCCTTCTGATACTACTCTTGCGTCTTTGGATAGTGAGGAGTGGTGTACTCCTATGTCTTCTGCTTCTTCCCATGCTGCGAATCTGCTGGATAGCATTTCAGCCATCTGTCGTGTGTTCACGAATGTGAGTACTGATTCGTATTCATCTATTAGTTCTTTTAGTCTTCTTAGTCTTGCTACTGCGTCGGGTGGGATGAGTAGTTCTTCGCTGAGTTCTTCATCTTCTTCAATTGGCTCTGGTTTCTCTACATCTAGCTGTATCTTGTTTTCTCCTGGTGTATGGATTATTTCTCGGTCTCTTTCGCTGAATAAGAAATTGGCTACTTGTTCTGGGTCTCCTACTGTGGCTGATAGGCCTACTCTTTGGTATTTTCCGGCTTTCTCCATCAGTCTTTCTAGCGCTATGGTTAGTTGTGATCCTCTTTTGCTTTCGCATAGTTCGTGTATTTCGTCTATGACTACATGGTTAACTGTTTTTAGGTGTTCTCCTAGTTTCGGTGCTGTTAGAACGATGTTAAGGGTTTCCGGTGTGGTTACGAGTAGCTCTGGTGGGTTCTTGGTTTGTCTGGATCTTTCTGATTTGGATGTGTCTCCGTGTCTTACTGCTACGTCTATCTCTAGGTCCTCCGACCATGTCTTTATTCTATCCAATATATCTCGGTTAAGTGCTTTCAAAGGGGTTATGTAGAGTATCTTGATTCCTTCTTCTGGTTCTTCATCTCTTTGCTGTAGATAGTTATCCATTATTGGCAATATGCAGCTCTCGGTTTTCCCTGTTCCGGTTGGGGCTATTATCAGGCTGTTTTTTCCTTCAGCTACTTTAGGGATTGCTTTCTCCTGTATTGGGGTTGGTTCTTCAAACCTCTGTGTCACGAGGTCTTTTACTTCGTCTTCTAGAACTTCAAAGCTGTTCATGGTGTTGCTAATTTGTCCTTATCCTGGAATTTAAGGTTATTGCAATAAGTGTTTTATTCGAAGATCGATATAATTAACACATGTTAGATAAGATAGAGAAAGAACTGGAAGACGCTTACGAGAAGAGAGAAGAAGTTCTAAAGAAACGTAGAGACATTCTACCCCTCTGCCAGGAAGGTATAAAAGCGATACACCAAGAAAATTTTCCTGGGGTTGAAAAAAAGAAGAAAAAAGCACACAGAATAATAAAAGAATGTGAAGAAATTTTAGAAGGCCGCCCTGTTCTGATGGATAAGGCTCTTGGTAAAAGCTATCAGGAATACGCCGAGCTCTGCATAGTTAAAAGCTATCTAGAAGATAAAGAGCTACCTGAAATAGATGTACCAGACAGATACTATTTAACCGGTTTAGGAGACGCTATAGGAGAACTTAAAAGATTCGCCATGGATAAACTTGGAGAAGGAGATATAGAAACAGCTGAAGAGATGAAAAGAAGATTAGAGAATCTTTACGTGAAGTTCAATAGATTCAGTTATCCTAACTCTATGGTAAACAACCTGAAGAGAAAGCAAGATGTAGCTAGGAAAGTGATCAATGACCTAAATGACAATATAGTGTCTGCGAAGATTTAATTAAGTTAACTCTGTTCTACTTATCCTTCTAAGCTTCTTTCTATAACCCTCGCTGTTCAGACAACCCTTAAGATGCTCAATTAATCTATTAGAAGATAAATACCTGGGAACTATCACGTACAATACATCTTCTATGTATCTTCTAGCCTCTTCAAGATGTTTCGCACGAACTATTTTGTATGCTGAGGTACCTAACCCAATTACTTTTTCTGTTATGTTCTGAAGTGGAACTGTTGATATAATCATCTGTGCTTCTTTAAATCTTGCTTCTTCCCAGGTTTTCTGGATCATTAAATCCCCATATATATAGTTCATATCTTTCTCTTTAGCTTCAAGAATTCTTTCAGGATCATTATCAATCACGACTACTTGTTGGTCTTTTTCCTCGAGGAAATCAGCTATTTCCCCTCCCTGTATATCATATCCTGCTATAATGAAGTGGCCAGAGAGATCTTGAGGCACCTCTGATTCCACGAACTCCAGGTTAGAGAGATTGAACAGCCAGTAGCCCTTTACCCTGTCATAGATATCCCAAACATGTCTGCTAGTATAAGAGCTTATTATCATTGTAACCACTGCTGACAGTATAATAGCCTGGAAAACAGTAGGAATAATCATATCCGCCACGTAAGCATAGATAGCTAGTATCAAGGCAAATTCACTCATCTGATCAAGGTTAAGCGCAGTCATAAGAGAGGTTCCCCTACTATATCCTTCAGATTCAAGCAGTAAGACAGTGAAAAGTGGTTTTACTATCGTTATAACAACTATTAACCCTAAAGATGTTAATATAATCGATAGATTTGGAATCATAACTAAAGCACCTAAAGAAACGAAAAATAAGGCCGAGAAGAAGTCTTTAAGTGGTTCGAATATATCTATTATCTCTTCATCATAAGGAGGTTTTGATAAAGCAATCCCAGCCGCGAATGAACCTATCACGATTGAGATACCGAAATACTGAGATAAAGAAGTAAAGGACAGTAGCAAGGCAAGAGCCACGAGCATTGAGGCTTCAGATGAACGTTTCAGGAATTCAAGCAGATAAGGAACTAAGAACCGAGCCATAAACCCTAAGAGCAATATTAACGCTCCTATCTGTATGTTTGAAAGAACCCCTGCCTGAGTGAGTGGGAAAGAAGCAAGGACCAAGAAAACTAATATGGCAATGAGGTCCTGAGTTAAATTTATAGAATTACAGAGTCTTTTATATGCTAACTTAATTCTTCTACCTTCTATTAATTCCATTCCAACCAACGATGAGCTTAAGGAAGCTGCTACAGCTAGGTAAATTGAATTAAGAGCCCCAAAGCCAATTATGTAGGCGTAAAGAAATACTAGGGACCCAATTATTGCTACTTGGCTTATTGTTAGTATGGCTGTGCTTTCCATGGCTTTCTCAGTTTCTTCTAGCTTCAGGCTAGATCCAAATATAAATACCAAGAAAGCTATACCTATCTCAGCTAGAGGTATAATTCCAGCTTCACTCACGAACGGAGATACTAGAATCCCTGCGATTATATAGGCAGGAATATGAGGGTGATTCAATTTATAGAATATGAATAGCATTATCGAAGCTACTATGAACACTAGCGAGAGAGAATTTATCATTTCAATCACTCTCTCCACCCCATATGAGTGACTCTCTATCTTTCTCCACTTTCTCCATGAATTTAGGTGTATCTTCAATAAATTGACCAAGGTAATCTTTCATTTTTTCAGCAGTGAGTTCGTTTTCTCTTATAATGTAATCTGCTCCTAAGTCATAGTATTCGGCAGCTTGCTCTATGGATCTGGTTTCTATGAATACTAATGCATCCTCCCTACATTCCTCTATTATTTCTCTGTTTAGTGCTTCTTCTTCAGCGAAGCTTATTATCAGATCTGCTTTCCCTAAACCCATTGATCTTTGGATGTTACTGTGCTTGAAGTCCCCGAAAATGTACTTCAGGTTTTTCTTCTTCAGCCTCTCTACTTTTTCAGGGTCTTTGTCCACTACTGCCACTTGTTTGAAGTGATCTTGAATTACAGGCAGTACTGCTTCACTCATCTGGTTATACCCTACTATTAATGCGTGGCCTTCCAGTCCCTCCTCAGTTTTTTCCACTTCTCCAGATTCGAATCTAGATAAATAAGGACGTATCTTTTTGAACAGAAGATCATTGTAGTGGATAAGGTACGCTGATACGGACATTGTGATGATTGCAATGAGAGCAATGTATCCTAAAATATTGGAGTGGATGAATCCTTGGGTAACTGCAAGAGCTCCTAGTATTAGAGAGAATTCACTGGTTTGAGACATGTTCACACTTCCTTTAAACGCTGTTTCAAGTGAAAAGTTTTCTCGTTGGATAAGGAAGAACATGATTAAAATCCCACCTATGATGAATATCACTGACGTGATGATCGCTTCTTCCAAGTAGAAAAAGAGAGTTCCTTCAGTAAGACTTAAACCTATTGAAGAGAAAAATACAACCATGAAGAAATCTGTAAGGGGCTTCACGTTCTCAGTTAGCTCTTTCCTGTATGGTATCTGACCGAGAGCAAGTCCAGCTAGGAACGCACCAATCTCTATAGATATATTAAAGTAAATTGAAGCTGTTATAAAGGCGAAGACCCAAGCTATCCCGCTGATGAATAGGACATGTCTCTCTTCAGCTATGAACCTAAATATCCTTGGAAGAAGTTTTTTAGATGAAGCGTAAGCCACTAAACCGATTATAGAGATTAAGAAGATCACCTCAATCAATTTAACCGCTAGAACCTCAAGATCACCTAATGAGGGAGAACTCAATAACCCAAGAGCCGTTACAACAACTATATCCTGTACTATGAGGACACCTGTATCTATCTTTCCGTAGACAGTGGAAGCCTCATTTCTATCGCTCAGATGCTTTACTATAACAGCTGTTGATGAATAAATAGTGGCTAGAGTTATTATGATAACTTCAGTTCTTCCAAACCCTAGTAGGAAAGCTACAGAGGCAGATAAGACCCCATGAATAAGAATCTGAAGCGTTGAAATTCTTAGTATAGGTTTAAATAAATCTTTTAGTCCTTTGAAGTTCATCTTTGTTCCTATTAAAAATAAAAGAAAACTAAGACCTAGTTTAGAGAAGAATTCAATTGAAGTGGTCTCTGTAACTATATCTAGACCTACAGGTCCAATTAGAAGCCCTGCCAGTATATAGGAAACGAGTGGAGGTTGTTTAAGTTTTTTAGCTACTATAACTAGAGCAGTAGCAGTTGCTATTAGTATTGCAAAGTTCAAAGTTAAAGGTGTTAATCCATCCATAGTTTCACTCTTCTCTCTGTCCTTTATTTTTCACTAGTTTCGAGGTACGAGTCGTCGTGATGTGTGTATACTTTCAAAGTATTTAAAATCACAGGGGACAGATATCTAATATAGGAAGTTATTCGCCTAAAAATAAGAGAAATAGAAAAATAGGAAGATAAAAAACAGGAGAGATTTACTTACCTGTCATTTCCTTGACTTCTTCCTTTCCCTCTTCCATTTCTTCCACTAGTTCAGGGTCTCTTCTAGCCAGCATTTCTTGGAACTCTCCTACATGTTCTTTTTCTTCTTTTGCTACATCTAGAAGCACTTTCTTAAGGTTCTTATCATTGGTCATGTGTGCCATCTGCTCGTACAGGTCTATTGCATCTAGTTCCGCTATCACGCTTTTTCTAAGTATCTCTTTGTCTAGGTCTTCTTGACTTATTTTATCTAAGTCTATCGGTATCTCGGATAACATATATTTCACCTCCTTTTTGTCTATTCAGGTGTTTTCCATAGCCCATGGATGTTACAGTGTTCTCTTGCTGTCTTGATTTCACTTGGTTTAACAGAGAACTCCGCTTCTGGTTTTTGACCTGGTTCCAGGTATTCTCTGTGTTCTCCTTCTTCAGTTATTATCTGTATCCATTCTATGTAGTGTTCTTCTTCCATTGGATGTGGGTTGGACCCTACTTTTACTTTTATTCCTTCTTCAGTTTCCTCTATCACAGGAACGTGTTTTTCATATCCTTCGTCTTCTGTACCTGCTTCTAGTAATTTCATCGGTTCTCCACAGCATACTAGTTCCCCTACTCCTTCATGAACTACTTCTACGATGTTTCCACATACTTCACATTTATATATTTGTCTTTTCTCGGTCATTTCATTCCCTTCCTTATATCTACTTTATTTAGTATCTTGAAGTTTATTTATCTAACTTCGGGTAAAGTGGGTTAGCTTCACAGAGATCCTTTACTTGTTTTTCTGCATTTTTTACTTCTCCTTTGAGAGTATCTGCTATTATTTCTCCTATTTGAATTATTTCTCTTTCATTTATCCCTCGAGAAGTTAATGCAGGAGTTCCGAGTCTTATTCCGCTAGGATCTTCAGGTTCTTTGTCGTCGAATGGAATTGTATTTTTGTTAACAGTTATTCCTATGTCATGAAGTCTGTTCTCTGCTTCTTGTCCTGTTAATCCAATGCTAGTAACGTCTGCCAGTATTAAATGATTATCTGTTCCATCGGTTACAAGCCTTATTCCTCTTTCCTTTAATGTCTTTGCTAAAGATTTGGAGTTTTTTACAGTTTTTTCTGTGTATTTTTTGAATTCTTCTTCCTTTGCTTGTTTAAAAGTAACTGCTTTGCCTGCTATCACGTGCATTAGTGGACCTCCTTGCATCCATGGGAACACAGTTGAGTCTATATCTTCTCCTAGTTCTCTTTTGCTCATTATAAACCCTCCTCTTGCTCCTCGAAGAGTTTTGTGTGTAGTGGAAGTGACTATATCTGCTTCTGGGAAAGGATTAGGATGTTCTCCTGCAGCCACTAACCCAGCTATATGTGCTATATCTGCCATTAGGTAGGCGTCTGCCGCGTCAGCTGCCTCTCTGAAGGCTTCGAAGTCTATTTTTCTTGGGTAGGCGCTGTAACCAGTAAGAATTAAATCAGGTTTATGTTCTTCAGCTAGTTCCATTATTTCATCGTGGTTCCATCTTTCAGTTTCTGGATCTACCTTATAAGGTATTTTTTCGAAGAGTTGTCCTGAGAAACTCCAAGGACTACCATGGCTTAAGTGCCCCCCATGACTTAGTTTTGGACCTAAGATTGTGTCTCCTGGTTCTAGTACTGAGAAATAGGCTGCCATGTTCGCTTGTGAACCAGAGTGAGGTTGTACGTTTACGTGTTCTGCATTGAATAGTTTTTTTGCTCTTTCTATTGCTTTTTCTTCAGCTATGTCTACGTATTCACATCCTCCGTAGTATCTTTCTCCTGGTAGTCCTTCAGCGTATTTATTTGTCATCACGCAGCCTTGTGCTTCGAGTACTGCTTTGCTGGTGAAGTTCTCGGATGCAACCATCTCCAGTTGGTTTCTCTGTCTTTCTCTTTCCTTCTCTATTGCTTCATTTATCTCAGGATCTGTTTCACGGAGGTTCTTCGGCATCTTCTAATCCTTCCTTCTCGATCTCTAATTTACAGTTTAGTTTGTTCTTCTCTCTTTTTCCTTATTTTTTCACATAGTCCACAAGAGTCATTTTCTGGGCATTCCCCATACACTACGCCTTGCGGGTAGGCGTATTTGCCGACTATAGGGTTTCTTTCTCTTATTCTTTCTGCTATCTTGTTTGCTATTTCTCTGATTTCCCATTGAGCTTTTGTACACGTTCTTTTTCCTATTGAGTGTACGGAATTCCATCCGTCAACGTGGATGAAATCGTATAGTTCGAGAGAATGAGGAACTATCCCAATAGCTTCTTCTTTAGAAATTCCTTCATCTTTAAGGCTTTTGTATAGGTTAACCATTTTGGTGTGCTGTTTTTTAAACTCCTCACGGTGCTCTGAATTTTTTATCGAAGGAGGTATGACTATGCTTCCTCTTTTGGCAGAGCTGTAGATTGATTCTACGGAGTGGTTCCAAGTTCTCTGTCTAATTGATTGATGGAAACAGGCTAGAGACATTGGTGAGAGGAACCCTTGGAATTTTCCTCCGTCATGAATGTGTTTTAGGTTGGATAGTTCGGCTTCGTCTCTTTCTTTGATGGCTTTATCCATAGCTTCCTCGGTTATCCTTTCTTTAATGAATTTAGGTTCTTTGGGGTAGCTGTTTTCTTTAATTATTCGTTTTAGGGTGCTGTTTCTCTCAGCGTAGAGTTGTGCTGCAGGGTACCAGGATAGAGTTTCGTAGTTGTACCCAAGGTCTTTGAACAGTGTGGGTGTTCTTTCTTTTGCCTTCTCCATCATCTGGTTAACTACTTTTCGTACGGGTGTTGGGACTTTTTCTCTTCTTGTCATGTCGTATAAGTGCATTAGGGCTCTTGGGTTTCCTGCTGTCTGTATGTTAGTTTTGGTGTATAGGGGTAGGAGAAATCTAGCGTCTTCTTTTGGGATATTATTTTCCACTAGCTTTTTGTAGGTTTCAAAGGACTGATTTAGTACTTCTCTTACTTCTTCTTCCATATCTGAGTTCTTTATCTCATCAGGCAATACATATCCTCTTTCTGGTGTGGCTCTTCGCATGGATTGCTGTAGATGCATTAGGTATTCAGGGAGGACAAAGTGAAGGGTAGCTGCACGTGGCAAGTCTTTTATCGAAAATATGAACATACTTTGGTCTGATACCGCCCCGTGTCCTTTCCCAATGCTATTTTTCAGAACTTCCTTAACCGATTCTTCTCTTTCAGACTCATTTTTGTTTTCTAGATGGTCTTTGAACACTTCATAGGACGTTTCTTGTTCGAAGCACCCGTATGCTCCGTAGGCTGATAGTTCTTCAGGTCCCAATCCCTCTTGTCCTGTTCCTTGAGAAACAGCCATTAATTCTACTTCTGTTTCATCCATTTAATCCCTGTTTATTTCATGTGCTTCGAAAAATTTAATTATGTGGGTGGCAGATTAACTGTATATAAATATTGTTCATTTCTGCTCTTTTTCCTTTTTAGCTTCTTCCTTTATTTTTTCAAGTTCTTTTTTAAATTCTTCGTCATTTAGAAGAGTTTTTCTAGCTGCTACTCGTCCCATGCCTTTCTTTTGGGTGTGGGCAGCCTTTGAAATAGCTCGCTCGATATCTGTTTCTGGCCATTTTTTTATTTTCGCTTTGACTTCTTTCTCTATATTTCTACGTATTTGAGCCTGCTCCTCTAAAACCTTCTCTTCCTCTGTTTTCTCTTTCTTCTCTTCCTGAGCTTTTTTCTTAACTTCTTCAAGTTCCTTTATAACTTCTTTGTCCTGCATTATATCTTCTCTTGCCTGCAGAACAGGAGCTGATAAGCTGGCTCTGGGTCCACCTACATTCTCCAATGCTTCGGTAGGGCTTAATTCAGGGTTTCTCTGTAATTCCTTTTTAGCATCACCTTTAACTACTTTTCGTTCCAAGGAATACATTTCCAGTTCTTCTAGTTCTTCCTTTTTCTCCTTTGAAAGTTTCTTCTTAGGTTTCTCTGCTGAAGACACTAGTTCAGGGTGTTTCTCCAGAATCTGTTTCTTGTACTCCTGTATCTTTTCCCTATAGGAAGCGTTTTTCCCAACCTCTTTTTCAACTTCCTCCCATATCCCTCTCTTTCCTCCATGAATAGGGAGTTCTTCTTGCCTTCTCTTTTTCTTCTTTTTCTTTTTAGATTCAACCATGCTACTTTTAAATTAAGGAATATAAGTATAAAACCCTTAATTCAAACGTGGTCCAGAATGAGTAGAAAATCAAAAGACAGGAAGAAAAATAAACAAAAGAAGAAAAACAAGTTCGAGAAGATGAGAGAGAAGAGGCAAGTCAAGGAAAGAGTAAAGCCAGGAGAAACAGAGCGGAAAACAC
>CAYLXZ010000005.1:0-36911 GCA_964388265.1 Microcaldota archaeon | reverse complement strand
TCTGTGTGGAACTCGACTACGTCTTCGTCTTCTAGTACGTGTTCTTTTTCTACTCTCTGTCCATCGAACTGGCTGGATCCCCATACTCTCACGTACTTCATGTCTCTTGCGAAGTCTTTGTGTATCTGTTCTCCAGCTTCCTCCACAGTAGATCCTTTCTCTAACACTAGTGGGTTCTCTTTATCCGGGTCTTCACCTGGTTCCTTTGTGTAGACTCTGATTAAGTTGAAGAAATTGAATATCTTTTCCTTGCTAGGTATCTGTCCTTTGTTCACGGTTAACGTGGGTTTCTTCGCATTCACCTTCTTCAGCTCTTTCTTTATCACCTTTTTCTCTCCCTCTGGATCCTCCCCGAGCATTAGAATTAATCCATCGGTGTTCTTGATTATAGACATTATTTCTCCTTGTTTCTCCGCCGCATTTTCCTTTATGGGTGGTAGGTCAACTAGCTGTATCTGTGCTCCTTCGTAGTCCATCATCGCTACTTCTGGTTCCTTAGTGGTGTAGGGGTACTTCGCTATCTCTGGATCCGCGTTCGTCAGTTTCTTGAGCAAAGTAGATTTCCCTGTGTTCGGGTACCCGGTTATGCAGACTTGGAACCCTTGTTTCTCTATCCCTATTGAGTACCCGCCTTTCTGCACTTTCTCCTGTTTGTTTTTCTTTTCTTTAAGTTTCTTCAGTCTCTTCTTTAGGTTTTTAAGTAGGTTCTCGGCTCCTTTGTGTTTTGGGCACTTGGAGATCATTTCTTGGGTGTATTTGATTTTATTTCCAAGTGAATCTGCGTCCTTGTATTTCTGTTTGGCGTCGGAGTACTCTGGAGGTAGGTTGGCTGGCATGTTTATCCCAGGTCATTAATTTCTCTTGAGGTAGAAATAGGTAATGGTATAAGGAAAGATGATTCTAGATGTTCTTGAAAGATAAAGAAGAAGAGAAGAAAGCTTTAGATATTAAATGGTTTTGCTTTGTGTAGTCTCTTTCTTTAATGGCTCTACATGTTCTGGGTTACTAGGTCGAATAGTGCCCAGACAGATCCTATTATCACTAGGATTACTCCAATTGCTTGGAATAACATTAGGCCATTTTCTCCGATCGCTGTTGCGTCTAGTTTTTTCCATAGGCCTTTGTTCAGCGTGAAGATCACTCCTCCTAGTATGAAGGATACTGCTCCTGCTCCGATCCATGTAAATGCTTTCTCGGATTTTTCTCGAAGGTTGGAGTATTCCGCGAACACTAGTGCTAGTAGTAGTGCGATTCCTGTTGCTAATCCTGCTGCAAGTCCTAACATATACATCACCTCAGGTTCAATTAAAACAATCTTCTTTATAAAGGTTATTATCGGCAACTGTCGAAGAAACTGGTTTTCTACCTGTGTTTGAAACAAGTATTCCACCTATTTAGAGAAATACTCCGAGATATAGAAACTCCTTTATATATTTTTCGAAACCTTTAAATACCTGTATCTTCTAAATCTTTCATAGAAGTTTTCAGGTGACCAGATGCCGCTGGATGAAACTGAATGCCCTAGCTGTGGAGAAGAAAAACTTTCCCATAACCCTTCTCGAGCTGAAATTGTATGTGAAAACTGCGGTCAACTTATCGAGGAATCAATGCTTGACAAGGGTCAGGAATGGAGAGCATTTGACGCAACGGAGAGGGAGAAAAAAGCAAGAACCGGAAGCCCGTTGAAATTCATGAAATCCAACCGAGGACTCTCCACCCAGATAGATAAATTCAACAGAGACAGCCGTGGAAACAAGATGTCCAGTTATAATCAAAGCCAGATGAAGAGACTTAGAGATTGGCATAAAAGAGTAAGCGTCTCCACATCAATGGAAAGAAACCTCAAAACAGCTTTAAGAGAACTCAGAAGAACTAAATCCGCATTACAGTTACCTGACTCAGTGGCCGAGGAAACAGCTAAACTCTACAGAAAATGCGTTAAGAAAGGATTAATCAGAGGAAGATTAATCGAAGAAGTACTGGTAGCAACACTATACATAGTATGCAGAAAAAGACAGATACCAAGAACACTGGACGAACTAGCCGAAACAAGCGGAGTGGACAAAACAGATATAGGAAGAACCTACAGATTCCTCAAAGACGAACTCGATATAGACGTACCACTTACAAATCCAAAGAGATACGTACCTCGCTTTGCATCTCAACTCGACTTAAGGGGAGAGGTCCAAGAAGAAGCCAAAGATATACTGGACAAAGCAATCAACGAAGGATTAATATCCGGTAGAGGACCAACAGGAGTAGCCGCAGCATCACTATACATAGCAGGAGTCCAGCTCAACGAAAGAAGAACACAGAAAGAAGTCGCAGAATCCGCAGGAGTCACAGAAGTCACAATAAGAAACAGATACAGAGAACTCAAAGAAAAACTAGATCTAGAAATCGAATCCTAAATCTTTGAAGAATTTCTGAACCACCCAATAAATAAATACCAGTCCCCCACTAATTATATCGATGTGAAATGAAGACCTACCTAACCATCTGGTTCAACTCAGAAGGAGGAAGACCCTCAGAGATAACGGAGAAACTAAAAGAACTAGGCTTCACCCCCGTGAAAGGCAACTACGATTTTGAATACGAATGGGATGAAGATGCACCTGTAGACGAAGTCTTAAGAATAGGAGACAAGATACAGGAAGAACTAAAAGACTACAAGGTACTATTCACGCTTGAAACAATATAGAAACCCAAGGTGTTTAAATTGAAAACTTATCTTAAAGTATGGTTCAACTCGGACGGAGGAAAATCCACAAACGTCAATGATATACTCATGTCCATGGGATTCAGCCCAAACAAAGGTTACTACGACTACGTGTACAAATGGAACGAACAAGCAACGGTAGAGGACGCTGTGACCATGGGAGATAGACTACATTCATCTCTAAGCGGCTGTGGAGTTTACTTCAAGCTGGAAACTGTTGAAGAGTAGATAACTCTTTACTAGAGTTCTAAAGGTATTCACTTTGATCTATCTGATTCGTTTCCCATGACTCCTTGTTCTCTTTCTTCTCCTTAAGTTCCTCGATATTCTCTATTAACTCCACCTTCTTCTGATGAGAAGTGGTGTCTTCCAGTTTATCCTCGAGTTTCTCAATCACTTCATCAATCTTCATACTATCACCTGTCTGTAAAGAGTAAGGAACCAGGTGTTTATATTTCTTTACTAAGCCGAACCAGTAAAAGTATTTAAATACAGAGTGTCTTACCAATCCATGTACAAGTGCACGCGATGCGATGAAACCTATCCAGAAGAAGAGATAAAGTACAGATGCCCCTCATGTAACTCCGTGCTCAAGATAGATAGAGAGATCGAAGAACCAAGTTTCTCAGGCAAAGGAACCAGCAAATTCAAGGAAGTTCTTCCAGTTGACTCAGATCTAGTAACCCTACAAGAAGGAAGTACCCCTCTCTATAATGCCGAATCTCTTTCACAAGAATATGGAGTGGATGAAATTCTCCTTAAGTACGAGGGAACAAACCCAACCGGTTCATTTAAAGATAGAGGAAGCTCAGTAGCCGTTACAAAAGCCCTGGAGTATGGGCATAACAAAGTTACTCTAGCTTCCACAGGTAACATGGCTGCAAGCGTATCAGCCTACTCCACGAAAGCCAGGTTAAAAACTCTAGTATATGTACCTCGAGACACACCTGTAGGTAAGCTCTCACAAGTGATAGTCTACGGAGGAGAACTCAGAAGAATCAACGGAAACTTCCAAGACACGATGGACAGAGCATGGGAAGAAGCCAAAGCCGGAACCTATCTAGCTGAAACCGGTTTAAATCCGTACTACCTGGAAGGAGAGAAAACTCTTTCCTATGAAATAACTCATGAGACGGATGAGCTTCCAGACACCATAATCATACCAATGGGAACCGGGGGACTGCTCACATCCACTTACTGGGGGTTCAAGGAACAGAAAAAACTCGGTATGATTGATGAAATTCCAAAGCTAATAGGAACACAAGCCAAAGCATGTTCACCTATAGTGGACGCCTATAAACAAGATCATAAAAGACCAAAACCACCTAGAGGAGGAACCGAGACAGTAGCAGGTTCAATACATGTTAAAACACCTTTCAATGGACACACAGCTGTTCAGGCAATGAAGGAAACAGATGGACAAGGAATAGAGGTTAGAGATGAAAGGATAATTGAATCTGTTCTGGAGATGGGTAGAGAAGGAGTATTTGGGGAACCGGCCTCTGCTTTACCTTTAGCTGCATTGAAGAAGACGCTTGATCCTGAAGAAGAGGATTTAAGTATTGATAAGGATCAATCTATAATGATGGTTGTGACTGGTAATGGATTGAAGGAATCTGAGTTAATGATGGAGAAAGGAATCCATAGAGAACAAGAATAATCTAGAATATCTATTCTTCAAACATGTCTTCGAACTTTCCTTCAATATTTCTCTTAGTGTAGTTAGATAGGCCGAATAACACGAATCCACCTATAACTAGTAGTATGAATACTAATCTTAACATGTCTACTGAGCTGAGTCCAAGTGATCTTACTATGGTTTTTGATGGTCCCATCTTCTCTGGGAAGAGGTCCACGAGGATGTAGAGGAATAGAGAGGTTACTATTAGGAGTAGGTAGGTTACTTCATTGCTGATTTCCTTGACGTACTCTACTAGTAGGTACTCGTACTCCTCTACTTCTTCGTCCGTTGCCATGTTTCTCACTACTCACTCCAAGTTTAAAAAAGGAAGGGGTGGGGGTTTATTCTTCGAACAGTGATCCTAGTCCTTCCGCTGCTTCTTCTTCTGAGGCTTCTTCCTCTTCTTCCTCTTCTTCTGCTTCTTCCTCAGATTCTTCTTCCTCTGATGGTTGTTCTGCTGTTGTTTGTGGTTGTGCTGGTGCTGCTTGTTTCTTGACTGCTTCTTCTATGTCTACTTCTTCCAGTGAAGCTACTAGTGCTTTTATTCTTGATTCATCTGCTTCTATTCCTGCTGCTTCCATTACTTCTTCCACGTTGTCTTCGTTTATCTCCCTGTCAGCGGAGTTCAGTAGCAGTGCAGCGTATACGTACTCCATTTTTTTACCTCCTATTTTTATCTTTATTCATTGACTTTCTGTGATATTTTCTGAGCGTTTGAACTTGCTTGAATTATTTTTTGATCTATTGTTTCTTCATTGAGTATATCCGCTTCTATTGCTAGGTTCTTTGCCTCTTGTACTGCTTTGGATATCAGTAGTTTTGTTGTTTCTTTGGTGAAGTAACCTGCTTCGACTGATAGGTTCAGTGATTTCTGGTGTGCTGTTGCCAGTTCTTCTTTTGTTTCTTCTATATCTAGGTGTAGGTCTTCTGGTGTGAATATTGTTTCTTCTTCGAGTAGTGCTTTTAACTCGATTCCTACTTCCAGTGGCTTTATTCCAAGTGTGTTGAGTGCGAGTGCTATGTCGTCCGTTACTTCTTCTCCTGGTTCTAGTACTTGGGTATCTTGGTTTATGACTATTTTGTCTCCTTTTATCTGTGCTGGTAGACTGGCTTTCTGTAGGTTTCCGAGTACTGGACCTGGTTGTAGGTTTGTTGGTCCTTCTGGTACTGTGACTTCTTTCTCTACTGTCTTACCTGGTTTGGCTTTTGCTTCTGATTTGTTGTTCTCCAGTAGTCTTTGAAGTTGGAATGGGCCTTTGTCTGTTGATATGATCCCGCATGGTCCTTCTAGGTATTCTTCGAGTTTCTTCACGTTCTCATTATCGGTTTCTTCCATTGCTCTTTTTATGAGTGTTTTTCTACCTATCTTCATCTCTGCTTCTCCACGTAGTTCTTTTCTGATTTCTTGGAACTGCGCGGAGGGTAGGTCTTTTATGTCTATGACTCCTACGACTGGCTGCTCCATCATTTCTTTGAATTTCTGCACCTGTTTCTTTTTCCAGTCCGGAACCATTATTTCTCCACCTCTATTGATGGACCCATCGTGGTTTTTACGTAGATTGAGTCCATGTTTTGTTTTCTCTGTGGCATTTCTTTTAGTATTTCTTCGTATGATGTTTGAGCGTTTTCTTCTATGTTTTCTGTGTTCATTTCTTCGGTTCCTATTGGCAGTTGCAGTGTTGGTACGAAGTCCCCTGTCATCTTGATTCCTATCGTGTTTCTGAGTCTATCTACTTTTTCTTCTAGGTCTTCTTCTGGTTTTAGTGGTGTTGGCATCTTGTTTCTTGGTCCTAGTACTTGTCCTAGGTGTTTTCCTACGTCTGCCATGAGTTTTGCTTCGGCTATGAAGTGGTCGAATTCATCGGCTACTTTCTTTGCTTTAGATTTGTCTTCTCCGAGTTCTTCTAGGTCTTCTTTTCCGAATACTTTGTCCGCGATTTCTCTGGCTTTTGTCTTTGTTTCTCCGGTTGCTATTACTCCTATCTTGGTTTTCTTTCCTTTGCCATTGGGTAGGACTATTTCTTTGTCTATTCTGTTGTCTGGGTTGGATAGGTCTATTGACCGGAAGTTTATAATTAGTTCAACGGATTCTGTGAAGTTTCTTTCCGGTGCTTCTTCTATTGCTTGTTCTATTGCGTCTTCGAATTCCATGTTGATTCCCTCCTAAGCCAAAGGCTTAGTGAAGCGGGTTGAGTGTGATGTGTTTTTTACCTCTTGGTTTTATTTAAATGTGGTGTCACAGTTCGATGTCTTCGCCTGCTCCGTGGTGTTCTTCTTCCTCTTCCTCTTCTTCCTCTTCTTCTTCCTCTTCTTCCTCTTCTGCTTCTATTTCTTCTATCTTTTCTTGTAGTTCTTCTTCTCTTTCTAGGATTTCTTCTTTGTCTACTTCTTCGAGTTCTTCTTTTCCTGAGATCTTTGCGTCGTATTCTCCTTCTTCTACTTCTTTTATTACTTCTCTTGGATCTTTTCTTTCTACTTGTATTCCCATTGATTTAACTGCTCCTAGCACTTCTTTCACTGTGGCTTTATCTGTTCTTGCTAGGGTGTTATTTTTGATTGATCGTGCTATTTTGATGACTTGATCTATTTTCATGTCTCCGACTATTTTTTCTCCTGGTTCCGCGCTTAGTTTGTCCAGGTACATTTCTTTCTTGACTAGGGCTGATACTGGTGGTGACCCTACTTCTATCTCGAAGTTTCCTGTGTCTTCGTCTACTTTGACTTCTACTGGTACTTCTATTCCTTCGTAGTCTTTTGTTTTTTCGTTTATTTCGCTGGTTACGTCTTGGATGTTGGCTGGTGTTGGTCCTAGTGCTGGTCCTAGTGGTGGGCCTGCTGTGGCGTTTCCTCCTTCTATCAGCGCGTTTATTTTCTCGGTCATCTTGATCACTATTTTTATCTCATCGTTGTTTTTATTTTATTTGTATTTTTCTTTTTCGCTTGGTAGGACTCTTACGTCGGATGCGTCTACTGTGATTGGTACTGGGACTTCTGCTTCGATTATTTCTAGGGTTATTTTTTCTTTTCCTTCGTCTATTCGTTTGACTTTGGCTTTTTCTCCTTTGAATGCTCCGCTTGTAAGTTCTACTACGTCTCCTCTTTCTATTTCGGTTGTTAGTGCTTTTTCTTCTATGAAGTGTTGGATTTCTTCGATGTCCATCTCGTCTTCTATTACTCCTCTGGCGTGCTTTATGTCTCTTATTATGTCTTTTACTGCGTCTACGTTGTCTGCTTCTATGACTAGGTATCCTCTTAATCTGTCTATGACTGTGATTGAGTTTATTTCGACGTCTCTTTTGTCTACTTTTCTTTTAACCATCTTTGCTGTGGTTTTTTCTTGTCCTATTGTGGTTCTTACTGAGTATAATGGCATTCGGTTGCACCTTCTTTGTTTAGGTTAGTATTATGTTGACTGTTCTTATTATGTAGCCTATTGCTCCTATTACTGCCATTCCTAGGAGTGTTACTTTGGCTACTGCCCAGAATTCTTCTTTATCTGGCTTTGAAGCTACTTTTATTACTCTCTTGGTTTGTTTTAGGAAACTTTTGAGGTCGCTTAACTTGTTTTTTATATTCATTGTTACTCACGTGTATGAGAAATGTCTCTAGAAGTGAGTTATTTATTTATGTTGTGGGGTTTTTTAACTCTTTTCGGTTTGAAGTTCCTATCTTCAATCTTTGGTTTTAGGCTGGGGAATCACTTCCTATATATTAGTGAGGCTGCTTTTAACTCTAATTAACTGAAGGTTGTTAGAGATAAATTTATATGACTCCAGTTCCTCCTTTTATGTGTAGGTGAGGGACGAGCCGAAATACGCTTGTGGACACTGAAACCTCTATGGGCGTTCTGCCTGTAAGTTTTGTGGTTTGAAGCAGGAAGCTCCTTCCAATCTTTGGGAGAATTTTGTTCTCCCACACATGAAGAAGCTCTGCTTCTTCAAAGCTTCGATTGGTAGCGAGTAGTTCACAGGGTTTTCTTATAGGGAGAGATTAAGGGTGGAGGGGTTTATCCTCCTGGGTTCCTTGTTAGAGGTAAAAGGAGAATGTTATTCTCCTGGGTTCCTCGTTAGAGGTAAAAGGAGAATGTTATTCTCCTGGGTTCCTCGTTAGAGGTAAAAGGAGAATGTTATTCTCCTGGGTTCTCGTTAGAGGTAAAAGGAGAATGTTATTCTCCTGGTTTTTCTTCTTCTCCTATGAAGTCGAGGTTTACTTCTGGACCTATTTTGGCTTCTTCGCTCTCTGTGTTTACGAAGGGTATTGATCCTCCTGCTATTACTACCATTGTCTCTATTTGGTCTTCTTCCATTTCTTTGTCTATCATTGCTCCCCAGATTATGTGGGCGTCTTTCTTTATTTTGCTTGCTACTGCTTCCATCACTACTTCTGCTTCTCTTAGGCTCATGCTTGGTCCGCCTACTACGTTTACTAGTGCTTTTCCTGCTTCTTGTACTTCTATGTCTAGTAGTGGTGAGTTTAGTGCTTCTTCTACGGCTTCTAGGGCTCTTGATTCTCCTTTTTCATCGGAGTCGGATTCTCCTAGACCTATCATTGCTGCTCCTCCGTCGCTGAGCACTGTTCTTACGTCGGCGAAGTCCAGGTTAACTAGCCCTGGTCTTGTGATCATTTCGGTTATTCCTTTGACTGCGTTGGAGAGTACTTCGTCCGCTACCTTGAATGCGGCGTTCAGTGGCAGCTCTGGAACTATTTCCAGTAGTTTGTCGTTCGGTATAACTATCACGGTGTCCGCGTTGTTTCTTAATTTCCTTAATCCTCTTAGAGCGTTCTTCATTCTTTTTTCTCCTTCAACGCTGAACGGTAGTGTCACTACTGCGACTGAGAGCGCGTTAACTTCGTTGGCTGCTTTTGCTATGACTGGTGCGGATCCTGTTCCGGTTCCTCCGCCTAGTCCGCATGTGACGAACACTAGATTTGATCCGCTGAGTATCTCTTTCATTTGATCGAAGTCCTGTTCCGCGGATTCTTCTCCTACTTCAGGGTCGCTTCCTGCTCCTAGTCCCTCAGTTATGTCTTCTCCTATTAGTAGTTTGTTGTCTGCGGGTGTTGACAGTAGATGTTGAGCATCTGTGTTTGTTATCCCTATTTCTTCCATTCTTTTCATGGTGTTGTTTCCTGATCCTCCTGTTCCTACTACTCTTACTTTTGCTCCTGCTTCCTGCAGTGTCTTCTTTAGTTCTTCTTGGCTTGTTCCTTTCGCAGTGTCTTCTGGAGTGGTTTCTTTCTTCGCTTCCTCAACTTCTTCTGATTTGGTTTCTTCTATCGTGTTTTCAATCATTTTCTTCATGAACAGTCCCTCCTATGAATCCTAGTTTATTGAATTTATCCTGTATATCTTTTGTCGTTTCAGTTATTTATAACTTCAAGGTAGAGGGAAAACCATTCCAGTAAAAAGTTAAAAGAAAAGAAACCCTAATCTACATACCCTATTGAACAGAGGTGATAAAATGGCGAAAATACAGAAGAAAAAGAAAGATACAGCTAAGAAGAAACAGATAATAAAAGACGAAGAACAAGTTCTCAACAGGAAAATAGAGAACGTAGAAGATAAACTCGAGATACTGAGAACAGCTAAAGGATGGGGAGAATCCCACGTGGACAAATCCAAGAAAGCAATAGCCAAAAAAGAAGAAAGAGAATCTCAAGGGACTATGAAGAAAAGAAAAAAGAGATCAGAAAGAAGAGAATCAAACATAGAGGAAACTGCTAAAAAAGCAAAAAAACTAGCTAAGAAAGATAAAAAAGAAGAAATAAAGAAGAGGATAAAGCAACTTCAAGAAAAGAAGAAAAAACTAGAAAAGAAAAAGGGAGAAAAAAACTTAAAATGAGTCTAACAGATACGTTGAAACAGGTTTTCTCCGGAGAAAAAGAAATAGAAACAAAAGAGATAAAAACAGATCTATCCAATCTCCCTGAAAAAATAAGGGAAGAGAAGACCCAAGAGATAGAGAAAAAAGAGAAAAAAGCTAAAAATCTAGCTGAGCAGATCAACCAAGCTCGCTTAAACGTCCTCGATAAAGTGAAAACCCTGGAAAACACGGATTACTCCACTGAAATGGATCAAATGCAGTCAGCGGTCACCGACCTCAAGAAAAGCTTCTGTGAAGAAACCAAAAGAGAACTGAAAGACCTGGAAACCGATCCAGACACAACGCATCAGGCTCTCAAGAAATACCTCAAAGAATACAGAGCATCTTTAAAGAACCTGAAGGAAATGAACTACAAACAAGCCGCTGCCCTAACCAAATTCAGAGAATACAACAAAGTCAAGAAAACCGTTAACCAACTTCAAAACAAATTAAACGAACTTCAAAGATTCCTAACCCAACAATACAGAATAAAAGAAACCCTAAACAGAATCAAAGCAACTCAGAGGAAAGTGAAAAAAGCAAAGGAAAAGATAAAGGAACTGGACGAATCAAAGAAAGAAAAAGAACTGGAAAAAGCCAAAGAAAAACTCGAGAAAACCAAGAAAGAACTAGAAAACTACAGAGAAAACAAGAAACACAGAAAGATAAAGAAACTCAAGAAAAAGAAAGAGAAACTGGAGAAAGACGTGGAGAAAGCAAAAAGATACATAAAAACCCATATATCCAAGCTGGATAGAGCACTGAGAAAATTCAAACACGAAGAGGCAGGTGAACCCAAGGAACTAGCCAAAGAACTTCTAAATCAACCTCTAGAAGCCTATCTAGATAGAGAAAAAGAAGAGATAAAGAACCTACTGGAAGAGATTCTGAAATCAACCCAAGAAGACAGAGTAAATCTAGGTAAACAGACAAAGAAAAAAGTGAAAAAAACCAAGAGCAACCTAGATAAAATAGAGAAGAAAAGAAAAAAAGTAGAGAAGAAAGAACAAGAGATAAAGGAAAAAGAAAAAGAGATAGATTCATATTCAAGTTTCCTGGACAAAGAGAATAAACTGGAGAAAGAGCTGGAGAAGAACAAGAAAGAGAAGAAAAAGAAAGAAAAGGAACTCAAGGAACTAAAACAAGAGAAGAAGAAGCAGAGAAAGAAAATAAAGAAACTGAAGAAACAGATACAGCAAGAAGTCAACGAGAAGATAAAAGGAATAAAACTAGAACTAAAATAATGGTGATATAAACATGCTTCACGGATCACACATAATGATAGGAGTAGGTGTATTCATCGCCCTATCCCCATTACTCGGATTCACCTTAACCGCGTTAGGGTTACTTGCAGCGGTTATAGGTAGCTTGATTCCTGATATTGATCACCCTAAGAGCTTTATCAGCCACTGGAACGCGTTCACACAGATGCTTTCACAAGGAGTATCCTCCATAACTTCACATAGGGGATTAACTCACACCGTCTACGGTTTATTTATATGGATCTTTCTCACTGGCTTGGCATTAAGCCACTTCAACATGTCTTGGATGGGTCCGGTGATGTTCGGAGCTGCTTCAGGGTACCTGAGCCATCTATTGATTGATTCTCTTAACCCACAGGGTGTTCACTGGCTAGGTGAAAAAGGAAACGTGCACCTAAAAGGACCGATTGACACAGGAAGCAGGATGGAGAAATACATTGTTCCAGTGATATTCATCGGGCTAGCTCTAGCTTACCTGAAGATAACAGATAAAGCTAACAGTTTCTAGATATCAATTGTAAATAAGCCGGGGTGGCAGAGCGGTAATGCGCCGGTTTCGAGGACCGGTGGCCCTATGGCCACAGGGGTTCAAATCCCCTCCCCGGCGCTAAAGAACCCTGCAAAACTATTTTAAGTACCAAACGCTTAATACGAATGTGACCAGAGGTAGAATAACCCAGAGATTGAGATAATCAATCGAAGCCAGAAGATAAATCTCTATAAAAAAGATTCTTTAACTGAAAGACGGAAGATGAGACAATGGTGAACAAAAGAAAACAGAATAAAAAACAGAATAAAAAGAAAACAAAGAAAGCTGAAAAAAAAGAAGGAACTCCTTCCAGAAAAGACAGGCTGAAAAACGAACGCTTCGCATTGGACGGATGGAAAGAGCTTAAGAAACAAGCAGAACAAGAAGGAAACAAAGAGCTTCTGGAAGAGGAAAAAGAAGAAATAGATAAAACTAAGAAGAAAATCAAGGAACTAGAAAAGAAAAAATGAAAAACAAGAAGAACACCAAGAAAAAAATGAAAAAAGACAAAAACAATAAACCAAAAAACAATACCCCTAAAAAGAAACCAAACCTACTCCTAGGTTTATAAAGAACGCGTGGGTTAAGGTATACATAGATTTAAGTATTGTTTAGGAGGTGTACATTTTGCAAGGAACCGTTAAGTTCTTCCACAACAGGAAGAAATACGGATTTATCACTCCAGAAGACGGTGGAGAAGACGTCTTTTTCCACGTCAGCGAACTGGAAGTAGAATCCGTAGAAGAAGGCGACGAAGTAGAGTTCGAAGTTGAAGAAGGAGACAAAGGACCAAAAGCCGTAAACGTAAAGAAACTTTAAACACGCTAAAACTTCGATTAAATTCTCTTAAAATCCATTAATATCTCTATTTCTTTATATATCTACATATTACCTAGCCATCAAACCAACCGTTTTCTTTAAAAACCTAACTCTCATTATGTATACAACAACGAGAAACATAACCAAACAGGTGGAAAAATGAAACTTCAACCAAAAGAAATACTCAACAGCTCCCCAGTATCCATAATCGGTTCAATAAACAGTGAAGGAGAACCCAACGCCATGGTCACGACCTCAGTGAGATTCATATCACTAGATCCACTGCTCGTGTCATGGGCCATAGACAAATCAAGATACACACTAGAGAACCTCAAAGAAAACAAGGAATTCACAATCAACATACCGGGGAAAAACCTAATCAACGAACTATTCTACGTGGGAACCGTATCCTACAGAGACGAACCAGACAAAATAAAGAAATCAAACCTCAAAACCGTGGAAAGCACCAAGGTAAAGCCACCGCTCATAGAAGGAACACTAGCAGGATTCGAATGCAAAGTAAAAGACCTAGTGAAAGAAAGCGACCACTACCTAGTAATAGGGAAAGTACTAGAAACCCATGAAGGAGAAGAAGGACTACCACTATACCACCTAGGAGGAAAAAACTTCCTACAAGGCGGAAAGATGATACAGGCAACTCCAGGCAAGAAAACACAGAAAAAAAGCCAAGAAAGAATGAAGAAAAACAGTCTTCCTTATTCAAAGTGAAACAATAGAAATTTATCCAGCAAAAAACATACCTATACATGAAGATTCCAGAATGGGAGATAAGAGACGCAGTATGCTGGAACCCAGATCTCTTAGACACCAGCTACGACCTCGAGCTAGTTGACTTCCAAGTACCAGTAAAGAAAGGAAACCAAGAAAAATACATAGACATATTATTCAACATCAAAGACAATACAGAGAAGAACTACCTTATCCTCGAGCTCAAGAAACAGACAGCCACCGAGTCAGCCGTAGAGCAAGTTCTAGAGTACAAAGACTGGTTCTGCACCAGGAAATACCAGAAAGAAAACGAAGTAGTAGCCATGGTAGCAGCACCAAACATAATACCAGCCGTGAAAAAGAAAGAAGTAAAGTACAGCGAGATAGACACAGAGCAAGTGCATGAAACACATCCAAGAGAAGAAACAGACAAAGAACAACTAGCAAAGAAACTTCGGGAAACCAGTCAACAGAACCCATTATTCGCACATGAATTAATCAAAGGAAGAAACCCACAGGAATTCAACGAAGAAAGAGCATGGCTATGGCTATTCTACAGCATACTAGACGGAGGAGGACCAGCACAAACATTCATAAAAGCCTACAGATCAATGAAACGAGAAGAAATCCATAAACCCAGACAGCTGAATCAGCTCATAGAAGAACATGGAGAAGAAAACGCAGCCAGGAAACTACTACCACACCTCAGAAAAGCAACACTATTCAACCCAGGCAAAGGAGGAGTAATAAACTACGGAAAAGCAATACTAAAAGCAGCCGAACTACTCAAAGAGCATGGGTACTCATTCAAAGAACTACACAGAGAAAACAAGGAACTAAAAGACATAAAAGAAACCCTAGGAAACATCCCCTACATGAAGTCAAACGACTCACGTAGAAAGAAACAGTTTATACGTGGAATGGTGCTAAGAGGAAACTGGAACTACCCAAGAGACAATGAATACTTCTTCGAAAAACCCAAGCAATCCACA
Organism: Microcaldota archaeon; assembly: GCA_964388265.1. Classification (GTDB taxonomy): domain Archaea; phylum B1Sed10-29; class B1Sed10-29; order B1Sed10-29; family B1Sed10-29; genus CAYLXZ01. The sequence goes on along the minus strand of CAYLXZ010000005.1, from coordinate 22,316 downwards.
CACATAATGAACGTGTCAAGAAGACTAGGATTAAACAACCATAGAGAACTCAAAGAATTCACAGAGAACCAACTCGAAGACTACATGGTCTTGAGCCATTCACTATGGGTTCTGGGGAAGAAACACTGCTCCACATCCACAAAACCCGAATGCATACGCTGCAAAGCCCGAAAACCATGTCCATCAAGCGAATCCTTCAAAGCCAAGCCAATGCCAAACGTAGGCCTAGATAAATGGATGAACTGAAAAACTGATTTAAACACTCACACATTAATATAAACGTGGAAACATGGCTAAAGAAAAACACGGAGAAAACCAAAAGACAACCAAAGAAAAAAATGGAAAAACCCCTAACAAGCACAATCTATCCCTAGACGTGGTAAAACCCAACCAAATTCCAGAAGAGAAACAGAAACAACTATGGAAATCACTTGATATAAAGAAACCTAAAGCCCTCAAACAAACATTAATGGTAGTAGCGAAAGAAAAAGGAAAACCCATAGGATACATGAGCATCGTTCCACAAGCCAAGAAGAACTCCATGCACATAGCTAACACCAAAGTAAAGAAAGAAAAAAGAGGAAAGGGAATAGGGACAAAGATGAATAAAATAGCAGAGAACGTAGCCGAAGAACTAGGAATAAAAGAGATACATGGCCAAGTGGGAAGTAAGGAAGCCAAGGAGTTCTGGAAAGAAAGAGGATTCAAAGTAGAGAAAATGGGAATAGCCGAAGAAATAAAGAAAAAAATACCTAAACCTAAATCCAAAGTAACTAGCCTACTTGCAGAGGATATATCTCTAAGCAAAGAGGAAAAGAAGAAAAAGAAGAAAAATAAAAGGAGATAGAATGTCTAATATAGATTTAGAAGTAATAGATCCCGATAAAATACCAAAAGAAAAGAAAAAGAAACTTGAAGAAAACCTAGGTCTTGCCAGCGGGAAAGCACATGAAAAAGAACTTAGGATAATCGCAAAAGAAGGAGAAAAACCCGTAGGATACATGGAAGTAGTTCCAAATCCATCCAAAGGAACAATGATGTTACAACAAGCCAGAGTAGGTGAAGAAAAAAGAGGAAAAGGAATAGGGACAAAAATGAACAAAAAAGCCCTAGAAGTAGCCAATAAACTAGGGATAAAAAGAATAAACGGAATATCAATAGACAAAGAAAAAACAAGGAAATTCTGGAAAAAGAAAGGATACGAAGTAAAAGAATCAGGATGGATGGAAAAGAAGAAAACATCACAAAAACACTCAACAACCCAGGAAATCCAAGACATAATTGAAAAAAGAAAAAAGAAGAACAAAAAACGATAAAACCCTGGATAAGAATGGAAAAATCAAGATACCACCACAAACACAACGGAGAAGTCACCTGCACGCTCTGCCCACATACCTGTAGGCTGAAAACAGGTGAAAGAGGAAAATGCAGAGTCAGAAAAAACAAAGACGGAGAACTATACTCAACAGTCTATGGAAAACCCACCACAGCCCACATAGATCCAATAGAAAAGAAACCATTATTCCACTTCCTACCAGGAGAACAAGCCTACTCCATAGGAACCGCAGGATGCAACCAAAGCTGCAAGTTCTGTCAAAACTGGCAAATGAGCCAAAGCACAGAAGAAGAAATAAAATCAATAAATCTACCACCGGAAAAAGCTGTTGAAAAAGCCAGAGAGAAAAAAGCCAAGATAATCGCATACACCTACAACGAACCCACAGTCTACATGGAATACATGCAAGACACAGCGAAGATAGCTAAGCAGAAAAACCTCAAAAACACCGCCGTAACCTGCGGGCTAGTCAACCAAAAACCACTCCAAGACCTAACAAAAAACCTAGACGCAGCTAACATCGACCTAAAATACTTCTCCAACCAGCTATACAGAGAAATATCCAACGGATACCTCAACCCAGTTCTAGAAACAATTAAGACACTGAAGAACGAAGGAGTATGGATAGAGATAACCAACCTAATAATACCTGGATTAAACGACGATGAAGAGATGATCAGAGAAATGTCCAGATGGATAGTGGAAAACGTAGGAAAAAATGTTCCCTTACATCTATCTAGGTTCTACCCAGCCTACAAGATGAAAGACAGATCTCCAACACCAATCAAGACAGTGAAGAAAGCCGAAGAAATAGCGAGAGAAGAAGGAATAAACCACGTGTACATAGGGAACATACCAGGAGAAGGAAGGAATACAGAGTGCCCAGAATGTGGAAACACAGTGATCAAAAGAACCAGAACCAAACCAAACACCACTGGGTTAAAGAACGGGAAATGCAGTGAATGCGGAAAAGAGATAACAGGAGTATGGAGCTGATAAAATCACTAGAAAACCCACAGCAACAGGATTCTACCCATTCAACAAACAAAAACTACAGAGAAAAATAAAAAATCTACTGGAACAAACACCAGACCCAGAGATAAATACAAAAGGCCTAATATCTCCTCACGCAGGTTACACGTACTCCGGGGAAACAGCTGCATACGGATACAGCTCCCTCAAAGACCAAGAAGTAAAAAACGCCATACTACTAGGTGTGAACCATACAGGAATAGGGTACTCAGCCGCAGTATCCACAGAAGACTGGGAAACTCCACTAGGAGAAATCAAAAACAATGAGGAGATAACTAAGAAAATCCTAGAGAATGAAGTTCTAAAAAAAGATGAAAGAGCCCATTCCCAAGAACACAGCATAGAAGTACAGCTTCCATTCCTCCAATATTTACTTCCAGATGTTCGGATCACGCCAATAGCATTCTCCACAACCCTCACAAGAGATAGAATAAACTCAATCTCGAGTACTCTAAAAGAAGTGATCTCTCAAGAACCAAATACAGTGATAATAGCATCCTCAGATCTTCTACACGTAGGAACTAGGTTCGGTAACACACCTAGAAATGAAAATACAGTTAAATACGTTGAAAGAAAAGACAAAGAGTTCCTAGAACAAGTGAAAGACAAAAACGTGGATAGAGTACTTCAGATAGGTAAAGAGTCCACGATATGTGGATTCATACCTATAACTCTAGCACTAAACTCACTTAAAGATACTGCAGGAGTGAAGGTTTTAGACACCTCCACCTCCTTCGAAGCCTCTGGAGATAAATCCAACGTTGTAGGGTACGCTAGCGTTGCTTTCGCTAGCCAGGGAGAGTGAATTTCTCTTCAGATACTTCTACTCCTGTTTCCAGAGAATCTAGTTTCATATTTATAGTCATTGAAGCAGATTGACCAATGGATACTTCCATGTCAGTTTGGGATTGTAGTGCTATTCCTGTTTCTTTGTCAAGACATTGTCCTATTTCCAGTGAATCTAGTTGACCTTGCAGTTGTGTTCCTGTATCTAGGAGGGCTTCTGGATCTACATTCATCACTACGTAGTTGCATTCTCTTCCATTTACTTCTTTTTCTTGGACTTCTTCACTTGCAAAGGTTATTTCTCCTTTTTTAATCATTTCTTTTAGTTTTTGGTCTTTCACTGTTCCCATGGATCCTACTGCGCCTTTTTCTGCTTTTTCACAGGTCCAGTTTCCTTTCTTGGTACAGGAGTATGTTTCATTCGCTAGATTGTATAGTCTAGTTTCTGCGGTTTGGTTAGCTAGGTTTATGTTTACATCGGTTCTTTTGTTTTCTCCTGATGTATAGAAGTTTACTGTTCCTTGGTTTTCCATCTCTCCTTTAGGTGTACTGATGGTTAATTCTAGGCTTCCTTGCGCTTTATAGCTTTCTATTTGGTTTCTTTTGTTTATGCTTTCCAGTACCGTTTCTTCTGCTGGTGAGACGGTTCCACCGCTCTGTACGCATCCTTGTAGGAGCAACATTGATCCTATAAGTACTGCGAATAGGAATATAGTGTGTTTTTTTGTTTTATCGTAAATTTTAATCACCTATTTGATTTAGAGTAATGATACTTAAATATTTTTGGTGTAGTAGGATAGTGATCTGAGCAGTAGCCATCCGGCTAGGTAGCTTGTTCTGTTATTGATTTCCTTGGATGCTACTTCACATATATCCATTCCAATTACTTCTTTCTCGAATATTCGGTCGAGTAAATCATCCAGTTCACCTGGTGTTAATCCATTGGGTTCTGGGTATCCAACATCTGGGGCATATGCTGGGTCCAGGACATCTATATCTATTGTTAGGTAAATGGGTTCGGAAGCATCTTCTAAATCATCTAATTTTTTTACTGCCATTTCTCCTTCTTCTTTCGTCCATTCTCTTATTCCTGCTTGGATTAAATCAGTTTCTTCCGGTATTTTTCTTGCCCAAGTGCTAATAGCGTATTCATTGCCGCCCACGTCTTTAGTAAGGTCTTTATGAGCATCTAGTTGTACTACTGTCTTTGGTTCCAGTGATTTAACTGTTCCCAGGGAAACTGTATGTTCACCACCGAGGAAGACCATAAAGGCGTCTTCGTTAACTTGTTTAGCTTCTTTTGTTGTTTCTTTAATCCTTCTTTCAGTTTCTTCATAGTCTCCTGGAACTATTGTAAGATCTCCTAGATCATGTATCTTCAGATCCTTTAAAGGATTCTTCTCTAAATCTTCTTGGTAACTTATTCTATGTTTAAGAGCCTCTCTAATCGTAAGCGGCCCATATCTCTGACCTCCCTCAGAGGGAGCAGTTGAGTCAAAGGGTATTCCTAGTAGAACTACATCTGCTTCTTCTAGAGGATAGGTGATTGTGAAGGAGTTGGATGTGTAGAGCATTTTTCTCTTTCCTAGTTTACTTTTTTACTTTAGCTCTTCTGGTGTTTCTATCTTTTCGATTTCTTTCTTAGCTCTCTTTACTTCTTCTCTAGTTGCTTCTAGTCGATTCTCCATATCTTCAATTTTTTCCTGAATTTTTTCTTTTTCTTCTCCAGTGGCTTCTTGCTTTTCCTTATCTAGTTTTTCTTTTCCTTCTTTGTATATCTTTTCTGCTTCTTTTAATTTCTCTTTGATCTGCTTTAGTTCCTCCTTCATTCTAGCCTTTTCTTCCTTGCTCTTCTCCACTTTTTTCTGGGCCTTCGGGATGTTTCTTGATTTGGATTTTTTAACCATTTTTATCTCCGTGTAATATTCTTATTTTAGTAATTTATATCTATGGGGTGGATAAGATAAAGAAAGGGTTTAGGATACGGTTGGTGCTTCTTCTTCGTCTTTTCCTTTCATCTCTAGCTCTATCTCTAGTTCTCTTTCTCCGTATCCTTCGAAGTCTATCTCTAGTTTTACCGGTGACCTGAATTTGAAGGGTATCTTCCATTCCTGTGTCTCTATATTCACTTTGTCTTGTTCTTTCATTTGTTTTCCCAGTTCAATGAGGAATTCTGCTATCTTTTCTCTTTCTAGGTATGCTTCGTGTTCCATGTCTCCTTCTGTAACTATTCTTTTCTGTTCTTTATCTTCTGTTTTTATTTCAGCCATTTTGTATCACCTGTTACCTTTAAATAAATCGAGATATATAAAGTTTCTTAGGAATTTACTACGTGTAGGAGGTGGTTTCCATAGATATTCTTGAGGTAATTGGATCCAAAGCTAGACTGAAGATTCTTCATCAGTTATCCAGAAGAGATATGTATGTGTCGGAGATCATGGAGAAGGTGGGTTTGGATGGTAAGACAGCGAAGCATCATCTGGATAAACTGGAGGAAGAAGGAATAGTATCCACGGAGAAGAAGAATCGTAGGAAATACTATTCACTGGAGAAAGAAGTAGTACTTAAGATATCTCCATCTCCTGACAGGAGATACATTGTCCAGATCCGTGAACCCCGTGAATAAGTTTTTATTCTTTCTTTTCAGCTATTCTACCTATCCATATCATGGCGAAGACAGCTACGAGTGTCACTATCACGGCATAGATGAACATTGGAACAAGTGTATCTGTTTTTCCGAATACTTCACTGAACAGGGTCTTTATCGCATCGTTCCATGCTAGTGCAGCTACTAGACCGAATGCAGCTGTCATCAGGGAAGCTATCTTCTCCAAAACTATTTTCTTCATTGAACCACGTTCTTATAAATATTTCTCTCTTTATATTTCTGGTGTTTTAGTTAATGATCCAGATTGAGTAGTTAAGCGCAGTGGCTATACCTACCCAGACTATGTAGGGGATTAATAGTAATCCTGCTTCTTTTCTGATTTTATAGAAGTAGTATATGGTTGGTACTAGGAATGCTATGAGGAATAGTATCACGATTAGACCCAGCAGTGGGTTTTTGAGGCTGAAGAATGCCGGAGACCAAACTGTATTTAATCCTAATTGTATTCCGAATAATGCTATTGCTCTCTTAACGTATTTGGTTGTTAGTCCTTTTTTCAGTACTAGGTAGAGTGCTATTCCCATGAGGACGTATAGGGTTGTCCATACTGGTGCGAATACCCAGCTTGGTGGTGTGAACCATGGTTTCTGTATTGTAGCGTACCATGCTTTCCCTGCTGAGGAAGTGGAGAGAGACCCTATTATCCCTGCGAGCTGGCAGAATAGTATTGCTCCAAGTGCCTTCCCAATATCCTTGATCCTCATATTTACATAAGGTTCATTGGCTTTATAATGATTGGGATTTAAGCCAGTACGCTTTCTTGCGTGGAGTCAAGTACGAACAGGTAGGATTTGTCTTCTCTCTTTGCTATCTTGGTGATTGAGTCAACGTCGTCTTTTTCGAATGGAATTATGTGGATGTCTCCGTCTGGAGCGTCATCTAGTGTCTCTTCGAAGTCTTGGTTCACTATGTTGATGTCCGTTGAGTGGGGGAATCTTGCTTCGTAGAGAAGGTTGTTGAGGTACTTCTTGGCTTTTTTCTCTTTTTCTTCGTCCACGCACATCCAGAGGTGTATGGTTCCTTTCCAGTTTTTCTTGATGCTGTACGCCATTAGTAGTGCTAGATCGTAGTATCTGTATTTGAATAAGCCGTGTTCAAGGGTTTTTGGTGATATCCAGACATGTACGTCTTCCTCTGTACCTAGTCCTACCTCTTTGTCTCTGTCGAATATTGCTACGCCTGAGTTATTTTCATCTGCGGCTTTAATTATGTCTTGAAGGTCGTTTTTATGTATTTCATGTGGTTTATAGGGTAGGAATAAGATGTTCGGTGCGAATACTTGGCTCTGGATGGCTTCTAGGGAGACTATGACGGAGTTAGTGTAGTCATCTGCGTCTATGGTTGAGTATGATGTGAATATTCCTTTTTCACTGAATTTATCCACGAGTTCCGGTAGTTCTTCTAACTCTTCCTCTATTTCTTGTTTTGTGATGTCTTCTTTCTCTGGGTTTTTCTCTATATCTTCCTTTAATCTGAATCCTAGCACGGTCATGGTTCCGTGGGGGTGGGCTATGGATTTTATTAAGGGGAAGTTCCCCCTGAGTGTCCTTGTGGTGAGTACAGGTATGAGTATGTTGGGTTTCCAGGTGTGGCCGGTTGATTCGGGTAGTCTGCGGGTTTTTTGAGCTGCCCATTCTGAGATGGATCTGAATAGACCTGACCTCACGTCACCTGGCTTGTGTTTGAAGGATTTGTGGGCGAGGTAGGTGTAAACTCCGATTAGGAATATGATGGCTATGAGACCTGCATATGGATTAATCAGGAACATGAGAGTAAAGGAACCTAGTGCTCCGTAGAGAGAAACTATTTTAGGTACTTTGAAGGTTGGTCTGAAGCTTCTTAACCCTAGGTATTGCTCTATGAAGACTGATACGTTTATCATGGCATAGGTAACGAGGAAAAACATGGTTAGCACTTGAGCAACCGAATCAAGGTTCCCGAACAGTATTGCAAAAGCTACTATGGCTCCTGTTACAAGTACCGCGTTCCTTGGCTCTCCTTTAGAGGTTCTCTTTGTGAAGAACTCGCTCCCTGGAAGTATAGAATTTTTACCCATTGCTTGAAGTACCCTGGGAGCTGCAATGATCATGGTTAGCCCGCTGGAGAAGGTAGCTGCCAGTATACCTACGATTACTAACTCAGGAGAGATAGCTATCTCTGCTATCATAAGGTTATTAGTTGCGAGAGCTTCTCTAGATGCTGATAGAGCTAGCCATACAGCGGTAGCCAGGTATATGAAGGTGGTTATGCCTAAACCGTACAGTACTCCTTTAGGTATCTGTTTCTTCGGGTTGCTCAGTTCCCCAGACATACCTATCCCAGACATCAAACCAGTGACGGCTGGGAAGAATATGGCGAACAGAGTCCAGAAAGGTATGTTACCCACGCTGCTCAGAGATATATTCACGCTGCTTGTGGTTACACTTCCCCCCAAGGAGATGCCACCTAGGAAGACAGCTACTAAAGATACACAAATCAGTACAAATACCCCTATCTGTACTTTAACAGCGATTTTAGTGCTCAGGAACACAATCGCGAACAGAACCAAGAACGCGGCTATAGCCACCAACCCTATGCCATGGCTTGGGAATATGAAGTGCCATGCTTCTGCAAAACCGAATAGATATAGAGCTACGGATAGAGTTTGAGCCAGGTAAAGCGGTATGCCTATGCTTCCCCCTATTTCCAGCCCCAACGTCTTTGTGATTATGGAATAGGCTCCTCCCGCTCCTATCTTTATATTACTAACTATCGAGCTTAGTGCTAGTCCTGTGGCTAGGCTCACGGACACTGCTAGTAGTATGATGAGTATAGTTGCGAGTAAACCTGCTTCTCCGACTATGTAACCTAGTCTTAGGAAGAGTATTACCCCTACAATGCTTAGGAATGTAGGTACGAATACTCCTGCGAATGCTCCGAAGCTACGTGAACCTGTTTCTTCCTCAGTCATTTGACTCCCTAGTTAAGTAAATAAAAGGAGTAATTTATAAGTTGGTTTTCTATATTCCTAATTTATTTATCTCTCTCCAGCAGTAATTTAAACATGAATATATTCGTACTGGATAAAGATCCTGTAAAAGCTGCTAGAATGCAGTGCGACCAGCACATAGTGAAGATGCCACTGGAAACAGCTCAAATGCTCAGCACAGCACACCAAGTAATAGGAACTGATGTAGATAAAGGAAAAATCTACGGGAAGACACACGTAAACCACCCATGCAGCAAATGGGTGAGAGAAAACTCAGCGAACTACAGATGGACAGTGAAACACTTCAAAGCCCTTCTAGATGAGTTCAAAGAAAGATACGGAAACGAACATGGATGTAGAGAACTCTTACCCTACCTAGAGAAACTACCTAGCTTCCCTGAAGAGAAGCTGAAAGAAGAAAGAACAACTTTTGCACTGGCAATGCCCGAGGAATACAAGAAAGAAGACGTGGTAGAAGCATATAGAGATTATTACAGGAATGAGAAATGCAGCTTCGCGGAATGGAAGAAAGCAGATAATAAACCTGAATGGTGGAGATGACCACCTAGCTTTTTCTCAGTCTCCTTAACACTTCATTGAAGTTTTCTCTCTTAGCTTCTTTTTCTTCTATTTCTTTTGCGAGGTTCTCTACGAATTTTTCTCTTTCTTTACCCTGAACATTCATCATATCTAGTGTTTGATTTATCTCTCGGGATTTCTTTTTACTTGAGGCATCGGACTTTAATATCCTCTCTATATTAACTTCCACATTCTTCTTAACTGTTTTATCTAGATCTTTTATCCGTCTAGCCGTTTTCTGAGCCTTACTTTCTTCTTTCTTTTTCTTCTTTTCATATATTTCATTCCTCATCATCATCACCAGGTATACAAAATTCATTCTACTATTTAATCTTTACTTCAAATCTTTCTGGAACCATGAGGAATAAAAATTCTTTTTCATTGATTTATACATAGGAATGAAAACTAGTACAGCGAACTAAGAAGATAAATGGAGGATGGATAGATGTCTGATGATAGAATCTACGTGATCCAGAAACACGATGCCTCGAACCTACATTATGATTTAAGACTAGAGTTTGAAGGAGCGCTATGGAGCTGGGCCGTTCCAAAGAAACCTCCAAAGGAACCTGGAACCAAGAGACTAGCTATCAAGGTACAGGACCATGACTTGAACTACGCTGACTTCGAAGGAGTAATTCCTGAAGGCCAGTACGGAGCTGGAACCGTTGAGATCTGGGACAAAGGAACCTTCGAACCTATAGATGTTAAAGACGAGAAGATAGTGTTCGAGATCCATGGTGATGAGTTGAAAGGAGAATACGTGTTACTGAAGACGGATATGGGTGATGAAAACCAGGAGAACTGGCTGTTCTTTAAGAAGAAAAACTAGCCTTAAACAAATCTTTAAACCGAAGTTATTTAAGTGTCTCTTTAGTTATCTACGTAAGATTCATGGAGGTGAATAAATGAAAAGCAAACTACTTGTAATAGGAATAGCACTCGCATTGTCTCTATTCTTAGTTTCAGGATGCGTAGGCGGAGCACCAGAAGTAGAAGCACCTGGAACAGGTGGAGAAACAGGAGAAACCCCAGAAGAAACAGATCAGGCAGGAACAAATACCTACACAGGAACATGGTCAGGTAACTGGCTAGGTTCACAAGTAGGAGGAAACTTCGAACTAACAGTGAACTCTGATGAAGGAACAGCTACAGGAAGCTTTTCAGGAGACGCAGTAGGATCCCTAGATGGTTCGATTTCAGAAGGAGAGTTAGAAGCCAGCGGAACAGCCCAAGGATACCAGGTAACCTGGACAGGAACCATTTCAGGAGACTCAATCTCAGGAACATGGAGCAGCAAACAAGACATAGGATCAGGAGAATGGAGCGGAACCCTATCCGAAACAGAAGAAGAGACCACAGAGAATGAAACAGAGACCGAAGAAGAAACTGAGGAAACAGAGGAAGCACTAATATCCAGTGGTGGAAGCATATCGTTCTCCGTAGACGCAGAAGGACCAGACTTTAATGGAACTAGAACACTAGAATACAAAGCAAGAAACATAGGAACAAACGAAACAGAAATAAATCTAGAGACCTCTGAAGGAGTATTCATACTCAGCGAAAAGGAAAACGGTGGATGGATGAAAGTAGAAGGACAATGGTACAGTTTCTCAGCGTTCCCAAGTATGAGTTTTGAAGACAATTGGGACACACATAGCACAAGCCTAAAGAACTATGTGGATTACATGTCAGGATGGGAATCAGGAGAACTAACTACCGAAGGACCAGACGGAAACACCTTCACCTTCTACAACATAGAAGTGAATCCAACTTTTGAAGACAACACATTCCACCCAGAGAACGTAGCAGAAACACCAAGCTACTAAAACCAAGCTTAGAAACCCTGCAGTTAAATCAACCTTGCAGGGAATCTCTTTCTTATTTTTCTTTTCAGGTAACTCCAAACTTTTCTTAAACCAAGGTTATTTAAGTACTCTCCGAGTATTTCTAAATATAGATTCATGGAGGTGAATAAATGAAAAGCAAACTACTTGTAATAGGAATAGCACTCGCATTGTCTCTATTCTTAGTTTCAGGATGCGTAGGAGGAGCACCAGAAGTAGAAGCACCAGAAACCAATGGAGAAACCGAAGAAGAAACAGGTGGAACAACCGGAGGAACCGCTGGAACAGACTGGTGTGATACAGGAGACGAATGGAGCTACTCAGGAACCGCAACAGGAGGAGAAGCAACTGGTTCAGGAGAAGTAAAAGGCATAACTACCTATGATGGAGATCAAATGTGCCATGCAGTGCACGAATGGACAACTTCCGAGGGACAGACGATGAAGATTGACTATTACTACACCGAAGACAAGGATAAAACCTGTTCTGTAGTAACAAACGCGGACACAGGCATGGAGATGTACAGCCAATGTGAAACATCATAGAAATAGTTTCTATGTAAACTCTTCACTTTTTCTTTTTTTATTTCTTCCAGGGTTTTCTCTAGGATAATGGAAAAAGAAAGGGGAAAGTGGTTTAGAGGTTTTCTTTTAGGCCTTTTAGTGCTTTCTTGTGTCTTTCTTCGTCTTCTGCTGTGGTTATGAGGTAGGATTTCTCGGGTTCGTCTTGTTCTTCGGCTATTTCTAGTCTTGTTTTGTTGGCGTTGTCTTCTCCTCCGATCATTTTCTCTAGATTCTGTTTAGTGTTTCCTACTTTTCCTGCTAGTTCTGCTGCTATTCCTGCGTGTCTTGCTTCCGCCATGGCGTTTTCTTTGAATTGCCTGGCTATTTCTGGGTATCCTTCTCTTTCTGCTTGCCTTGCCATCGCCATGTAGATTCCTACTTCTTCAGTTTCGTCGTTGAACCATTCTTCAAGGTACTCGTGGTAGTTCATATTGTCACCTCCGGTTAAAATTATCTATTTTATTTTAGTTTCTTTTTTAGTATCTGTGTGATGGGTTTTTCCTTTACTCGAGATTCTTGGAAGATCTTTATGGCTTCTTCTTCGTTTAGGTTGAAGCTTGATTTCATTTCGTTCACTAGTTTTTTGTCTTCTTCTTTCATCGTTCGCCATATGTTTTTTGGTGTTGAGAACACTTTTAGTTTTCTTCTTTCTTTTGGTTCTTTAATTAAATCCATCTTTCTTTTAAATTCCTTATTTCTCTTCCTCCGTTTTAGAAGACGGCTGTAGACTGTATTTTTATTTATTCTCTTATCAGATATTCTTTTAGATCCTTCTTTTAATTCTTTCTCTAAGTGTTCAGCTAACTCCCCTATGGATTCGAATTGAATTAGTTCTTTTTTATCTATTTCCTCTACTCTTTTATCAATGTACTCCCTCATCCTCTTGTTTCCTTTTATAACTTGTTCTTTTAATTCCTCAAGTTCTTTTCTTTTCTGCTTTTTTTCTATTTGTTTCTTTCTTTTTTGTTCTTCGTATGTTTTCCCTGTATTCTTTCCCTTGGGATGGAGCTCTCCCTGCATATCTGCTTTTTTCTTTGCTTTTCTGTATTTTTCTTCCTTACTGGATTTTTTACTCATTTCAGGTCACGTTTAGAGTTAGTGGTTGATTGTTTAAAACCTTTTTGCAGGGAGTTTACAAAGTCTTGGATTGGATTCGACCAAAAAGTTCAACAGTGGGGCGTCAGATACCCCTCACTCTATTTATAGAGCACAAATAGATTGTTTGCAAGTACAAACAGAACCTTTATAAGTGAGGTTTACTATAATACACTTAGGATTACTATAGAGGTGAGAAGTATGAGTACTACAATAAGCTTCAAAGCCCCTGAGAAAATGGCAAAAGAGGTAGAAGAAGCTACAAAAGAAGGAAATTACACTTCAAAAGGTGAATTCTTAAGATCCCTCCTCAGAGAAGTTGAAAGAAAAGAACTATCTGAAAAAGCCAAGAAAGACATCGAAATAGCCAGAGAACAAGAAGGAAGACCAATAGATGAGCTATAAAGTTACCTTTACGGACAGATTTGAGAAAACCCTAGAAAGACTAGAGAAAAGCCAACAAGAAAGGATTAGAAAGAAAGTTAAAGAGTTTGGAAAGCAGGTAAATAAATATAATATTAATCCAAGACAACATAATAATACTAAATTCATATCAAAAGATGAACAATGGAGATATAGAATAGGAGATTATAGAGCCTTCTTTGACATATATGAAGATGAAATTAAGTTCTTATCTGTTATCCACCGAAAAAAAGCCTATAAATAATTCACTTTGATTAACTAAAGGATTGAACATTACACCTTATCTGGAGAGCCTCGGATGGACTTTTACACTAAATGTAAAAATAGGGAGTCTAGAACAAAGATCAATATCGATTCCAGGAGTGAATGTGAATATTTTTTAAGTTCAAGGCTCTAATAGTGATGTGGTCAAATGGCTAAGAAGTCGAGATCTGAGAAATCGGAGAGGCAGAAGAAGCTCGAAGAAAGAGAAAAGAAGTTACACAAGAGAACAGGAACAAGAGAAAAAGAAAAAAAAGTGAAAAAACAAGTGGAGAAGCAGAAACAGAAAAAAGCCAAAGGAGAAGAAGGAAAAACAGAAATAACGATAGAATTCGAATCACACTACCCTCAGATGGTGGGAAAGAAAAAGGAAATGGAGGAAGCAGACATAATAATACCAGAACAAACATCTAAAACTATAGAAAAACTAAAAGAGGCAGAAACGGAGGAAGAACTTAAAAAAGTAGCAAAGGAAGAGACAAAATTTCTAGAGTATTCAGAAAAAAAGTTTAAGGTTTATAAAGAGATGCAGGAGGAAGGGAAAGAAATAAAAGGGAAAATGGGAAGGACTAATTATATTCTTCCTCAATCTCCGGAAGAAAAAGCAAAATCTAATGAAGAAAGAGAGAAAGAGAGATTGAAAAAACTCAAGAAGATTATAAGGGAAAATCCAGGTAAAAAAATCTACATAGAAGCAGGAGCCAACCACACACCAGTATACCATAAGTTGAAGGAAGAGCTTGGAGAGAAAGAAAATATAGAGATCAAAAGAAAACACCTAGTAGAAAAGGATCTTCATGAGAAGGCAGGATACCCAGAACAAACAAAAGAAGCATACCCGCCAAGAAACCAGTTAATGAGACATTTTAGATTTGATACAGAGACGGCGCAAAGATACAAAAAACTACAAGAAGCCAAAGAGAAAAAGAAAAACCCAGAGAAATACTTCGATAGCAAAGAAGAATACGAAAAAGCAAAACAAGCAGAAAAAAAGATAAAAAACCTCGAAAAACAAGAAGAAAAGTTTCAGGAAATAGAAAAAGAAAAGAAACGAGAGAAACGGGATTTAGGAATGAGCGAGGGGGAAGCAATGTACGAAGCATACTTAGAAACTTTGAAGGAGATGCGAGAGAAAAAAAAGACGGAAGAGTCACTTTGGAATAAACTGATACCATGGAGATAGTTATCTCTTCCCTGTGAGGATGCTTTTATCAATATCTTTTAGGCACTAGTTTTCTTCTGAGAATTCTTTTCGGTGTTTTTTATGTACTGCCAGGGTTTCCTTTAATCATCAATTATATTGTTGAAGCCACCTTAAATCCTTTGACCTAAGCCTCGGATGGGATTTGAACCCACGACATCCTCCTTACGAGGGAGGTGCTCTAGCCACTGAGCTACCGAGGCGGTGGAGATGGGAGAGGCTGAGGTAATTAAGGGGTTGGTTCCAAATAAGCTTTACTGGAACCCAAGGGTTGTCTGTCTGTATATGTTGTTCTCTGGGTCAGCTGTTTTCACGGCGTTGAACTCCTTCTTCGCCTTCATCGCTTCCTGACGTATCCTGGATAACTCTCTTTCCTTTCGGTTAATCAGGAAGTCGATTGCTTTCTCTTCGTCTTTGGCCACGAATCTCTTTGGTCTTTCCTCGGTGGAGATAACCATCCCCATGTCTTCAAGGTTCTTGAGAACGCTGTAGACCTTGGAGTACGGTACTTCGGCTTCTTCGGATACTTCCTCCGCTGTCATGTCCCCTTGCTTTATCAGAGTGCAGAGGCATTTAGATTGGTATTCATTCAATCCCAGTCGATATAGGTATCTCCATTTACTCATTTAATCCACCTCCTCGGTTGGATTTACAGTAGTTTTAGGAGTTATAGAGTTGTAGTGTAGGGCTGAGGCGAGAGGGGACCCTGCGTGAGAGAGATGGGGTCTTCTTCCCCCTTCATCATCTAGTGGGTCCTCGAGGTAGCTTACGAACATCGGTCCTATGTCCTTTGGGTGTTGTTAGACATATAGGTAGGGAGAGTAGAAACATGTAAAGAAGATGAGAGAGGTTGTACTCAGGAAATCTGTGGGTGGGTGAAGCCCTTTTCTTTCCCAAGCCTTTGCAATATTTAAACATCTTGAGTTAATTTGGGATAACGGTGGTTTATAAAGGTTATATAAACTAGATTCATACTCAAGAGAGTTTACTTCAGTAGTATTTATCGATGTAGTCAGAGGTTTCTTTGAATCTTTTTTCTTCCTCTTCTGTTAGTCTTCCTGAACCCTTTCGAGCGAGATATAAGTCCACCAATGTGTCTTTCCCTAGTTTTTCTTTCATCTGTTCTACTTCTTCTTCATTTAGAGGTGTTTCTCGTTTTTCAACTGTTTCCCGAAGCTTTGGATAGTAGTCTTCTACGTCTTTGGCTTTGTCTAGCTTTTTCTGTAGATTTCTCTGTTCTTCTCTTCTTTCTTTTTCTTCTTTTGAAAGACTTTCTTCTTGTGGTGGTTTTACGACTTTTTTATTTATCTCTGCTTTGCCTACTTTGAATTCCTGTTCTTCCAGCCATTCATCTACTCCTTTCTTCATTCCTTGAAGGTAAGAGTCAGCCTGTTGTTGATTCATTTGCGTCCGTAATTTCTCTTCCTCTTGAGCGGATATATTTGTTATCTCTCCCTTAACAGAATTTAGTTTTTCCGCAAGCTCTTCCAAGACCTGAGCTCTTTCTTGAGGGTTCATCTCTTCTTTCAGAAGTTCCTTTGTTTTTCCTAGCAAGAATTTAGTGGTCTCTGCAGAAACTTTTTTCCACTCGACATCTTCTCCTTTCTCTCTTACTCTACTTAATTTTTCCATAGCAACTCTTTCCCCATCAATTAAGCTTTCTAATAGGGTATCTGCTGTTGTTTCTATCTTTTTCTCCTGAGCTACTTCTCCCTCTGCTTCCATCTTTCTCTTCGATCTTTTTAGTCTTTCCTTCATTTCTTTCAATTCTTCTCTTTCCTTAAGCTCTTTTATGTCTGAAGCTTTCTTGTTTAATGTTTTTTCAGAGATATTTTTCCGAGGGTCAGCCATTTGAACCACCTCTTTAAGGTAGTAGATTTATTTATTGGTTTGGTTCATGCAGATTCCATCAATACACTTGAGCCCAACGAAACATCCTCGGTTGCTGCAGCATTCTCCGTATTTGTACCCGCAGTTCGCTCGGTTTATGAATACCTGTGTGAATATGTAGTTGGTGTCTGTTGGATCTGTGGCTATTCCTACCCCTGTTTCCTCGAATTCTGAAGTTAATATGTTTTCTCTGTGGCCTGTGCTGTTCATCCATCCCTTCACTGCTCCCTGGGATATCTGTGTGGAGTTCAGGTAGGATGCTGGTTCTCCTGTTTTTATGTAGGTGGAGTTCACTGATCCTATTCCTGCTACGTTTTCTGCTGATCCATTCGTGTAGTATATATTGGCTTCTTCTAGTCGATGAGCGTGTTTTTCACCGTCTTTCCCTATATGACTTATGTGTATACTCTGGTTTTTTTCAAACCCATGGTTGTCAGGGTGGCTGGCTAGGTATTCGCTGTGTTTTCTTGCTACTGCTGCTAGTTCGCTGTTCCATTCCAGTTCACTTAACCCATGTTCTTTTCTTTCTTGGTTCACTAGTTTATGTGTTAGTTTCTCCATCTTTGTTCCGTTTACTGATGGTGGTGATGGTGGCTCGATAGTTTTTTGAGGTTGATCAGTATAATTAATGGGTTTCCTAACTGTCTGTTGATCTACACATCCTTGTAGCAGGAGTAGTGTTCCTAGTAACAGAGTTATGGTTAGGGTTGTTTTCTTCATCTTTATCAGTAAGAAAATAAGGGATTATGGTTTAAATAATATTGAGTGAGATGGATACTTTGGATAGGAGCTTTTACCGTAGGGATGCGGATGAAGTGGCTAGGGATCTTTTAGGTCACGTGATGTATAGAGAAGAGGATGGAAAAGTTGCTTCTGGTTTCATCGTGGAGACTGAAGCTTACTTTGGAGGAGATGACCCTGCTTCTAGAGTTGCTCAGGATGGTAAGACAGGTAACACTGAGGTTATGTGGATGGAGCCTGGAACAGTTTTTATTTATATGGTGCATGGGCACTGGATGTTGAATGTTGTTACTGGTGAAAGAGGTGAACCTAGTGCTGTTTTATTCAGAGCTCTAGAACCCAAAAAAGGGCTAGAGAAAATGAAAGAAAGGAGAGATAGGGATAAGACTAGGGATCTGTGTTCTGGTCCAGGTAAACTTACTCAGGCTCTTGGTATAGATAAGTCTCTGGATAGGTCGGATATCTGCAGTGAAGAAGAACTCTATATAAGTGAAGAGAGTTTCAGCGATTTCAGTGTTGGTAGAAGTAAGAGGATAGGTGTGATTGAGGATTTAGATGAACCGCTTAGGTTCTATGTAGAGGACAATAGGTTTATTTCTCGATAGATTTATCGTCTTTGAAGAGTTTTCCATCTTTCATTTCTATTAGTCTGTCTCCTTCTTCTATGTATTCTGTGTCGTGGGTTACTATGAGGAAGGACACATCTTCTTCTTTATTTATTTTCCGCATGTATTCCATTAGTTTGTCTCCTGTTTTTGTGTCGAGTTCTCCTGTTGGTTCGTCGGCTAGTATTATGTCTGGGTTGTTTATCATTGCTCTTGCTACTGTCACTCTTTGTATTTCTCCTCCTGATAGCTGTGTGGGTTTGTGTTTTATTCTTTCTCCTAGACCTGTTTCTTTTAGAAGTTTC
This sequence comes from Microcaldota archaeon, assembly GCA_964388265.1. Classification (GTDB taxonomy): domain Archaea; phylum B1Sed10-29; class B1Sed10-29; order B1Sed10-29; family B1Sed10-29; genus CAYLXZ01. The sequence continues at coordinate 4,016 of CAYLXZ010000005.1, read as the reverse complement.
TTTGCTCTTTTTTTATCTTTTGAGGTTACTCCTTGTGGTTGTAGTGGTACTAGGACGTTTTCTAGGGCTGTTAGGCTTCTGTTGAGGTTGTAGGTTTGGAATACGAACCCTACTTTTTTTCTTCTGAACATGGATAGCTGGTAGTCGTTGAAGGTGTTGAGTTCTTTGTCTTTGTATAGTACTTTTCCTTTTGTGGGTCTGGAGAGTGCTCCGAGTATGTCTAGGAGTGTTGTTTTTCCTGATCCGCTTGGTCCTACGATGAATGTGAAGTCTCCTTTGCATAGTTCTACATCTACCCCCTTCAGTGCTTTTACTGTGGTTTCTCCTAGCTGGTAGTATTTATGTATGTTTTTTCCTTCTAACATTTTTTCACTCCATTCTTATTGCCTCTACTGGGTCTAGTTTAGCGGCTTTCCATGCTGGATATGTTCCTCCTATTAATCCGAGTATCACGGATAGTAGGAATGAACCTAATACTATGGGTATTGTTACTATTGGTTCAAAGGGCATTATGCCTTCGGCTACTTGAACTAGCCCTATGCCAAGTACTATACCGAGTATGCCTCCTATTATGCCTAGGAAGAGTGATTCGAGTACTACTAGCTTAACTATGTTTGTCTCTGTCCATCCCATGGCTTTTAGGACTCCGAATTCTCTTGTTCTTTCCATCACGCTCATTAACATGGTGTTTATTATTCCTACCGCGCCTACTAATACTGCTATGCTGGATATCCCTAGGAAGAATAGTTCCATTTGTCTCATTATTGAGCTGAATTCTCCTGACCATTGGCTTGCTGATTTTGCTTCTATGTCGTCTATCTTGAATTTTATTTTCTGTGCTATCTGGTTAACTTCATCCGGGTTGTTAACTCCTACTTGGAAGAAGTTTGATTCGTCTGGATCTAGACCACCCATCTCTCTTGCTTTTTCTATTGGTATGATGTAGGACATGTCTAGGTACTGTGATCCTGTGTCGTATATTCCTATGATTGTGAAGGTTTCTCCATTTAGATCTATAGTGCTTCCAACGGTTTTATCGTATTCGTCTGATACTTCTTCGGATATCAGTACGGATGAACCTTCTTTGCTCTGTAGGAAGGATCCTTTCACAAGGTTCTTTTTGAATACTCCTCCTTCGGAGCGTTGTAGTTCTTTATCTGGATTAAACCCCATTATTACTCCTGCTATTGGTCCCATTGCGCCGGATGCTTGTGGTTTTTCTCCGTCTATGGTTCTGAGCATCAGCTCCACTGTTGGGGAAACTACTTTTACGCCTTGTATTCTTTCTATTTCTCTGGCTGTTGGTTCTCTTAGGGATGAGCTTAGTTCGGTTGCTCCTTCTTCTATCACGGTTACTCCTTCCATGCTGCTGAAGCTTTCTTCTACACTGGTTCTTATCCCTGAACTCAAGGATACCAAGGATATGAGGCCTACTATAGCTATAGTTAGTCCTACTACTGCTAGGAAGGTTCTTTTTTTGTTTTGAAGGAGGTTTTTCAGAGCTATTTTATACATCTATTTCACTGGCTTCTTCTTTTTTCTTCTTTCTCCAGTAGAAGAAGTAGATCACTGCTGCTAGTACAATGGCTGCTATTATTATCATTGTGTAGTCTGTTGGTGATTTTTCTACGTATAGGGAGCCTGTAATTGTTTTTGAGTGTTCTTCGTCTCCTTCATCCAAGTAGTTTACGTTGAATGTTAGTTCTTGTTCTCCTGGTGTGTTGAAGCTTAGGTCGAAGATTGCTGTTCCTGTTTCGTCGAATTCGATTGTTCCGATTTGTTCGGTTGTGGATCCTTTGAAGTCTCCTTCTTCTAGTTCTACGGATACTGCTTTGGCGTCTCCTTCACCTATGTTCTCTAGTTGTAGGGAGATAGAGGTTTTTTTATCTGTGAGTAGTTCCTCTCCTATATTTATTCCCGCTGAGGTTAATTCTGGGTTTCCTTGTATGGCTACGGTGAAGCTGTTGTTTTGTTTCTGGTCTCCATTTTTCACAGTTGTTTTAGCTGAGTATAATCCGTTTTCAAGTGATTCGCTGGTTTTTCCTTGGAATGTGATTGTTTTTTCTTGTCCTGGTGAGAGGTATTGGATTGTTTTCTTTGATCTTTGCCAGTATATTCCTTTTGATTCCTCTGAGAGTGATACTATTGTTTCGAGTAGGTTACTGGGTGCGTTTCCTATGTTTTTAACGGTTACTTCGGTCTTGAAGTTGTCTCCTGGTGCTACTGTTTTTTCTTGGTTGACGTTTGTTATCTCGACTCTTGTCTGGTCGGATACCTTCATCTTTGCTTCTCTGGTGATAGTTACTTCCTTGTCTCCTTCTCCCGCTATATCCGTGTATTTAACTCGGATTGGAACGGTGTATATCCCTGGATCCGTGTCTTCGTTGACGTTGAATCTGTAGCTGGTTGTGAATGTGTCTCCTGGTTGCATGTAGGAGATGTAGAAGTTTGTTCTCACTCCTTCTAGTTGTGGTGGGGTCTGTGCGTTGAATGATATGTTTTTATATGTCGCTGTGCCTGTGTGTTTGAAGTCTACTTGTAGTACTATGTTGTTGAACCCGGTTTGTGGTTCTTTGGGTAGAGTTGAGTAGTTATCTATCCATAGTTCTACTTCGTCTCTGTCTTCCAAAGATCCTCTGGTGCTTCCGTAGCTTATGGTTCCTGAGGAAATTATTAGTAGAGCTGCTGTTATGAATAAGATTATCTTCTTCATTTTACCCCTCCATGATTATTTTTATATGTTTATTATTATCTTGGAGTAATAAATTATTATTTGCTTTGGGTAACTTGACTTCTTTAGTTAGGGTCTTTTTTCCAGGTTGAGGTCGATTTTCTTTTCTTCGTTGTCTCTTATAATGGTTAGTGTGATTTCTTGCCCTGGCTGGGTGTTTTGAGCTATGTAGGATACTAGTTGATTCATGTTGAGTATTTTTTCTCCGTTTATCTCTGTTACTATGTCCCCACCTATCTTCATTTCTATTCCTTGGATTAAAGCGGTTTCTGTTCCTGCTTGTAGTCCTGATTTGTCTGCTGGTCCTCCTTCTACTACTTCTGCTATTATTACTCCTGTTTCTTGGGTTGTGTTCATTTTTTCAGCTATCTTTGGAGTCATGTCTCGCCCTCTTACTCCTATCCATGAATGATGGTATTCTCCTTTTTTGATTGTCTGTACTGATACTGCGAACCCTACTCCTATGAATGAACCGGTTTCTGATCTTATGGCTGTGTTCACTCCGATTACTTCTCCCCTGAGGTTTATGAGTGGTCCTCCTGAGTTCCCTGGATTCACTGCTGCGTCTGTCTGTATCACGTTCGGTATGGTGAATCCAGCTTCCGTGTCGAGTAAACGGTTTTTCTGGCTCACTATGCCTTTTGTCACGGTTCCTTCAAGTCCGAAGGGATTTCCTATTGCTAGGGCTTGTTCTCCTGATTTTACTTCTTCTATGTTTCCTAGTGGAATTGGCTTTAGGTTCGTTCTGTTCACTTTGAGCACGGCTATGTCGGAATAAGAATCTGAACCAATTACTTTCGCATTCTGTATATCTCCATCTGGGAATGTAACAGTTACTTGTTCCGCGTTTTCTATGACATGTTGGTTGGTTATTATGTATCCGTCTGACCTGTATACGAATCCTGATCCCTGGCTACCTTGCTGTACAGATCCAGAGGGATCAGATTCTACTAATACGACTGATTTTGATATATTTTGATATAATTGAGGTATGGAGACGTTTCCTTTTTCGATTAAGTTGTATTTTGACACTGTTTGATTCAATTTAGGCCTGTTTACCATTGTTGGTTCTTCAAGGAAGAACTTCAAGTTGAATCCTATGGATATTCCTAGTATCAGGATAAGGATTGCCAGTGCAGCTGACTTTTTAACTGATTTATTTCTTGAGTCTTCCTCTTTAAGTTGAATTAGATTCATGTTATCCTTGTTGATTAATAAATGTGTTGAAGGTATTAAATCTTAGGGAGTATAAATAATCTAGTGTTATGCAGGGGTGCCGGAGCCT
>CAYLXZ010000004.1:0-40807 GCA_964388265.1 Microcaldota archaeon | reverse complement strand
GACTCTGCATGGAGAACATTCATCCAACTACTCCTGTACAAAGCCGAAAAAGCTGGTACAGAAGTAGAACTGGTCAATCCCAAAAACACCAGTAAAGAATGCTCACAATGCGGAGCTAAAACACGCAAAGAGTTATGGCAACGAAAACACAGATGTCCAAGCTGCGGGTATAAAACAGACAGAGACTACAACGCAGCAATAAACATCTTAAACAAGAGTCTAGGTAAGGGACAGGCCGAATACACGCCTGCGGACACTGAAACCACTACAGATACATACTTTCGTGATGTATCTGCAAGTTTCGTGGTAGAAACAGGAAGCCCCTTCCACTCTGAGCATTAGCGAGGAATGGTAGCGGGTAGTTCACAGTTACTGGTGAAAGATGAAAATTTTATCTTAAGGAACAGTGTTGTAGGAGAAAAAGAAGGGGAGTTATAAACTTACTTTCAGTATTCATAGCCTTTTTCAGGCTGCTTAACGCTCATCCCTGTGTCGGTGATCTCCATTGGCAGGACTTCTTCAGTGTGTTTGGTTGCTCTCATCTTACGGATGAACATAGATCTATTGCTTTCGCTTCCGACTCCTAGGTAGTGTAGCATTATCACTCCGTCTGAAGCGTATTCTTCAACTCCGTATTTGCTGAATTGCATTGATCCGCTTCCGAATTTCTGTTCAGGTACTTCTGAAGTCATTATTGCTGTTACGTTTTCTTTTGCGAACATGTAACTCATCTTCAGGATTGTGTTTCTTATCTGGTGTTCGTCTTCCATCTGCATTCCTATTCCTGGAATGGAGTCGATCACTAGGCGATCTGCATCTATCTTGTCAACCAGTTTCATCGTCTTTAGGATTAAGTCATCTGGATCTAGACCTACTTGAGGTATTGAGTACTTTTCTTCAGTTGGGTAACCTATCTTTGCTGCGGAGGCGTCAAGGATAGCGAGTTTCTTTTCTTTCTCGAGTTCCTCTATGTCCCAGCCAAAGTTATGCATATCTTCTCTCACTAGCTCTGGTCTTTCGTCAACCGTTACGAATACCCCTGGTTCTCCGTTTTTTGCTCCTTCGTGAAGGAACTGCATTCCGAAGATTGTTTTACCTGTTCCACATGCTCCTGATACTAGGAAGGTTCTATTTCGAGGTAATCCTCCTTGTATGAGTTCGTCAAGCCCATCTACACCTGTTTCAGCTCTTTCCATTTTGTTCAACTCGATCTATCTCTATATCTATTAAGAACCTTGTTTTTAAAAACTTTACCTATTCCACCATCATCTATATTAGGTTCTTACTCACCAATTAATTATAGGGGAAGAACATGAGGAAGAAAGGAGCCTCCAATCTACCTCTACATGGAGGTAACTGCCCGAAATGGCTCTTTCCTAGAATGAAGAAGCTAGGTAAAGAGATCTCAGAAGTAATAATCGATGAATACGGGGAAAAAGAACTGATAAAAAGACTGAGTGATCCTTACTGGTTCCAAGCACTTGGAAATACACTGGGTTTTGACTGGCATAGCTCCGGATTAACAACCACGGTCACGGGAGCTCTCAAAGAAGGTTTAAAAGATAGTGAAAGAATACAGGTCGCAGGTGGAAAAGGAAAAACCTCCCTCAAGACCCCAAACGAAATAAGGGAAAGCAGTTTCCCTATAAACGAAGAAAAATTAATCAAAAGCTCCAAGATGTCAGCCAAAGTAGACTCCAACTGTGTTCAAGACTCCTTCAACCTCTATCACCATGCCTTCTTCTTCACCCAGGAGGGAGACTGGACAGTAGTACAGCAAGGTCTAATGCCTGAAGAAGGATACGCCAGAAGATACCACTGGATAAGCGACTCAGTAGAATCATACGTGGAAGAACCACAAGAAGGAATAGCCTCAGACCACAGAACAAACACCCTGAATCTAACACATAGAGAAAGCAATGAAACAAGAGAGATAAGCGTTGATTTAGTTCAAGATAACCCTACCCATCTTCGTAAATACCTGACTGGACAGACCACGATACAGGATTTCCAAGAAGATGTAAAGAGACTTGAACTCCCTTCTCATCATCAGGTTAAGAAGATGGACCTATCGAAGAAGACCCTTAAGTCTCTGGATAAAGCCTATGAGATTCAACCTAGGGACTACGAGGAATTAGTGGCTATAGAAGGAGTTGGAAAGAAGACACTTAGGGCTCTGGCTCTGATAAGTGAAGTAATACATGGATCAGAATCCTCGTGGGAAGACCCAGCCAAATACTCGTACACTGTAGGCGGTAAAGATGGTACACCATTCCCAGTGGACAGAGAAGTGTACGATGAATCCATAGATTTCCTTAAAGAAACAGTTGAAGAGATCGATGAATCTAAGGAGAAGAAAAAAGCTCTTAAGAAACTTAATGAGTTCATGGAGGAAGAATAATGGAGGGATCGTATGCGCTTGTTCTGAAGAACTCAAGAGACACTGACCTAGTCATAGGTTCTCTTGGTGAGAAACACCTGGAGAAAGGAACGTACATCTACGTGGGTTCTGCGTTCGGGGAGAATCAATCTATATCCGCGAGAGTGAATAGACACGTTGAGCTTTCATTCTCTGGAAAAGGATCTGTGCATTGGCATATCGACTACCTATTGGTTTCAAGTGAATTTCAATTAATTGGATTCAACAAGTTTTTCTCTAAACATAGAAATGAATGCAAGGTAGCTAGAGAGATAAGAGAAAAATCTGATGGAGAGATAGAAAATTTCGGATGCAGTGACTGCGGTTGCAGTAGCCACTTGTTCTATCAGGGAGATTAGTTATCCTTTTATCACGGCTAGTGGTTTTACTTTAGCTACTCTTTTGCTTAAACCTGCTTTTTCCACTGAGTCAACTACTTTCTCAACCTTCTTGTAGGCTCCTGGTGCTTCTTCAGCTGCTCCTGGCATGGAGTGTGCTTTTACTACTATCCCTTCTTTCTCCATTTCCTCTACTACGTCTTCTCCCCAGAAATCGCTTTTTGCTTGTTTTCTGCTCATTGTTCTTCCTGCTCCGTGGCAGGTTGATCCAAAGCTCTCTTTCTCGGCTTTCTCCGTTCCTTTGAGTATATATGATCCGGTTGCCATGGTTCCTCCTATCAGTACTGGTTGGCCTACGTCTCTGTATTTCTTTGGTATCAGTTTATTCCCTGGTCCTAGGGATCTTGTTGCTCCTTTTCTGTGGACGTATAGTTCTCTGTCTTCTCCGTTGACTTCGTAGGTTTCTTTCTTGCATGTGTTGTGGCTTACTTCGTAGAGTGTTTCTATCTTGGCTTCTGGAGCTACTTGTGAGAATGATTGTCTTATTAATCCTGCTATTACTTGTCTGTTTGCCATTGCTAGGTTTACTCCTGCTTTCATTGCTTTGAAGTAGTTCTGTGCTTCTTGTGATTTTATTGGTGCGGATGCGAGTTCTTTGTCTGGTATTTCTATTCCGTGTTCCTTCGCTGCCTTTGGCATTTTTTCCAGGTAGTCTGAGGCTACTTGGTGTCCTAGGGCTCTTGATCCGCAGTGGAACATGATGATTGCGTCGTCTTCCTCTAGTTCGAATGTTTTGGCTGTTTTTTCATCGAAAACCTCGTCTACTCTTTGGATTTCTAGGTAGTGGTTTCCGCTGCCTAGTGTTCCTACTTCTTTCTGTTGTCTTTTCTTGGCTTTCTTGGAAACCATCTTGGGATCTGCTCCTTCCATTTTTCCTTTTTCTTCTATTAATTCTAGGTCTTTTTTTGTTCCGTATCCTTGTTCTACTGCCCATTCAGCTCCTCCCTTGAGAACTTCATTCATTTGGCTTATGTTTAGGTTTATTTCTCCTTTGCTCCCAAGTCCTGCTGGTACCATGTTGTATAGTGTTTCTGCCAGTTCCTCTATCCTATCTTCTAGTTTTTCTTTCTTTAAACCTGTTTTCATGGCTCTGACGCCACAGCTTATATCGAAACCTACTCCTCCAACGGATATTACTCCGTTTTGCTCTGGGTCGAAGGCTGCTACTCCGCCTATTGGGAATCCGTATCCTCTGTGGGCGTCTGGCATCGCCATTGAGTATTTCTGTATCCCTGGCAGGGTGGCTACGTTTCTCACTTGCTTTAGTACCTTCTTGTCTCTTTTCACTATTTGTCTTACTAGGTCTTTTTCTCCGAAGAATTTTCCTGGAACATTCATTTTTTCCTCTTTAGGTAGTTTCCATTCGTACTCTGAGATCTGGGTTAGTGAGTTATCTATTTTATCTGGCATTTTTATCACCTATACGTCGACTATGCATTGGGCTATCCATTCTTTATTTTCTTTCTGTACTTTTAATTCGTTGTAGGTTGCTGCTTTTATAACGGTTCCTGCTCCGTGTTTTTCCTGGTCATAGGGTTCTCCTTTGGCTTCTGCAGTTAATTCACCGTTTTTTATATCTACCTTGAATTCTTTAAACACTAATCCTTCCGTGTCAAATAAGTATAGTAGTTCGTTCAGCCATTTAACGAGTAGTTGTTCTTTATCTGGGTTTTCTAGTTTTATTTTCCGTGTTTCTTTTTTTTCTATTTTGCTTAGGTCTGTCATTATTGATTCGAGTGCTTTGGCTGCTTCTTCGAATGCTTTGGCTTGGGTTTCTCCGTATCCTCTTACTCCTTCTTCGGATGGATGGGAGAATCTTTCGTGTCTGCCCATGTTACTCCACGGTTATTGCGTTCACGGGACATGAGTTCTCCGCTTTTTTGGCGCAGTCTTTCTCGGTTTCTTCTTCTTTTACGTGTGATTTGCCTTCTTTCATTTCGAATACGTCTGGGCATAGGCTTGCGCATGCTCCGCATCCTATGCATGTGTCTTGATCTACGTTTACCTTCATTTTATCGCCTCCTATAGGTCTAGTAGTTCTTTTAGTTTCTTTTTGTTGTATCCTATCACTGTTTCTTCTCCTATTTGTGTTACAGGTACTCCTTTTTGCCCTGTTTTTTGAACCATTTCTTTTGCTTTCTCTGTGTTTTGTGCTACGTTGTAGTCTTCGTAGTCTATGTTGTTTTTATCGAGGAATTTTTTAACTTTATCGCAGTATGGGCATGTTGGGGTTGAGTATACTTCTATTTTTTTATCCATTTGGTTCACCTCCTAGTTTTCTTGTTTTTCTTTTTCTATGAGTTTTTCGATTACGTCTGTTATTCTGTTTTCTCCTTGTTCTATTTTTCTTTTTTTGAGTTCTTTCCAGACTTCATTTGTTACTTGTATGCATTTCATACATAACTTATAAATTTATAGATTTATAAAACAAGGGGTTGAGGTAGAGATGGAAAAGGAAAACTGGAAAACATCTGGTTTCTAGGAGTCCTCTATTCCTCCTTTGGTTATCTTGAATACTGCTTCTCCCTCTGGCTGTGATGGAGAGTCAACGAGCCTTGCTATCCTCTTGTCTTTCTTTCCTTGTCTTAGGTAGATTCTCACTGTGGATTGGTGCCCTACTATATTTCCTCCTATTGGTGTGGTTGGGTCTCCGAACATCATTCCTGGGTTACTCATCACTTGGTTTGTTACTAGTGCTGCCATGTTGTGTAGATCTGTCCATTTCTGGATTTTATGCAGGTGTTTGTTTAGTTTTTGTTGTCTGTCTGCTAGTGATCCTCTTCCTGCGTATTCGGATCTGAATCGACCTGTTAGGGAGTCCACTACGATTAGACCTATGTCTTCTTCTTCGATTATTTCTCCTGCTTCTTCCACTAGGAGCATCTGGTGGTCGGATGAATAGGCTTGTGCTACGTGTATGTTGTCGAGTACTTCTTCTGGGTCCATGTCATTGTCTTCGGCTATCTGTCTTACTCTTTCTGGTCTGAATGTTTTTTCGTTATCTATGAATAGGCATCCTCGGTCTAGTCCTCCTTCTTCTTCGGGTCTCTGTACGTTTACTGCTAGTTGTAGTGATAACTGGGTTTTTCCACTTGCGTTGCTTCCGTAGGCTTCTGTTATTGCTTGAGTTTCTATTCCTCCTCCTAGTAATTCGTTTAGTTCTTCTGAGCTGGTGGTTATGTGTCTAACTTCTTCTCTTTCTTCCATTATTTCGCTCGCGGTTTCATATCCCATTTCAAGTGAGTCTCTAGCTGCTTTTATTATCTTGCGGGATGTTTTCTTTCCTACATCTCCTTTTTCCATTAGCTCGGAGTTTGATGCTACGGCTATGGATTCTAGGGTGTTATACCCTGCTTCTCGTAGTTTTTCTGCTGTTGCTTCGCCTACTCCTGGTAGGTCCTCTAGATCTTCTACATCAGACATTGTTTTCACCTTTTATTCTCTTTATCTCTTTATTTATATCTAAGTCTCGAACTGAATTAACTGTGAATTCGTATCTATCAAAATCCTGGTTGTGTTCTACTGTGCCTGTGAATATTTTTTCTTCCCCTAGCAGATTTCTCTTCACTTCCTGGAAGTCTTTTCCATCGTTCAATTCATCTGCAGTTGTGTTCATTAGATCTTCTGCTTTTTCTCTGTATAAAGTGGATCTCACGGTGTCTGTACCGTCATCTAGAACCGCGTTCAATATCGGGACATGGTCTGGGTCTTCTATCTCTCCGTGTTTTCTGCATTCTCCATCTCGAACCATTTCTCCGCATTCTGGACAGATGTCTAGTATGGTTGGGTCGTATACCTGCACTATGGTTGCTTTTACGTCCTTCTCACCTGGGTTATCTTTTTGTTTTATTTCTTCTATGGTTTTTCTCTCGGTCTTCACTTCTGGTATGTCTTTATCTGTGTCTGGGTTCTTCTTGAATCTTCCTCTCCATCCCATATGTAGCTCGACTCGATCATTGTTCTCTTTTGTGTATCCGCCTTCTACCTTGATTAAATCGTTTTTATCTAAATCCTGGGCTTCTTCGGCGTGGTCTCCCCATAGCACTAGACGTGTCTTTCCATCTCCATCTTTTATTATTGTGTTTGTTACTTTTCCTTCTCCATCTTCTTTCTGGAATGTGTTCATTGGGAAAACTCTTTCTACTCTGGCGTATAGGTCCACGTCTTCCATCCCTGGCTCTAGTTCCGTGATGATGGTTTCTTTCTCTTCCACTTCAGGAATCTGGCTTTCTTCAAGTATCTCTACTGTTCCGTAGCTCCCTACGTTTACTCTTAGTTGATCATTCCTTTCCTTTACGTATCCGTTGGATATGAGTATTGGTGTATTTCTGTCGATTTGATCTAGTAAGGGTTTCTTGTTCCATAGTACGGCTGTCGAGGTTCCTGTTTCGTCTTTTATCTCTATGTTGGTTACGTTTCCTTCTTCTCCATCTCTTGTGAATGTGTTAGTAGAGTATACTCTTTTTACTCTAACTTCTAGATTTATATTGCTCTTTCCTTCCTCGAGGTCCTTTATCTTGACTTTTTCTTCCTCGCTCTTTTCTGGTTTATCCTTGGCTTTCTCTATTCCCATTTCTTTTGCTATTGAGTAGGCTGCTCCGGCTTCAGTCAGTAGCCCACCGTATTCCTCTATCTTCTCGTTTATTTTATCCATTAACTCTTCTTTAGAGAGGTCTGACTCCTGTGTTATCTTCTGGATTATTCCATCAGAATCATTCAAGACGTCGTTAACCATTGTTTATCTTTTGTTCATCAAAGTATAAAATGATTCATTCACTTAATAAAGTGAAATGATGGAGGCTACATAGATGTGGAGCAAGGGCAAAATTCATTTCTTTCAGCCAAGAGAACCTGTATTCGACTCAAATACAATAATAGTCAGGGATGAAGAGGTTATGTTGGTTGATCCTGGTACTGAGAGTAAAATCTACTTCCAGGAAATTCTAGATGAACTAGATCTAAGTATAGAAGATGTTGACTTGGTCTTTAATACTCATGGGCATTACGATCACTTCCAAGGAAATAAATACTTCCCAGAGGCAGAGAAGATAGCGTTCAAACCTGATTCAAAGGAAATATCTAGGAAAACTGGAGAAGAAATCACGGAGATCCAAGAAGAGTTAACCTTCAAGGTCATTCACACGCCTGGTCATTCAAAGGGTTCCTGTTCACTCTATCTGCCTGGGGAAATATTGATCTCTGGGGATTTAGTGTTCGCTAACGGATCTTACGGTAGAGTGGATCTTGAAGGAGGTTCAATGAAGGACCTAAGGGAAAGTTTAGAGAAAGTTAAAGACCTAGATTTCAAGCATCTTCTACCCGGACATAGAGGAATTGGAGATAAAGGAGCTGTAGAAAAGGCTCTCAAAAGGACGAGACTTTAAATTCATACTTTGAATAGATAATTATTTAAGGAGACATCCACTAATTAACCATAAACCAAGTTTAAGGAAAATTTTACTAGAATGATAAAGAATGGGTAAACATATACAGCTACCGAGAAACGTCCACGTAGGGAAGAAATCCCTTGAAAAACTAGAGAACTATAAAGAAAAGAACGCGCTCGTGGTAACAGGCCCGACAACAAGAGAAGTAGCTGGAGAAAAAGCCGCAGAGATACTAGAAACCGATTTAAAGATAGTGGAAGAACCCACGGTACAGGAAGCAGAGAGAGTGAAGAAAGAACTAGAAGAGATAGATAGAGACCTAGCAATAGCCGTAGGCGGAGGAAAAATAATAGACGTGACAAAAGTAGCTACCTACGAGTCAGGAGTAGAGTTCATATCCGTTCCAACAGCAGCATCGAACGACGGAGTAGCAAGCCAGATGGCCTCACTCCAAGACAACGGAACAAGAGAATCAAAAGTAACCCATACCCCAGAAGGCGTGATAGTGGACTTCAACATAATCAAGAACTGTCCTTATGAATTGATTAGAGGAGGCGTGGGAGACACATTATCCAACTTCACTGCAGTGAAGGACTGGAAACTAGGCCACACAGTGAAGAACGAATACTACGGAGACTACGCATCCTCACTCAGCGAAATGGTAGCTAAACTCATACAGAACAGAGTACGAGAGATAAAAGAAAGAACACCAGAAGGCATAAGCACACTCATGGAAGCACTAATATCCTCAGGAGCAGCAATGGGGATAGCCGGGTCATCAAGACCAGCATCAGGATCAGAACACAAATTCAGCCACACCCTAGACAAGATAGCGGACAAGCCAGCGCTACACGGAGAACAATGCGGAGTAGGATCAATCGCCATGAGTTACCTGCAAGGAGAAGCATGGAGAGACATAAAAACCGCACTGGAAAGAGCAGACTGCCCTACAACAGCGGAAGAGCTTGGAATCAAAGATGAAACCGCGGTAAAAGCAATGGCCAAAGCAAAAGAAATAAAGCCCCAGAGATATACAATACTAGAACATATAGATGTAGATGAAGATATCGCTGAAAACGCATTAAAAAACACAGAGGTGATAAAATGAAAGTCAAGGAAGAATTAATGAATAAGATAGACGAAGAAGGAGCATGCCACCTAACACTAATAGACCCAGACGAACAAAGCCCAGAAGAAGCAAAAGAAATGGTGGAAAAAGCAGAAAGAGCAGGAACCGACGGAATAATGATAGGAGGATCAGGAGTAGATCAAGAATCCACAGACAAATGCGGAAAAGCAATAGAAAAATCAACAGACCTACCAATAATCATATTCCCAGGTAACATATCCAGCATAACACCACACGCAGACGCAATATTCTTCATGACAATGCTGAACTCCAGATCCAGATACTGGCTCTCAATGGCACAAGCATTCGGATCCTTCTCAGTAAAAAAAATGGGGCTCGAGCCAATACCAATGGGATACATCATCCTAGAATCCAGCAACAAAACAAGCGTAGAGTTCTACGGAGACGCAAACGTCATACCAAGAGAAAAACACAAAATAACCGCTGCATTCAGCCTAGCAGCCCAATACATGGGAATGGAAGTAGTATACCTAGAAGGAGGATCAGGAGCAGAAGAACCAGTTCCAAACAAAACAATCGCCGCTGTAGACAAATCCACAGACATAAAAACAATAGTCGGAGGAGGAATAAGAGACGCCAAAACAGCAAAAGAAAAAGTAATGGCAGGAGCAGACATAATAGTCACAGGAACAGTGGCGGAAGAAAGTGAAAACATAGAGAAAAAAATAGGTAAAATAGCTAAAGCGATAAAAAACGCTAAATAACCGATGCTATGGTTCTAGAAACCCAGATAACGAACGTATTCCTGAAAAAAGTACTGTTATCGCTCCTCATAGGAGCACTCCTAGGTCTAGAAAGAGAATACACAAAACACCAAGAAGTAGTGGGAATAAGAACCTTCTCACTGATATCTCTACTAGGAGGAATAGCATCAATATTCGCCCAAGACATCCTCAAAAACCCCTACATAATCCTAGTAGGGCTGATAGCAGTATCAGCATTCAGCCTACTCCTATACTTCGAAGCAATAAAGGAACTTGAATCACCTGGATTCACAACCAACATAGCTATAATACTCGCGTACCTACTCGGAGCATCAGCAGGATACGGATTATTCCTCGAGTCAGTGTTCCTAAGCGTAGTCATAGCCATAGTACTATACTCCAGAGAAAGAATGCATAAAATAGTGGATCAGTTAAGCGAGAAAGAAGTAACTGATCTGCTTGAATTCACAGTAGTACTAGGAATAATATATCCATTGCTACCACCAGAGCCAATTAAAGTAATGGGAATCACCCTACCTCTTCAAACAGTATGGGGCCTAATAGTAATGATCTCACTAATAAACTTCGCCTCCTTCCTAGGAAGCCGTTACCTGAAAACAAGATACGAAGTGCCCTTGATAAGCTTCTTCGGTGGCTTAATCTCCTCATCCGGAACAACTGCTTCTCTAGCAACCCACTTCAAGAACAACAAGAAACTCAAACCAACCATAGTCTCAGGGTTCCTCCTAATGACCGGAGCTCTTCTTATAAAGACCTTAGGAGTAGCTTCAGCATTCAACCCTGATTCAGCAAAGTACTTAATACCAGCTCTAATAGCAGGGATAATTCCCTTGGTTACCTGGGCCTATTATAAACACGTTAAATCAGAAGGAAAAGGAGAAATGGATATAGAATCCTCTTTCCATATAAAGAAAGCAGCTAAATATGGTCTAGCGATCTTAGTCCTGATAATGATCGTAGAAATAGCTCAAGAAATAACTCCTGAGTTAGTTATAGTTACAGCGTTCATAGCAGGCACGGTAACAAGCACCTCAATGACTCTTTCCTTAATATCTCTCTCCCTAGGGGGAGCAATAGCTCTTCCAACCTTTGTTCTTGGAATAATAATGGCGGCAGCCGGAAGCTACATAGGAGACTACATTATACTAATAGTAGGGGACTCCAGAGAGATAATCAGGTCAACCTGGGTCCAAGTAACTATCTCAGCAGCCCTGATGCTAGTTACCTTCTTCTCAATGGTACAGTACCTAGGGATATAGATGATAAAGATAGACGGTGGGAAAGGCGGAGGACAGATTCTAAGAACAGCAACTAGTCTAGCAGCCCTAGAAAACAAAGATATAAAAGTAAAGAATATCAGAAGATCAAGACCCAACCCAGGTCTGAAGGAACAGCATCTGAAAGGATTGAGAGCAATAACCAGAGCCTGCAATGGAGAAATAGAAGGAGATTCAAAAAACTCAAGGGAAATCAAGTTCAAGCCAGGGAGAAGAATAAACAAAGAAATAGAGGTAAAAGTTGAGACAGCAGGATCAGTAGGTCTTATACTACAGCAGATGTTTCCACTAGCTATGAAAAGACATATAAAGATAAAGATCAATGGTGGAGGAACTTACGGTAAATGGGCACCTCCAACAGACTACCTCAAACTAGTCTTCCTCCCCCTAATCAATAGATACGGATACAAAGGAGATATAAATGTAGAGAAGGAAGGTTTCTACCCAAAGGGAGGAGCAAGAGTAAAAGCAGAAGCTCAGAAAGCAAATTTAAAGAACCTATATCTAGAAGAGAAAGGAGATATAAAGAAGATAACAGGAGTGTCAAAAGCCACAAAACACCTGGAGAACTCCAACGTAGCAGAGAGACAGGCGGAATCCGCAGCCAGAGAGATAAAGAAACAATTAGATATAGATCCAGATATAGAGAAAAAGTACGTGGATTCAGATTCACCGGGATCCGGAATAATACTAAAAGCAGAGACAGAGAAAACCATAATAGGAGCAGATGCACTTGGAGAAAAAGGAAAGAGAAGCGAAAAAATAGGAAAAAAAGTCTCCAAGAACCTAGTAAAAGAACTAAGAAATGATGGGACAGTTGATGTCCATTTAGCCGATCAATTGATACCTTACATGGCTTATGCACCAGGGAAATCAGTGATAAAAACACGAGAAATAACTGATCATATCCAGACAAATATAGAAGTCACAGAGAAGATCACAGACACAGAGTTCAAAATCAAAGAAAAGAAAATTAAGACCCAGTAATAAAAAACAAATAAGGAGAAACATGTGTGGAGTAATCGGAGTAATCGGAAAGGAAGATGTCTCGTCAGATATATACAATGGACTGTTCTCCATACAGCATAGAGGACAAGATTCAGCCGGAGCATACACCTACTCCCGAGAAAAAGGAACATACCTACACAAGGAACCAGGACTAGTGGGAGACGCATTTAAAGAAGGAGATTTAAAGAAATTAAAAGGAAAAATGGGCATAGGGCACGTAAGGTATCCTACAATCGGTTCAAACACAGAAAGAGATGCCCAACCCTTCATAACATCTGAACCAACAGATATAGGAATGGTCCATAACGGGAACATAGTTAACTATGGTCAATTAAAGAAAGAGCTGGATCTAGATTTAGAATCTCGCTGCGATCTTGAATTGATTCTAGAAGTATTCTCAAGAGAACTAGAGAAAGAGAAAAAGATAGATAAGGAATCAATATTTAGATCCATTGGAAGAACAATGGATAAACTTAATGGAAGCTACTCAGTGATCGCTCTAATACCTAAAGTCGGATTAGTTATATTCAGAGACCCAAAAGGGATAAAACCTCTTGTTATAGGTAAAAAAAGAACCCTAAAAGAAGAAAGCTATGGAGTAGCATCTGAAAACGTAGCGCTAGATATTTTAGGATACAATAACGTAACTGATGTAACCCCTGGAAAAGCAATAATAATAGATAAACAGAAAAATAAGACATCTAAACAAATTCGAACAGAAGAAAGAAATAACTGTATGTTCGAATGGGTCTACTTCGCCCGTGCAGACGCCTCCATCGAAAATAAAGACGTATACAAAACCAGGTTAAACCTAGGTAGAGAACTAGCGAGAAAATGGAAAGAAAAAGAAGGAGAACTGGACGTTATATTCCCTGTACCTGAAACAGCTAGAACCTTTGCCCTAGGAATGGCTGAAGAGCTAGATAAACCCTACAGAGAAGGATTAATAAAAAACAGATACGTAGGCAGAACCTTTATAATGCCAGATCAAACCTCAAGAAAAACCTCTATCAAAATGAAGCTCAATCCTATTATTAGAGAGATAAAAGATAAGAAAGTAGGGCTAGTAGATGATAGCATAGTCCGAGGAAACACCTCGAAGAAAATAATACAATTAATGAAGGACGCTGGAGCTGAAGAAGTTCACTTCTTCGTTGGCTGCCCTCCAATACGCTATCCTTGTTTCTACGGTATAGACATGCCCACAGAAAACGAGTTAATAGCCTCAGGAAGAAAAACAGAGGAAATCAAAGAAAAGATAGGAGCAGATTCCCTTACCTACCAAAGTATTGAAGGACTAGTCAAAGGACTTGAACTCAAGAAAGAGAACCTCTGCCTAGGGTGTCTAAACAATAATTACCCTACCAAGGTAGGAAAGAAACTAAAGAACCATTTCAGTAAGCAGAGGAAAGAGGAAAGAAATTAAATCATTGTGATTTTAATCAAGAACAGTAAAACATCTCCAACCAGTAAATTCGCTATTAGAGATACGAATAAGTATGGTACGAAGCGTGTCATGCCTTCACAGACCTTTACTTTTTCGTATCCTTTTTCTTCGGCTCTTTCCTTTATTTTACGTATCTCTGGAGGAGTAAAAGTCTTTCTCCATAATCCTAATTCATCTTTCTTTTCTTCCTCGATATTCTCAAGCGCAAGCACGTCATCATCGTTCAATTTCTGTATTGCTTTTTCTTCACTATAGAAAACTCGGACAATGTCTTTCTTGAAGGGTATTAGGGAAAGAGTGATGGCCATTGGGATGAAGAGAACCAGGAAACCAAGGCTGAAGAACCCCCATATCACAGCTAGTGGGATAACTAGAGAGGATAGAAGTAGTCCTTTTTTCAACTTGCTCTGGAAGTTTTTTATTTTCTTTCTTTTTCTCCTTATCTTCAGATGGAACTTCAGAGAGCTTATGAACATTGGTCCGATTATGCCTGCGAACACGAATACTGAGGCAACGAAAGGATACAATGGAATTACTGGTTCAATTCCAAAAGAAGGTAATGTTTTGGTTAGGATCTCTGGGTAAAATGGAATTAGGAGAGATATAGCTGTGAATAGCTTAACATCACCACCTCCAATCTGCCCAAAAGAATAGAGCAGGAAACCTAGTCCGAATACAATCCCTCCTAGAGCATAGGTTGTTAGAATCTTTCCTGGAAAAGTTAAGGGCACTAGAACTGCGGCTAGTATGATCATTAAGTGGCTGAGTTTATCTGGAACTATCCCTGTTTTGTAGTCCCAGTAGGCTGCTACTCCCATTCCTACTATTGCTATAGCCAGGTTAATCGCTATTGGATTCATGGATCTTCACAACGTTTAATTTCTTTGTTTGGGTCTTATTTTTCATTATTTCGGCAAAGCTTGGTCTTGTTCTTCCGTAATCTCCTGATACTAGTTCTTTTATGTAGGTTCCTGCTTCTGCTTTTATTTTCGCTTTGAATTCATTGGAACTGAGTTTCTCTGTTTCTACGTTGTATACTTTTCTTTTTCTTTCTTTATCTGCTCTTCTGTGGTTGACTCGTGTAGGTGTTCTTTGCTTGATCTCTTGATCTGTGAGTTCTTCTTCAGCTCTCTCTAGGTCTTCTTGGGTTATCTCTTTCTCAGTTTCAACCCATATTTCATAGGTTTTGTCTGATCTTCTTGATTTAAGTTCTATTACTTCATCTTTATCAGATAATCGCATTTCCTTAACTTCTATCTTCCCCTCCGCGTTTTCATTAGCTTTTTCTTGGAGTTTATCTATGTTTATGTCTCTTTTTCTTGGTTCAACTGCTTCTATGACGAATGGTCTTCCATTTCCGAGCATTAAAGCATCTCTGTCTTCTCTTCCTTGGCCATGGAGTTTATGTTCTTTTGCCTCTGTCATCTTCATTAAAGGGTCTGCGATTAATCCTTCTACTGTATGAGGGAACTGTTGGCCTGTTCCATCGCATTCTTCACATCCTTCTCCTCCGCAGTTGCTGCAGGGCCATTTTGTCTGTGGTATTCCTCTTTCCAGTTTCTTGTATCTTCCATAGATATATAGAGACTTTACCTGTGTCTCAATTTTGTCTTCTTTGAAGTTAAGTATGAACACTATGTCTGGATCTTCGAACTTTGCTTTTTTATCTATATCTCTTTCTAGTCTTTTCCCTATTTCTCTTTTTATCTGTCTTTTGATTGGCTCTGCATCTTCAGGAGGTATCTTAGTCCAGAGCTGTTCTTCACCATCTATTATTTCTTCACTGACCTTGCAGCCTATTAGGAAGCCTTTGAATTCCCATTTTTCAGTTTCTTCCAGGAGTTTTTCATACATCTTATCCAGGTTGGAGAATAGGCCTTTGCAGATGTAGCATTCTTCTTTCTCTTCTGGTTCTAGTTCTTCTTCCTCTAGAGCTTCTGTTACTTGTTCTGGTGTTTTGGCTTTTCTTAATGCTGCTCCTATCTCTCCGTTGGATATTCCTCTGTATTTGAAGGTTATCTGTCTTCCTAGGCAGTGGTCACATATCTCGCCTTCTTCAAGTAGTTTTTTCTTTATCTTAATCGAGTTCATATTCTTCTTCCTCTTCTCTATCTATGTATATCTCCTTTACCTTCGCGTTTCCGTCTTGTATTTCTAGTGTAAGGAGGCTTGGTTCTGGGTTGGCTCCCCCTCCACTCCAGGCTCCTGTGGCAGAACCTGGATTCAATAGTAGTGTTCCATTTCTTTTTTCCGTGTTTATCTGGTGGGTGTGTCCGCTTATTATGATGTCTGCGTTGTTTTCTTTTGCTATGTAGGTTAATCTGTCTTTGTTTCCTCTTGGAACCACTTGGCTTCCGTGTATCATGATTACCTTATTTCCATTTATGTTTTTCTCTATTTTCTCTGGGTAGGGTCCTTTATCCATGTTGCCTTGTACTACCTTTACTTCAGATATCTTTTTAAGTCTTTCTAGGGTCTTTTTGTTGGTTAGGTCTCCTGTGCAGAGGATTAGGTCTGGTTCTTCTTTTTTGAGTTTGTTCTCTATCTTTTCAGGTATCTTTGATGCTCTGCTTGGGATATGGAAATCTCCTATTATAGCTATCTTCATGTTTATCCTTTAGAATGGTCCTTTTCCACCTTTCATCTTGTTCATGAGTCCTTTCATGTTCCTCATTTTTCCTTTTTTCATCTTCTTTATCATGTTTTTTCCTTTGTTGAAGTGTTCTATTAGTCCTTTTACTTCTTTTTCTGTTCTTCCCGATCCTTTTGCCATTCTCTTTATTCTGTTTTTGTTCATTAGGTCCGGGTTTTTGAGTTCTTCGTCGGTCATGGAGTCCAGTATGTATTTGTATTTTTCTAGTTTTTCTTGTGTGGCTTGGAGTTCTTCTTTTGATACTTTGTCTCCTACTCCTAACATGTCTAGGATTTTATTCATTGGCCCCATGCTGTTCATTGCTTCTAGTTGTTTGTAGAAAGTTTGGAAGTTGTAGTCTTTCTTCATTAATTCTTCTGGTGTTAGTTCTGTTTCTTCTGTGGCTCTCTTGACTCTTTTTACGAGTTCTCCGAGGTCCGGTTGTCCGAGCAGGTTTGCTACGAAGTCTTCTGCGTTGAATATCTTGAAGTCTTCTGTTTTTTCACCTGTGCCTATGAAGGCTACTGGTGCTTCTACTTCGTTGCATGCGGTTAGTGCTCCTCCTGCTTTGGCGCTTGTGTCTGTTTTGGTTACTATTATCCCTGTTAGCCCTATTGATTGGTTGAAGTTTTTTGCTAGTTTCTTCGCTGTTTGTCCTGTGTCTGCTGATAGGACTAGGAAGCTTTCTTCTGGATTTAGTTTTTTCTTTATTCCTTTTATTTCTTCTAGAAGTTCTTCTTTTAGGTTGTCTCTTCCTGCGGAGTCAACTATTCTTATGTCGTAGTCTTTGGTTTCTTTTAGGGATTTTTTCAGTGATTTGACTCCGTCTTCTGCGTCTGGTTGTCCGTAGACGTCTATGTCTATTTTTTCTCCGAGTTGTTTTAGCTGGTCGTATGCGGCTGGTCTTTGTACGTCTGTGGTGATCATGCAGGTTTTGAATCCTCTGTTTGAGTAGAATTTAGCTAGTTTTGATGTTGTGGTGGTTTTTCCTTGTCCGTATAGTCCTACGAGTAGTATGTCGTGTGGTTCGGTTCTTGGTGTGTATTCTTCTCCTCCTAGGACTTCTACTAGTTCGTTGTATATTATCTTGGTTAGGTGTTCTTTTCTTGATACTCCTTTGGGTAGTTCTTCTGCTTTTGCTTTTTCTTTTATCTTGTCTTTTAGTTCTTTTACTAGTTCTACTGATACGTCGGATTGGATTAGTATTCTTTGGATTTCCTTGATTGTTTCGTTGATTAGTTCTTCGTCTACTACTGTGGATCCTGTTATGTTGTCGACTACGTTCCGTAGTTTTTTAAGCATTATTCATCCTCTGGTATTATTTTGTTTATGAACCATTGTTTTTTAAAGTTCTTAAGGTCTTCTAAGGATTGTCCTGTGCCTATGTATTGTATTGGTTTGTTTGTTTCGCTTGATATGGATAGTAGGGATCCGCCTTTGGTGTCTGTGTCTGTTTTTGTTATTGTTATTCCGTCTATGCCTATTTTTTCGTTGAATGTTTTGGCTTGTTCTACTGCTGCGTTTCCTGCTACTGCTTCGGTTACGTACATGGTGTAGTTTGGGTTTGTGACGTCTTTTATCTTTTTTAGTTGCTGCATTAGGTTTTTGTCTAGCTCGCTTCTTCCTGCTGTGTCTATTAGCACTACGTCTTTGTCTGAGGATTCTGCGTGTTCTTTTGCATCGTAGCATACTGCTGCTGGGTCGGAGCCGTATTCGTGTTTTATTAGCTTTGTGTCTAGTTTCTGGTTCCATTTTTCAAGTTGTTCTATGCTTGCTGCTCTGAATGTGTCTGCTGCGGCTAGAACTACTTCTAGATCTTTTTTCTGTAGTTTTTCAGCTATTTTTGCTATAGTGGTGGTTTTTCCATGTCCGTTTGGACCGAGAAATAGCACTAGATAAGGTTTCTTCGTCTCTTGGATCTCTTGGTGTAGGTAGGTTTCCGGTTCCTTTAGATGGCTTTCAAGTGTTTCTTTTATGGCTTTTCTTGTGGATTGTTTTATTGTTTCTCCTTTACCTACCTCTTTCCCTTCTAGTTGTTCTTTGATTTCTTGTTTTATTTCTTCTACTGTGTTTAGCGATACGTCTGCGGACAGTAGGGATAGTTCAAGATCTTCCAGCAATTGTTCTAGGTCTTTCTGTTTTATTTTGACTTTTCTCTTTATTTTCTTCTTTACTTTTGTTTCTATTGATGTGTCTGGTTCTAGTTCTGATCCTTCTTCTATTACTGCTCCTAGTTTCTGTTTTAGTTTATTGAACATCTTGGCTCTGTTGCATTTCTCTCATTTGTTTTATTAGTTGCTGGTATTTTTGCTGTAGTTGTTTTAGGTAGCTTTGGTATTGGTCTTTGGCTTCTAGTAGTTCGTCTTTTTTGTCTCCTAGGTAGTTTACTGCTTCTGTTGGTTCTTTTTCTACTGCTATGTCTGCTCCTACGTTCACTAGGACTTTTTCGTTGCCTTTCATTGTTGACTGCATGTATACTCCTGCGCCTACGTCAGAGAATCCTTCTTTTTCTTCTCCTGATAGGTCTTGGAGTCCTTCTCTTGTTTCTTCTATCATTTCTATTGTTGATTCTACCTGTTGCTTCTTTTGGTTCACTTGCTGTATCTGTTGTTCCATTCTTTTGACTTGAGATGCTGCCTGTTGAAGTTGTTGTTGATCTGCCATTGTTTTACCTCCTATTTAAGCATGAATACTTCGTCTATTCGATTTAACTCTGGGCCTGTGGTTTGGTCGCCCACGAGTATTCCTTCTTCGTTTCCAATCATCCCTGTGTTGACGTATGGGTCTCCGAAGTTCACTGTTCCGACGTCTCCTTCTACTTTAAAGGTTTCTTGGATCTCTTGCAGTTCTTTCTCTGTGGAGTTTCTGTGTGCTAGGAACCCTTTGTCTGTTAGGAAGATGCAGGATCCTATTAGGTCTGTTCCTGCGATTTCCAGGTTCTGGAAGTCTATCTCGTCTGTCTTTATCATGTTGCTTGCTGCTATTGCTTGGTTGTTCATGGTTATTAGGTTCCCTATTGCTGTGTATTTTGTCTGTATCTTCACTAGTTGATCGAAGTGTTCTTTCAGTTTCTTTTCTTCTCTTTCAGTTGTTGTAGGTGGTACTATTATCTTTTCGTCGTTTAGTGCTGTGAAGATCCCGATGAGGGATGAGTTGGATATTGTGGTTTCCACTATCTTGGTTTTTAGTGTTTCTTTGATTTTTTCTTTGTATCCGTCCGGTGTTGTCGGTGGTACTAGAGTTACTTCATTGTTTGATTTTGAGAATATCCCTATGTTTGGGGATTGTTGGAACGTGGTTTTCTGTATCATTTTATCTTTCACTCAGCTGGGTAGGCTCTTGCTTGTTCTGGAGTCATTTTAACGTCTACTTTGATTTTTGATGGTGGCTTGTTTCCTTTTTCCCATATTTGGTTGTTTAGGGATTTGTCTATCTTGACTTCTCTTTTTAGGTGTTGTCTGAGGTGGTTTCTTATTTTCTTTATTGCTTTTTTGGATCTTTTCTTTTTGGGTGCTTTCTTTGCTTCTTTGAGTGGCACGGTGAGGGTTTTTTCTTCGGTTGGAACTTCTTCCAGTGGTTTTTTCTCTTCTTTTTCCTCTTCTTCTACTTCCATTTCTTGCAGTTCTTCGAGTGCTTCTTCGTCTAGTTCTTCCTGTAGTTCTTCTGGTGCCTCTATCTCTGGCTCTACAGGTTCCTCTGATTCTTGTTGTATTTTCTCTTCTTGTTCTTCGGTTTTTTCTGTTTCTTCTACTTCTTTCGCTTCCTCTTTGTTCTTTTCTTGTTCTGGCATTTATTCACCTTCTTTTCTTAGTTTTTTTCTTATTCTGTTTCCTATCTTGGTTCTTCTCCAGTTTCTGCTTCTGTTTTTAACTGATTGTGGGTGCCATTGCATGTCTTCTGTTCTTTGCAGTACCCATATTGGTGGTGATTTGTTGGATTTTGAGGCGCTTATTAGCCTGTCCTTCATATCTTTGGATTTTCTGCTTGACATGGTTTATTCCTCCTATTTTCTCTTTATCTTGTTATTCTTTTTGAATCACAAGGCTGTTCGTCTTGTTATTCCTTTTGAATCACAAGGTTTAT
Organism: Microcaldota archaeon; assembly: GCA_964388265.1. GTDB lineage: Archaea > B1Sed10-29 > B1Sed10-29 > B1Sed10-29 > B1Sed10-29 > CAYLXZ01. The sequence continues at coordinate 20,281 of CAYLXZ010000004.1, read as the reverse complement.
CTTGTTATTCTCTTTGAATCGTAAGGCTGTTCGTCTTGCTATTCCTTTTGAACCGCAAGGTTTATCTTCACGGTGGAAGGATAATGCTTTTCGTATTATCAGTTTTCTTGAATGAGTTCTTTGAGGTTTTGTTTTATCTGTTCTTGGTCAAAGGGGTAGGATGCTATTTTCACTTTTATGTGTATTGCGTCTCCGGATTTCGTTGTTTCTAGGTTTCCTCTGTAGGCTTCTTGTTTGTTTAGGCGTAGGAAGAAGTCTCCTTCATCGTTTAGGTATTTCTCGAGGTCCTCGGGGGCTTTGAGTTGGTTGAAGATTTTTCTGATAAGGGTTTTTACTTGGCTCCATCTTTTGGTTCTGTAGCTGTATCGAGTTATTTCTCCGCCGTGTTGGGATTCCACTTTTTGTCTCTCTAGTTTTTCCTGTAGTTCCTCTGTATCTAGATCTAGGGCGTTTTCTATGGCTTTCTCTACTTTATCTGGATCTTCTGTTGGGTACTTTAAGGTTCTTAGTTGTAGATAATGAGCGAGTTTTTTCATCGGTCTCTGTTTTTAGGCTTATCGGCCTTTTTTTCCTGCTGAGGTCTTTCCTCTTTGTGCTCGGTTTCTCTGGTTCTTCTGGGTTAGCCAGTTTCTTTCGATGTCTTGCTCTATGTTTGGGTGTTCTGGATCTGCCATTATGACTTCGTAGAATTTGTTGTTTCCGTCTTCTCCTACGTTGTAGGAGTTCATTACTACTAGGTTGGCGAATTTGCTGGATGCTTTCTTTTCTGCTTGCACTTGTAGTGATGTGTCTCTTTTCAGTTTCTTTGTTCCCATTCTTTTTGGTCTTCTTCCTTTCTTTGGTCTTTTGTGTGTTCCTGATCCTTTTGTTTCTTTTACTCTAGCTACTTTGAAGCCTTCTTTGGCTTTGTATCCTAGTTCTTTTGCTCTTACTGGATTGGTTGGCTTGTCTAGTTTTTTCACTGTTGGTTCTTTTCTCCATTCTTCTAGTCTTTCTTTGTGTGATTCCCAGAGTTCTCTGTGTTCTCCTGATCGAGATTTTTGGAAGTTTTTTCTTATGTATTTGCTTGCTGTTGGCATGTTTATCACCTGTTCAGGGTCTTCCCCTACATTCAGTTTTCTTCAGATTCTATATGTGTGAATATTTTGTGTTTCCTGGTTTTAAAGGCTGGCTGTGTGTGGTTTTCTAGAGTTGGTTCTCGGCTATGTCTCCTATTACTGGGAGCTTGAATTTTTCTCCTGTGTAGGCTTTTAGCATCAGGATTATCCATAGCACGAACCCTACTAGCATCACTAGTGTGTTTACTGCGCTTATTAATGCCCATGTTCCTGCACCTGCCATCATTAAGGGCGCCATCATGGACCCTATCAGTATGTAGATCACTGTTAGTCCTACGAAGGTTATTATTGACTGCATTGCGTGGAACTTCACGAAGTTGCTTTTTTTCTCCATCACTAGGAAGATTATCCCTGTTAGCCATCCTAGCAGGTAACTGAGAGCTGCTCTGGTGTTTTCGTCCATGTCGGATAATGGATCAGGTTGTTCTTCTTGAGCCATATATAGTTTCACCATGTATCTTCATATCTTAAAGGTTTAAATACCTGGACTTTGAATAAATCACCACGGTTAAAGCCTTATTTTAAGCCGTGTTACAGAAAACTCGATATATGGTGATATCATGGGTAAGAGACCAGCGTACACGTACAGAAAGCCAGGAAGACCCTGGACAAGAACCGCTAGCAAGAAAACAGATAAAGCTTATGTTAAAGGAATCAGAGACCCTATCATAAAGACTTTTGAGATGGGTGAATTAGATAAAGAAGAATGTGATGTAAGAGTAGACTTAGAAGCAGGGGAAGAGATGCAGGTTAGAGACGAAGCTCTTGAAGCAGCTAGAATAAACGCGAATAAACCTATGGAGGAGAAGAGAGGGCTTGAGAACTATTTCTTGAAGATTCGAACCTATCCACATCAGTGTCTTAGGAAACACGCGATGGCTATGGGAGCTGGAGCGGATAGGATATCCAGTGGAATGAGGAAATCGTTCGGCAGGCCAACTGGAAGAGCAGCTAGATTGAATGAGAGCCAGAAGATAATGAGTCTCTGGGTAAAGAAAGAGAATGAGAATCTAGCTAGAAAGAGTTTGAAGAGAGCTAACTCCAAGTTACCTGGAAGCAATAAAGTTAGAGCAATCAAACTCTAGTTTTCGAGTTTTTAAGAAAATAAAAGATAAAAGGAGAGAGGTTTCTAGCTTGCGCCTCCCATGCTCTGCATTCCTTCTTGTATCTTCCATTCACCGTTCTCTTTAACTAGGTTGAATGTTGAGCTCGAGGTCTGTGTTTGATCTTGCATTGAAATCTCTAGCTCTGCTACTACGTTTGCCGTGTCTCCCTGTACGTTTTCTTGTTGGATTCCTTTGACTGAGATATCCATTGCTTGCATCATTTGGTTAGCTTTCTGCATTTCTGTTTGGTTTGCGTTCTCTATCTCTTGAGCTTGTTCACTAGTCATGTACTGTGCTGCTGCTTGGAAGTTCCCTTGGTTCATTTCATTCACGAATGCTTTTACTACTCCTCCTGGTGTCTGTGGTTGTCCTCCGCTAACGCATCCTGTGAGGAATAATCCAGCAAAGAGCAGAGTAACGGGAATAATGATTTTTTTGTTGATTGTTTCACCTCCATCTAAAATAAGGAAAAGTCACTTAAAAAGGAAATGGGTTTTAGGCACTACATAAACTTTTAGAAAAAGTTTGCAAAAGAAGGATATTGGAAGTTACGCTGGGGAGGGGCGATGAACCTTTGGATAGAAAAAATTTGAAGATGGACCCGGTGGGATTTGAACCCACGGCCTTGCCCAGTTTGGATCACTAGTCAAGTTAATAAAAGTAGGTTCGCCAAGGGCACGATCTTCCACTGATCTACGGGCCCATGAGTCTTGGAGGAGTCCTTTAGGTAGATACGTAGAAGATGTTGTCTCCTCTTACGATTACTTTACCTATCTTTTGTTTTCTTTCTCCATCTTGGAGTTCTGTGGCATCTGATAGTACTAGGTTCATGTGTTGGTCGAATGCTTCTAGTTTTCCGTTTATTTCTTTCCCTGTTCTTAGATTCACTAGCACTTGGTTGCCGATCGAGTCGTTTAAAAGGTCGAATGGTCGTTCTGGCATTTATATCACCTGCTGAATATTCCTTTTAGTTTTGATAGTAAGCCTTTCTTCTTTGGCTTCTTTTTAATATGTCGTTTCCCTATTAATTCTTTTGTTAGTTCTTTTATTCTTTGGCTGAATTCGTGTTCTGGGTAGCGGTCGATCATTGGTTCCTTTTCAGATACAGCTTTCCTTACCTTTGGATCTTCCTTTATCTTTACAAGTATTGGTGTGTTTAGGAAGGATGTTATTTCTTTGTCGTTCATTCCGTATCTTTTTTCGTGTATTCGGTTCACTATTGCTCCTTTTACTTCTGCTCCCATTTTTTCTGATGCGTTTTTTGCTTTTGATGCGTCTGCTGCTGATATTGATTCGGGTGTGACTACTAGTAGTGTTTCTTCGCATGCGTTGAAGCAGGAGATTGTGTCTTTTCCTATTCCTGCTGGTGAGTCGAGTATTAGCATCTGGGTTTTATCTGTTAATTGGTCTATTATTCTTTTGAATTTATCTGGATCCATTCGTCTGAATTGGTTTGGGGAGATTCCTGCTGGTACGAACTTGAGGTTTTCTTGGCCTCTTACGTTGTATATTGAGTCTTCTATGTCTGCTTCGTCTTTCATCACGTCTTGTAGTGTTATTGGTCTTCCTTCCATTCCTAGTATCATTTCTAGGTTAGCCATGTCTAGGTCCGCGTCTACTAGTATTGTTTTTACTCCTGATTGGGCTAGGGAGATTCCTAGGTTTGCTGTTACCACTGTTTTCCCTACGCCTCCTTTTCCTGAGGCTATGCATATTTTCCGTGTTTCTTCAGAGTTCATTCTAGTTCTCTCCTCTTATTTTCTGTGTGATTCTCTTTATCTCTGGAATTGAAACGTTTCCAGGGGTCTTCATGAAGTATACTTTTCCATTTTCCCTGTACATGATGTGGTTGTTTCCGTTGTTACGTATCTTGAGTATCTCTGTGTCGGGTAGATTTTCTTTAACTTGGTTCAGTAATCCTGTCTCGGTTAGTATTTCTTTGAAGTCTTGTTTTGATCCATTGGATTCTAGTATTTCTCCGTTTTCGTCTGCTATTGCTAGTCCGTCTAGGTAGAATTCTTGTTTTATTTTCTCTATGTCCGTTTCAGGGCTTTTATCCATGTTTCTTTTTTCTTGGACTAGTTGTTGAATTATTTTTATTCTTTCTCTTATCTGTTCTTCTGGTGTTTTTTTTCCTACGATGTGGTATATTTTTTCTTTGAATGTCATTCTATCACTTTGTTTTGTGTTTCCTTATTTTTTTGTCTTCTCTTTTTCCAGGAATTTTTCGAGTGTTCGGTGTTCTTCTCTGGCTTTTTGGATGAGTTGTCCTCCTGTATCTTCGCTTTCTTTGAGTCCTGTTAATCCGTATTTCTTCATGAGTTGTTCTCTTGTTAGTTGTTTTGTTTCTTCTTCTATTAGTTCTTCTTCGTATTCTAGTGTGAATTTCCTTGGTATGTCTAGTTTTTCCTTGTTTATCGGTTCCATTAGCTTGCAGTCTCTGTTCATTGTTAGTATTAACTGTGTTTGATGTGATGATAGTTTGTAGGTGTCTATTATCCCATTACGTGAATTAAAAGCGTTTAATGTTCTTTTTAATCCGTCTTTTGCTTTGTATTGTTTATTGTATCGGAAGTACAGGTAGTCTGAACTCACTATCTCGCCTTCTTGGTATACTAGGGTTCCTTCTTCTAGTCCTGTTTCTCCTTTTATGGTTATGGAGATGTATCCGTCGAAATCTTTGTCCATCAGGCTTTCTATGTATTGTCTTGGATTTATTTTTGGTACTTTTGTTCCTCTTTCTATTGGTTCGCCTGTTGGAACGTTCATCTGTTCACCTGTAAGATATTAATGAGTTGTTTTTTAAATATGTTCTTTGGTTTGTTCTTTGGTTTATAGTGATATTACTTCGTCCGCCGTGTTTTTTAGTGCTGCTGCTATTGGTTCTGATCCTACTACGACTGTTCCTTTTCCTTTTTCTTTTGCTTTTAGCAGTACTCTTTGGAAGTCGGAGTCTCTTGTCATTAGGGAGATTATGTCTATGTTTTCGTTGTATACTGCTTCCATTGCATCGGCTGCCATTGGTGCGTCCACGTCTGCTGTTGTTATTACTGTTGGTTCGAACCCTTGGTTTGTAACTGCTTCTATGAGTTTCTCTGGTGCGTATTGATCTAGGTAAACTTTCCCTACTTTCAAGGAACCTATTTTCTCTAGCCTTGCTTTTACTTCGGCTAGATCCAGGTCGAACTCGCCTCTGAGCATGTTCGGACCGTCTATGAACAGAGCTACGTGTGTCAGGGTTTCCTCTTCTTCCTTTCTTTTCAGTTTCTTCTTCACTCTTTCAAACAATTATCTCACCTGTTAGCTGCACCGAGTTCACTGTTTAGTTAAGGACATTAAGGTAATTAAACCTTAAGTGTTTTAAGACGTGTAGAAGGTGGTTGAACTGGACTTGAGGAAACTCTTATTCACATCAGTTGGTTTGGGTCTAGTAGTCATATTCGCTATCGGTCTATTGATGGGTAAGGAAAGAGTTATTTCAACTTTTTCCATGGCTAATTTACGTTACCTAGCTATAGCTATTGGATTCGAGCTCTTATCCGTCTTGGCTTTGATGGGTCGTTGGAAAGTAGTGGTAGATGACGCTGGAATGGATGTATCTACTTGGAAGCTTCTTCAGATAACTTTCGCAGGTATATCTATATCTAACTTAACTCCTAGTGCTAGGACAGGTGGAGAGGCAGCTAGAAGCTACTTCCTTAATAAGGAAACTGGTAGGAGTACGAAGGAAACTCTCGCCACCATTATAGCTGAAAGAATATTTGACATGGCTTTCTTCATCTTAATTACGTTCATTGGAATTGTTTCAGCTGTATTTCTCTTCCATCTACCGATCTGGGTGCTTAGTATATTGTTATTGATCTGTGTGCTCGGAGTATTTGGAATACTCTTAATTGTCTACACTGTTACTTCGGAGACCTTTGGATTAAAGATAGGTATATGGCTTATTAACAAGCTTGAGAGACTTATCAAGAAGTTTAAGCCTTTGAAGGAAGCTGAAGAGAAATTCAAACAAGACTTCAGGGAACATAGTGAGAACTTGAAAACGTATTTGAAGAAACCTGGGCTTTGGTTGAAGTCGATGTCGATGTCTGGAGTGATGTGGGTTTTCGATATCCTGAGAGCTTACTTCGTGTTCCTTGCTATTGGCCTGGAGGTTCATCCTGTATTGATAATTTCTTTAATTGTTTTATCTCAGACCGCTGGTTTGATTCCTTTCCTTCCAGGTGGGCTTGGATCGGTTGAAACAGTTAGGTTGGTTATTCTATCTACCGCGGGAGTAGCTCTTGCTGGTGCGGGTGCTCACACGATCCTGGATAGATTGATAGAGTTCTGGATACTAACCGGAATCGGGCTGTTAGCCGCTTATTACCTGGGTGTGAAGAGCTATAAGACGGATGAAGAAGATATAGAAGACATAGAGGAGAGGATTGAAGATGAATGAATGGATATTTTCTGCTTTTGTCGCGCTGTTGCTCTGGGGCTTATGGGGTTTTTTCCCAAAGCTAGCTACGAATCATATTGACCCGAAGAGCGCTTTGGTCTACGGGGCTCTAGGCATGGCTATCATAGGAGCATTTATATTTGTTTTCATTGGATCAGGCCTTCAATTCCATCCAAAGGGATTCACATTCGCTATCTTAACAGGAGTAGCAGGTGTTCTAGGAACTCTTTTCTTCCTTTTCGCGGTGAACAAAGGCAAGGTATCTGTGGTAGCTGCCATGACAGCTCTATACCCCTTAGTAACCATCATGCTAGCGAGCATCTTCCTAGGTGAAACTCCTAGCTTCAAACAAGGAATAGGTATGGCTCTGGCTCTTGCCGCGATCGTGATGTTCTCCACATAAGAACCGAAGATTAAAAACCAGGATTCAGTTAATAATACAGGAAACTGAAACTAGAAAACAAGGAGAGTGGAAAAATGGCTAAATACGAAATGGGAGAAGTAAAAGACCTAAAAGAAGGAGACGTAGTCATGATAGACGACGTACCCTGCAAAATCAAGTCAATCTCAGTCAGCAGACCAGGTAAACACGGACATGCAAAAGCAAGAGTAAAAACAGAATCCGTGATAGACGGATCAAAGAAACAGTTCGTCAAGCCAACCGATGAAAGAGCAAAGATACCTCGAGTAATCAGAAAAGAAGCACAAGTAGTAGCAGACATGGGAGACAGAGTACAGCTAATGGACATGGAAAGCTACGAGAACTTCGAGCTCGACAAGCCAGACGACCTAGCTGACAAGATAGAACAAGGACAAACAGTGGAATTCAAACAAGTCATGGACCACAAAGAAATAACAAGAATAAAAGAATAACTCTATTCAATTTTCTCTAAGAGATCACCTCGATCTCTTTTAAGCTCCTTATATCTTTCTCTCCAATCCGGATCAAACTCCAAGAACTTCCTAACAGGCTTATCTTCCTCCAAAGCATACTTTAACTCAGTTAAAGTTCCTTCAGACACTCCAAATAACCATAGTTCATCACAGATATCTACAGCTCTCTTACAGAACTCAATCGTGTTCTCCCTACCAGGCTCTCCTCCCTCGAACCTCTCATAGGGGTAAGCCTGGAAAGGATGGAAAGGAGCATCTCCCTTCTCCTCAACAAAATCCATTATCTCCTCTTTACGGTCACTTATTCGACCAGGTGTAGCGCAGTAAATCAAATTCATATTACTCACTATAATTTAATCACCGAGAGATAAAAAAATAACCATAGAAAACACCACCACAACAATCACTACGAAAGAGTTTTAATCCAGAAGAACAATTTAAATATGATTCACAATGAAAAAGAAGATAAATAAAAACAAACAAGCGAAAAAAACAGGAAAAAGAGGAAAAGAGAAAAAGACAGAGAACCTCATAAAAAAAGAACTACCTGAAACAAAGAAAAAACTAAGAGAAATAATCCAAAAAGAAGAAGGACCTCTAAAACTCGGGAAACTATATAATTCACTGATAAAAAAAGAAGAAATAGGTACAGAAATCGCTGAAAAAATCATAGACAGAAGCCTAAAAGAAATAGAAAAAGAAGAAAAGAAAAACAAAACCTGACTCCTCCAACCCCAAACCCAAAAAGAAATACAATTCCAGGATTTATATATCCCACGGAGATTAATAAAAAGAAAATAGCGAAACATGATAACATGGTTGAATTCAACATAGACAAAGAAGAAAACTTCTCCGAATGGCTCGACGAGATACTCAAAAAAGCCAAACTAGTCGACAAGAAATACCCAGTCAAAGGATTTGTCGCACACATGCCAAACGGAGAGTTCATGGAAGACCAAATACAAGAAATGCTCGAAAACAAACTCAAAGAAACAAAACACAAGAAAACAAGGTTCCCAAACGTCATACCCGAATCAATCCTACAGAAAGAAGCCGACCACATAGAAGGATTCGAACCAGAAGTATTCTGGGTAACACACGGCGGAGGAAAAGAACTGCCCGAGAGACTGGGGCTGACACCAACCAGCGAAACCGTGATGTACACAATGTACAGCAGATGGATCACGAGTTACCGAGATCTCCCGTTCAAAGCCTATCAAAGATGCCCAACCTGGAGACACGAAACCAAACACACCAGGCCACTGCTCAGAGACCGAGAGTTCGAATGGATAGAAGCACACGACGCATTCAAAACCAGAGAAGAAGCAGAAAAACAAGTAGAAGAAGACATAGACATAGCTCAGGATGTGATCACTGGTAAACTCGGCGTGCCATTCTACTACTTCAAGAGACCAGAATGGGATAAGTTCTCAGGAGCAGTCCACACATTTGGAGCGGACGCATTCATGCCAGATGGACGTTTCCTACAGATACCAAGCACCCACCTACTTGGAAAAAACTTCTCAGAAGCATTCGACATAACCTACGAAGACAGAGACGGTGAAGAGAAACACGTATGGCAAACGTGCTTCGGACCAGCCGTAGGAAGAATATACGCAGCCTACATAGCAACCCACGGAGACAACAAAGGCCTTAGATTAACCTGGGAAGTAGCTCCAATCCAAATAGTTATAGTGCCAATACTACACGGAGAAAACAAAGAGATAATAGATCTATCTAGAGATATTAAGGAAGAACTAGAGGAAATGAACGTAAGAGTAAAGATCGATGACTCCGATGACACACCAGGAGAAAAATTCAACCACTGGGAAATGATGGGCGTACCCCTCAGAATAGAGATAGGTGAAAACGAACTAGAAGAAAACAAGTTAACCATAAATAGAAGAGATACAGGAGAAAGAGAAGAAATAAAGAGAGATGAACTCAAGGAATACATAGAAGAAACTCAAAGGAAAATAGTGAATAACCTCAGAGAACAAGCTCAAGAAGAATTCGAAGGAAACATAGTGGACGCCGAGTCAATAGAAGACGTAGAAGAAATAGTAAGTCAAGGTAAGATAGCTAGAGCCAGCTGGTGCAGCATAGATGAAGACGGAGAAGAATGCGCAGATATACTAACAGCAGAGACCAAGGGAGCTAAAGTAAGAGGAACAATACACCATAAAGACGAGAAACCAGACGGAGAATGCATAGTCTGCGGAGAAAAATCAAACGAAGTAGTTTATATCGGGAAAGAGTATTAGGTTTAAAAAGCCTTCGAAAGGAATCGATGGAAAGCCCAGGTTTATGTCGAATCAAATCGAAACCTTTTTAAAGGCTCTTCTTCTAAATATAAATATAATATAAAAAAAAGAACCTTAAAGAGGGTAAAAATGGATGAAGAGATCCTGCTCGAATGGAATCCATGGTGGAACCGTGAATTTAACCCAGAGTACGTTGAAAGGGATAAATGGGAAGAAATAAAGCCCTGGATTAAGAGGAAAGAAGTGATAAGTCTCACTGGAACCAGGAGAAGCGGAAAAACCACTATGATGTACATAACGATTAAAAAACTACTTGAAAACCAGGGGGTTCCACCTGAAAACATACTCTTCATTAAATGCGATGATGAAAGAGTGGAAGAACCAGTGATAGAGCAAGCTCAGGAAAAATACTCGGAGCTCATGAACCCAGAAGGCAGAACATACCTATTTCTAGATGAAGTTCAAAACACCGAAAGATGGGACGAAACCGTGAAAAGAATATTCGACCTAAACAAAGATAAAGTAAAGATATTCCTATCAGGATCCCGGTTGATGAAGAAAGAGATAAGCTCAACATTAGCAGGAAGATCCACATACTTTAACATGTATCCCTTCAGCTTCAAAGAAATACTTAAAGCAAAGGGTATAGACGCAGAAGGAAATCTGGAAAAACTCTCAGAAAACAAAGCAATAAAACACGCACTCAGAGAATACTTAGAATGGGGAGGATTCCCCGAAGTAGTCTTAGAGGAAGAAGAAGAGATGAAGAAAGAGCTTCTCGGATTCTACTCGGACACCATCCTATACAGAGATGTTATAGAAAAATCCTCTGTTAATAAACCTGAAAAGGTAGAGAAACTTAAGAACTACCTACTACCGAACATATCTAACCTCCTCAGCTACAACAGGATCGGTAAACATCTTGGAATCTCCACAGACACCGTGGCAAAGTACCTCAATGAAATGGAAAAAGCCCACTACATCTTCCAGATGCCCGTATTCTCCTACTCGATTAAAAAACAACAAGCCAGACCTAAAAAAATCTACTGTATCGACCCTGGGCTTAGAAACTCAACCGGATTTCGCTTTAGACAAGATGCAGGTATGCTCTACGAAAACATCGTATTCCTGGATCTCAAGAGAAGAGGAAATGAAGTATACTACTGGAAAGATAGCAAAGGCAGAGAAACAGATTTCCTAGTCAAGAAAGATAGGGATATAGAAAAAGCCATACAAGTATGCTACGACTTTGAAGAAGCTGAAGAAAGAGAAATAAACTCCCTCCTCTCCAGCCTTAAAGAATTCGACTTAGACCAAGGGATAATCATCACAGGAAGTCAAGAGAAGGTAAAAAAAGAGAATGGGAAGAAGATCAGACTCATTTCTCTCTGGAAATGGCTCCTGAGAGCAGAAGAGTAGGAGAATATTAATTATTCTTCTTCCTCAGATTCCTCAGTTTCTTCGGCCACGACACCTTCAGACTCCACTGTCTCACTGAACTCCTCTTTCTCTCTCCTAGCTTTTTTAAAGCGTCTCCAGAAGAAAGTGATTGCTCTGAGCACGAACTCCAACACCACCAAAAGAATGAAGTAATTCAAAGCAAGAGCCTGGAAACTTGGATCAAAGAAAGCAGTTTTAATCGTTTTATAAGTCTCCATAAGCGAGATTACCTTGAAGTCAAGCACGAAGTTACCGAGTAAAACCAAGGGAAGAAGTTTAGCTACGTCCTCCGCTATCTTCCGTCTGTAGTAAGCGCATATCCGTATAGCCCCAACAATAGCTACAGAAGTAAGTAAAATAGTCTCCACGGTAGGTACGCTGGACACAGTGACTATGATAACGAAGAACACACCTGCCCAGAAGAACACAATGAAAGGAAAAAGGAATAGATACTCCAATGCACTTATAAAGGTATTTAGAGACTTGCTTACGTTGGATCTTTCTCCGAAGCTCTTTCTAGCCTTAGCGTAAGAACTTTCTTCTTTGAATATGTCTTCAGTGGATATAAATTCATAGAATTCCAGCACGAATATCGCGTAGCCAGCGAAACCGAAAAGAGTAATTATCAATGGCTCCATCGAGGAAAGAGTATCTTCGATTAAACTCATGCGTCCGCCCAATTGAAAAACTGGAAGCAATAGATTCTCAATCATTGATTAAAGAAAGAAAGGCAGGTACTTAAATGTTTCCTATCCGGATGTATATTTAAAAACAAGAAGCCCCTTAAACACATGTGATAGAAATGCTGTCGATAACAACCAAGACAAACACCATCATACCTGTTTTTTAACTTCACTTACCCAACCACAGGTAAGTGGAAGTTGAAATATTCCAACGAGGCTAGAGACATGTCTAAACCAAAACTGGATAAAAAAAGATGGGAACCAGAAGACGAAGTCGAAATCCAAGAAAAATGGAAAGAAGAAGACCTCTACAGCTTTAATCCAGACAGCGATAAAGAACTACTCGTCATAGATAATCCACCAGCCTATCCCTCAGGAACCGAAGAACTACCAATACATCCAGCTCAAACTGTTGCCTACAACTACACAGACATGGTGGCCCGTACAGCAAGAATGCAAGGGAAAGAAGTGCTTTACCCTAACTGCTTTGACAGAAACGGTATAAAAATCGAGAGAAGAGTGAAACAAAAGATAGGAAAGACAAAAGAAGAAATTGGAAGAGAGAAATTCAACGAAAAATGCAAAGAAATACTGGACTACTCCCAAGAACTCATAAACGAAATATTCCACCGCTGCGGAATGAGTTTCCAGGAAGATCCCGAACACTACTACGAAACCGATTCAAAGGACTACAGGCATCTAACCCAGAAAACTTTCAAAGAACTCTGGGACAAAGGACTCGTGTACGAAGATTACAGACCGAACAACTGGTGCCCAAAATGCAACACAGCCATAGCAGACGCCGAACTAGAACATGAAGAAGACTCAACCACCCTATACTACCTCAAATTCGAGTTACCGGACGGAGAAGAGAAAGAGATAGCCACAACCCGTCCAGAGCTACTTGCAGCCTGCCAAACCGTGCTGGTGCACCCAGATGATGAAAGATACGAAGAACTACACGGTAAAATGATCGAAATACCATTATACGATAGAAAAGTACCGATAGAACCTCACCACTACGCTGAAAAAGACTTCGGAACAGGCATGGTGATGATATGCTCCTATGGAGATAAAACAGACGTAAAACTATTCCGAGACCTCAATCTAGAACCCATAAAAGCCATAAACAAAGACAGAGAGATGACACGAAGAACCGGGAAATACAAAGGAATGAAGATAGAGAAAGCTAGGAAAGAGATAGTCAAGGACCTGGAGAAAGAAGGATCAATCTCCAGGAAAGAACAGACACATCAAAAGAAACCAGTGTGCGAAGCATGTGGAACCAAAGTAGAGCTAATAGCAATGGACGAATGGTACCTCAATCAAACCAAGTTCCTGGACGAAGTCAAAGAAAAAGCCGAAGAAATGAATTTCCTACAACCACAGCACAAGAGAAGACTCCTCGACTGGGTTGAATCAGTTACAATAGACTGGGTGATTTCAAGAAGAGGATACTACGCCACAGAGATACCTATGTGGTACTGTAAAGACTGCGAAGAACCAATCGTTCCTCAAATAGATAGATACTACCAACCCTGGAAAGAAGACCCTCCAATAGACGAATGCCCAGAGTGCGGAGGAACCGAATTCAAAGGAGAAGAAAGAGTATTCGACACATGGATGGACTCAAGCATCACTAACCTATACATAACCGGATACGAGAAAAATCCGAATTTATTCCAAGAAACCTACCCAGAGAAGATAATAAGAACTCAAGGAAGAGACATAATCAGAACCTGGCTCTATTACACCACACTCAGAAACATCCAGCTAACAGAGAAAAAACCATTCGAAGAAGTATGGATAAACGGAATGGGAAGAAACGAAGAAGGAGAAGAAATGAGCAAATCTAAAGGAAACTTCGTCAACCCCAAACCCCTACTAAAAGAACAAGGAGCCGACGCATGGAGATACTGGGCAGCTTCAGAAGCCAACATCGGAGAAGACTACATAGTATCTGAAGAAAGGATAAAAGGAGCAAATAAATTCCTAACCAAACTATGGAACACCGCAAGATTCGTATCAATGTTCGAAAAGAAAGAGAAACCAGAAGAACTAAGCGCAACAGATAAATGGATACTCGGAGAGCTAAACAAAGTTATAAAGGAAGCTAGAGAAGGATACAGCGAGTACAACCCATTCCCAGCAGCCACAAAGATAAAGAGCTTTGTTCAAAACGAATTCGCATCACACTACCTCGAAATGGTTAAACCAAAAGCATACAACGGAGACCAAGGAGCACTATACACTCTACACACAATTCTGAAAGAAGTAATTCAACTGATAGCTCCAATATCCCCACACATAACGGACAAGATACACAGAGAGCTCTACGGAGGAAGCGTTCACAAAAAACTCTTCCCCAAAGCCCTAGAGGAAAGAGAAACCAGGTACGGTGAGCTAACGGAAGAGATCATGGAGTTCAATCATGAAGTATGGAAAAAGAAGAAAGATAAAGATATATCTCTAAGCGCGGAGATAGAAGGAGTAGAGATACCTGAAGAACTAGAGCCCTTCAAAGAAGATCTAATAGAGATGCATAACATAAAAGGTGAATAAACATGTACAACCCACAAGAAGTAGAGAAAGAAATGCTGGAGTTCTGGGACCAGAACGATATATTCGAAAAGAGAAGAAAGAAAAATGAAGGAAATGAAAAATGGACTCTTATAGACGGACCTATAACTGCAAATGAAAACATGTGTATCCACCACGCCTACAGCAGAACCTGTAAAGACCTCTATCAAAGATGGAAAGGAATGCAAGGATACAAACAAAGATACCAAAACGGTTTCGATACACAAGGACTACCAATAGAAGTTCAAGCCGAAAAAGAGTTCGGGATAGATTCAAAGAAAGAAATAGAAGAGATGGGAGTAGATGAATTCATAGAAAAATGTAAAAAGATAATTGAAAAATACTCAAAGTCACAAACAGAAGACTCCATTCGACTCGGACAATGGATGGACTGGGAAAACTCCTACTACACCTATAAGGACGACTACATAGAACACATATGGCACTTCATCAAAAAATGCGATGAAAAAGACCTATTATTCGAAGGATCAAGAGTAATGTGGTGGTGCCCACGCTGCGGAACCAGCCTCTCCCAACAAGAAATAGGAGAAGGATACACACAACTAACAGATAACTCAATATACATCACCCTACCACTAAAAGACGAAGACGCATACCTCATGGCCTGGACAACTACGCCCTGGACACTATCAGCGAACGTAGTATGCGCAGTGAACCCAGAAGAAGTATATGCAGAAGTAAAACAAGATGGAAAAACCTACTACATGGCAAAAGACGCAGTACACACAACCATGAAAGGAGACTACGAGATAGTAGACGAATTCAAAGGAGAAAAACTCATAGGAAAACACTACAAGCCACCACACCCTAATCTACCAGCACAGGAAGAACCAGAACACAAGGTAGTTAAATGGAGCGAAGTAGGATCCACAGAAGGAACAGGAATAGTACACATAGCGCCAGGATGCGGAGAAGAAGACGAAGAACTAGGAAAAGAAAAAAACCTAGCTTCACTATCACCTATAAAAGGAGATGGAGAGTACAAAGAAGGTTATGGATGGTTAACAGGTAAATACGTGAATGAAGTTAACGAAGAAGTGATAGAAGACCTAAAAGAAAGAAACGTACTATATAGAACCGAAGAATACACTCACCAATACCCTCTATGCTGGAGATGCGATGAAAAACTAATTCAAAGAAGAGCAGGGGGAGAATGGTTCATAGACCAAACACAGATAAAAGAAAAACTCCGAGAAGAAGCAGAAAAAGTCCAATGGGAGCCAGAATACCTAGAGAAAGAGTACTACAACTGGCTGGACAACATGGAAGAATGGAACATCTCAAGAAAAAGATACTGGGGCACACCCATACCAATATGGAAATGCAAAGAATGCGACAACAAAACAGTCATAGGCTCCAAAAAAGAACTAGAGGAAAAAGCAATAAAAGGAATAGAGCAACTAGAAGAACTTCATAAACCCTGGATAGACAAAGTTAAATTAGAATGCAGTGAATGCAAAGGAGAAATGGAAAGAGTAGAAAAAACAGGGGACGTATGGATAGACTCCGGTTTAGTACCCTACGCCACATTAAACTACTTAGATGACCCCGAATACTTCTGGAACTGGTTCCCCTCCAACCTAATAGCAGAAGGAAGAGACCAAGTAACCAACTGGTTCCACTCCACAATGGTAGTAAGCACTATTCTAGAGAAGCAAACACCATACAAAAAAGTCAGAAGCTTTGAAATGGTTATAGATGATGAAGGAAAACCAATGAGCAAAAGCAAGGGGAACGTGATACCTGCAGAAGAAGCAGCTGAAAAAATAGGGATGGATAACGTTAGATGGGTCTTCTTAAACGGAAATCCAAGCACTAAAACCGCTATAGGATACGAATCAGGAGAAGAAGCCGAACAAGAACTATCCACACTATTCAACATAGATCAATACATCCAAGAGACAGCTCCAAAAAGACCAATGGAAAAACTCCCTGGTAGGGAAAATCTCACGGAAGAAGACAGGTGGTTACTCTCAAGACTCAACACAATGAAGAAAAAAGTGAATAAACAACTTGAAGAGCTGGAGCCACATAAAGCAGCTAGAGAGATAAAAGAATTCTTCCTAGAAGACTTCTCACGAGGATATATTCAATACATAAGAGAAAGAATAAACGAAAATGAAGAAGAGAAAAAGAAAGTATCTGCAGTGATGGATAAAGCTCTTCTAGATACATTGAAAACAATGGCTCCTTTCACACCCTTCCTAACAGAGAGAATATACCAAGAAAGCTATCGAGAAGACGAAAAACCTGAAAGTATTCATCTATTCAGCTGGCCAGAGCCAGAGAAGAAATGGATAGATGAAGAACTAGAAACAGAGATGAGTTTAGTGGAGGATGTAAATGAAGCAATACTCGCGCTGAGAAGTAAGATCGGCCGAGGAGTAAGATGGCCAGTGAAGAAAGCCATAATCGAAACCAAGCAGAATGAAATGAAAGAAGCGGCCAAAGAATTAGAGAGAATAATTCGAGAACAGACAAACGTGAGAGAAGTAGAGATAACAGAAGATATGCCTGAGGTAGAGAAGAAGGTTTCATTGAATGAGAAGGCAGTTGGAGCGGAGTTCCAGCAAGATGCCATGAAGGTAATGGAAGAAGCAAGAGATGAATTAAAGAGAATAAAAAGAGAGATAGAAGAACAAGGATTCGCTAGACTCGACATAGGTACAAAAGAAGTTAAACTCAAGAGAAAACACATATCTATAGACCGAAAGATGCCAGAGAACCTCGAAGTACGAGAATTCAACAAAGGAGAAATATACCTAGACACTGATACAACCCCTGAACTAGAGTCAGAAGGATACGCAAGAGAAGTAATGAGACACACACAGCAGCTGAGAAAAGATGAAGGGCTCGATAAAGAACAAGATATCAAATTATATATAAAGGCGGATTCAAAGCTAAAAGAAATGCTAGAAGGACATAGAAAAGATATTAAAAATAGGACAGGGTCAGAAGAGATAAGAATATCATCTGAAGAGCCCTCGGAGAGTTACAAATCCAGTAAAGAAACCGAGGTCAAGGAAAAGAAGATAGAGATCTACTTTAACGTGCTGAACTAAAATTCTTTATAGGTTAACTCAAAAAACCAAATTTTACATCTCTTACTTACACTACAAAAGGACAATTACTTACACTACACTTCCTTCCATTTAGTACCTTCATCAGTATCCTGAATCTCTATGTCAAGTTCTCTGAGTTTGGATCTTATTTCATCGCTTAACTCGTACTCCTCATTCTCTCTTAATCTATCTCGAATCTCCACGAGTAGATCTATGAGTTCTTCGGATTCAGTTCCAGTACCCTCCTTCTTCGATAGATCCAGCTCGAGTCCAAGCACTCCTCCCAGTTCCTTCAATATATCCCCTGCTTCTTGGAGAATCTCTTTCTTGTTATCCAGTGATTTATTGATTTCTTTACTGAACTGAAGTAGGGCGCTGAGTGCCTCAGGGGTGTTGAGGTCATCGTCCATTGCTTCCTCAAACTCTTCTTTAACTTTCTCTATCTCCTGTTCTAGATCAGTTTTTTCCCCTCCATCAGACATCTTAATTGAGTAGAGTGTGTTGTAGAGTTTATCTAGCTTGTTTCGAGCGTCTTCTATTGATTCTTCACTGAAGTCCATCTGCCGCCTGTAGTGTGATGAGGAGAAGAGCATTCTAAGTGTTTCTCCATCATATTTCTCTAGGAGCTCCTTCACTGTATGGAAGTTGCCTTTGGATTTACTCATTTTTTCTCCTTCAACGGTTAGGAACTCGCTGTGTATCCAGTAATTAACTGGTTCTTTGTCTAAGTCGTTCATAGCATAGTTCTGAGCTCTCTCATTAGGATGATGGGGGAATATATGGTCTACTCCTCCTCCATGGATATCGAAGTGCTCTCCAAGGTACTTGGTGGACATCACACTGCACTCAAGATGCCATCCAGGGTATCCCTTGCTCCAGGGTGAGTTCCATTTCATCAAATGACCTGGATCTGCCTTTATCCATAGCGCGAAGTCCAGCGGGCTTTTCTTCTCCTGCATTTCTTCTTCGCATACTCTTCCTCCTGCTCCTGCCTTCAATTCCTCGATGTTCTTTCCCGACATCTCGGCATACCCATGGTCTTCATTGAATTTCTCGACATCGAAATAAACCGATCCATTCTTTTCATACCCGTAGCCATTCTCGATTATGTTTTCAACTGCTTCAACCATTTCTGGGATATGTCCAGTGGCTCTCGGGTTAACATTATGTTGCTTTATGTTTAATGCATCGAGTTCTTTGTAGAACTCTCTTATCTTTCTGGTAACGAGTTCTCTAGGTTCTAAGCCTTTTTCTTCAGCGCTTTTCTCAACTTTGTCTTCTCCTTGGTCCGCGTCGTCGGTTAAGTGACCTACGTCAGTGATGTTGAGAACATGGAACACATCATAATCTTTCCAGGTTAGGTATCGGTTGAGCACGTCCCAGTTGCTGTAGGTTCTGGCGTTTCCAACGTGGAGATCATCGTAGATAGTCTGTCCGCAGGTGTACATCTTTACTTCATCTTTTTCTCTTGGTTTGAACTCTTCTTTTTCCCGCGTCATGGTGTTGTAGAGTTTAAGAGTCAATCGATTCACCTCTAGTTTGGTTTGATTTTTTTGAAAGTCGGGAAGGGGATTCGAACCCCTGTACTCGGCTCTGCAGGCCGGTGCATAACCACTCTGCCATCCCGACACCTACACTATATTTAAAGATTTTCTCTTAAATAAAACTACGCAAGGGAAAAACATATAAAAAACCATGAGAAGAAAAACCATGAAGAAAGATTAAAGCAAGATAATTCTAGAAAGACTAGAAATTACACTAACTCTAAATAGACCAAAAACAAAAAGGAGGTATCATAAATGGCTAAATTAGGAGGACAACCAATATTCTTGGTGTCAGAAGGCACAGAAAGAACACAAGGAAAAGACGCACAAGAAACCAACATAAGAGCAGGAACAACAATCTCAGACGCAGTAAGAACAACACTAGGACCCAAAGGAATGGACAAGATGCTAGTGGACGAAATAGGAGACATAACAGTAACCAACGACGGAGCAACAATACTCGACGAAATGGACGTGAACCACCCAGCAGCAAAGATGCTAGTGGAAGTATCCCAAACACAAGACACAGAAACAGGAGACGGAACAACAACAGCCGTCATAATAGCAGGAGAACTCCTGAACGAAGCAAAAAAACTCCTAGACCAAGACATCCACCCAAGCCTGATAATAAAAGGATATAAGATGGCTCAAGACAAAGCACTAGAAGCATTGAACCAGAAAAGTAAAGAAATAACACAACGAGACACCGAAATACTGAAAAACGTATGCGCAACAAGCATGAAATCCAAAGGAACAGCAATAGAAAGCGAAAGAAAAATAGCTGAAATAGTAGTAAACGCAGTGAAACAAGTAGCAGAAGAAGAAAACGGGAAAATAAAGATAGATAAAGACAACATCAAGATAGAGACAAAAGAAGGAGGAAACATCAACGACTCCCAACTCATAAACGGAATAGTAATAGACAAAGAAAGAGTACACGGAAACATGCCAAGAAAAAAACAGAACCCAAACATAGCTCTACTGAACACAGCAATAGAAGTAAAAGAAACAGAAACAGACGCAGAAATACAGATAACCGACCCAGACCAACTAGAAGGATTCCTAGAACAAGAAGAAACAATGCTAAAAGAACTCGTTGAAAAAAAAAAAAAAAAAAACGTGGAC
>CAYLXZ010000003.1:21144-41924 GCA_964388265.1 Microcaldota archaeon | reverse complement strand
AACTCAGGTCACCGGCACCCAAAGCCGGTAGGATACCAGGCTACCCTATGACCCCTTACACTATCTTTGTGTAGGTTAATAGATTTAAAAATAAGTGGTTAGTCAACTATTCCTTTACGTTTCTTTTCCACGTATTTCTTAAGTTTCTTTGGATCCGGATCTATCCTTATCTTCAAGAGATCCAGCACCTTTCTTGTAACGTAGGTCTTAGCCACCTGTCTTAACTCGTCGTGTTCTATGTCTATCATTCTGGGTACCTTGTTTTTTACTGCTTGCATTGCTTCTGCTATCTGGTCGTTGGTTACTCTTCCTTCTATCCTGTATTCTTCTTCATCGTCATCGTACTCTGCTCCCGTAACATCATAAGCTATCTGGTCTAGTTCCTCTAAATCTATCTCTGTTCCCACATACTCCCAAATCTTTCTGTTGAAGGAGTCGTAGATGCTTGCAAGTAGTTTGGCTGCTTGTATGTCGTCTGTGTTTTCGTCGAACTTTCCTTTCTTTATGCAGACCCAGTCATCTATCTTTGCTTGGAACTTCACTTGATCTGGCTTGTCTTGTGCGGGCATTTCGATCACTTTATTTTGTTTTTCCTAGTTTCTTCACGCTCTTGATCTTGTCTTTCCTAGCGAGCATCAGCACCTTGTCCCCTGGTTTTATCTCCATGTCTGGTGACGGTATCTTTAGAGATTCATCTCTGTAGACTGCTGTTACGGATGCTTCTTCTGGTATTCCTGCGTCTTCTACTTTTTTTCCTGCTATCTTGGAGCTTTCTAGTACTTCTAGTTCTAGTATTACCGCGTTTCCTCTTTCCACGAATGACAGGTCTAGTACTTCGGGTTTTGTTATCATTTCGGATATGTATCCGGCTGCTGTGGATGCTGGGTATATTGCTTTGTCTATTCCTAGTGTTTTGAGTACTTTTTCATCGTAGTGAAGTGCTCCTAGTCGTATGCCTACGTCTTCTGCTCCCATCTGTTTTGCTATTAGACCTACTACTAGGTTTGTTTCATCTGATCCGGTTAAGGATACTATTGAGTCTGCTTCGTCTATCCCTGCGTCATCTAGTACTTCTGGCCGGGTTGCATCTCCTCTTACTGTGAGTGCATCGAGTTCTTTGGCTATTTCATGGCATACATCGCCGTCTTTGTCTACTACGACTATGTCGTGTCCTTCGTTTATGAGTATCTTGGCTAGGTGTTTACCTATTCTTCCTCCGCCAACTATGATTACATACATGTTATCACCTTCATGATTCTCCTTTATTTGTTAAGGGAAGGTTTCTTTTTATACTTGAGGAGGAAACCCACTCCGTATAGTATTGGTATTATCTCTATTCTGCCCACGACCATGTTGAAAACGAGTACTGCCTTGGTTGCTAGGGTCATTCCTGGCCTTGTTATACCCACCATCAACCCTACATTTCCTTGTGATGATGTGGTTGCGAATAATGCGTCTCCTAGCGGTGCTCCTTCTGCGCTTGTTATCACTAGTGCTCCTGCTGCTATGAATAATAGATATAGAAGTATGAATATGTATATTGTGCTTAGTTGTGTGTCCGTGGCTTCCTCTCCTTGTATTTTACGTGAGAAATGAGCTCTTTGAGGTAGTACTGCTTCTTTTATTTTCCAGTAGATTGATTTCAGGAACACCCAGAACCTTATGACCTTTATTCCTCCTGCTGTTGATCCTGCTGATCCTCCTACGAACATCAGGAGGATGAATGCGAGTTTTATTGTTCCTCCCCATTGTGCAGCGCTTGCTGCGTGGAACCCTCCTGCGGTTAAGGCGGAGACTGAGTGGAATGCGGAGTACCTGAGTCCAGTGGAGGTTGCTCCGTAGATCCCTATGAATTTAGGTAGAGTTATCAATATACCTATGGCTAGTAGCAGGAGAGCTAGCTTTACCTGTATATCCCCGAGGTACGCTTTCCATTTCTTTTTGAGGAACTGATAGTGTATGTA
Source organism: Microcaldota archaeon (assembly GCA_964388265.1). GTDB lineage: Archaea > B1Sed10-29 > B1Sed10-29 > B1Sed10-29 > B1Sed10-29 > CAYLXZ01. The sequence continues at coordinate 39,960 of CAYLXZ010000003.1, read as the reverse complement.
GAATGAAAAGGATCCTAGCAACATTATAACGGCTAGTGAAGCTTCGGCTAGAACATTATTCATGTTAGCTAGTCCTCTCCAGGCCATGTCCATTCCATTGGTAGATATCGCGCTCATAGAGTAGTTTATTGATTCAAATAACCCTAAGCCTGATAAAAGCAGTAGAATAACTCCAAAAGCGGTGAGAAGAGTGTATATCCACCATATACGCTTGGCGGTTCCTTTGACGCTGGGGCGGAGTCTTTCTTCCCGTCCCTCTGCTTTGTAGAGTTTGTAGGATTTAATGTATGTGAATATTCCTACTAAAGCGAGTACGATTATTCCCGCTCCTCCGATCCAGGCTTCTGCGCTTCTCCAGAACATCAGGCTGTTGGGGTAGGCTCCCTGGGTACGTAGCGGTGTTATTCCTGTGGTCGTGAAGGCAGATACTGAGTCAAAGTAAGCGTCATCTAGAGGTACGCCGTGCAGCATGTATGGGAAGGATGCGAATAAAGGGATGAGAAACCATACGAGTATAACCATGGTGAAGGCGTGTGTTTTCTTTGTTTCTCTATTATTATCGAATACTTCTTTGAATGCCAGTCCTACTAGTAATGTGGCTATTCCGGGGAGAACGTAGTACATCAGTTGGTTGAAGCCTTCCATGTAGATCAATGAAACTATGATGGGTAGTATGAAGGCTGCTGAGAAGTAGTAGGTGACTTCTCCGAAGTCTCTGAGTATTATTCTTAGGTCTGTGAATGTGAATTGGAACAACTTTTATCCCTCTTTAGTTTCCAGGTCTTAAAGTTCTTTTAGGAATTCTCTTTCTTCTTTATTGGTTTCTAAGACTATGAATGTTGTTGTTTTCTCTATCTCTGGTTGTGCTAGGTCTTTTTTAACGAAGTTATCTAGCTCCTGCATTGACTTGTATTTAACTGCGATGAATAGGTCGAACTCCCCTGTCACTGTGTATACTGCGAATACGTTCGGGTTATCTTGAAGTTTCTTCTCTATTCTGTCCAGTGCGCTTGAATCTACTTGTAGTCCGATTATCGAGGTGATTTCGAATCCTAGTTCTTCCCAGTTCACTACGGCGTGGTAGCTTTTTATTATTCCTTCTTCTTCAAGTTTCTCTATTCTGTTTTGAACAGTTCCTGGAGATACTTCTATCTTATCCGCGATCTCTCTGTAGCTTGCTCTTCCGTTTTCTCTGAGTTCTTTTATGATCTTCATGTCCGTTTCGTCCGGAGTTTTACTCATAACCATGGTGGAATATAGAAGACATTTAAGGTATTTAAAGTTTCTTCCATGAAGAGAAGAGAATGATGCTCCGGACGGGAGTTTCCGAAGGAAACCATGGAAACCAAAGTTTCCTTCTTTTGAACCCGTGTCCCGAGCTCGCTCCAAACCCTTGGTTTTGATAAAATTTCCTTCAGAGAGTTTTCGAGAGGCTCGGATCCTTGGCCACTAGACTACCGGAGCATCAAAGTCGTTAACTTTAATTGAACGGCCTGATTTAAATCATACTGTGAGATAAAGAAACCGAGGCAAAGCAGATGGCTGAGGAAAAGATCAAGATAAACTTTGAAAAAGGGGAGAAACCCAAAAAAGACAAGAAAGAAATTCTTAAAGAGATAGGAGAATACCTGAATAACCTTCAAGCCTGTTATAAAGCCAAAGAAGAAATAGAGGAAAAACTAGAAGAAAAAACTGAGGAAATAGAGGAATCGAAAGGAGTTAAAGAAACAATCAAAGAAAAAAAGGACTTTAAAGAAGCTCAACAGGAAAGAAAAGAAGATAAAAAAGCAAAGGCTTCCTCGGAATGGAACACACTCAAAGACAAACAGAGAACGCTTGAAGAAGAACTGGAGAGACTAAAGAAAGAATACGAGAAGAAGAAAGAAGAACTCGGTATCAAAAATATAGAAGTAGGTAAAAAGAAGAAAGAAATAATCCCACTCAAAAAAGAAGAGAAGAAGAAAAAATCCAAAGGAATAGTATCCTCCCTCAAAAAGAAACTGAAGAAGAAAAGAAAGCGAAGATAACTGAAAACCTACATCTTCACCAAGAACCTAAAACGGAAAGAACTACCATTCTAAACCAATGATTATTGCAAAACTTTTTTATTCTCCGTCAGTATAAATTAAATGTGACCATAGATGACTGAAGACAAGAAGTTCTCCAAAGAAAAGATAGAGAAGACAGAGAAAAACATGCGAGAAGACATAGAATGGGGTCTCCGTCAAAGAAGCAAAAGAAGAAGTAAAGAAGTTCCATAACTCCTCTTAAAACCTACTTTGAACCTTATCGCTCCTATCTCTCTACAGATTCTCTTGATGAATGGGTCCGAGGAGATTCGAACTCCCACTCTCCGTCATGTGAAGACGGCGTCTTAACCTTTAGACCACGGACCCTTTACCCAGGAAACCCTGGAGTAAACCATTCAATATCTCTTCATTCAATGTTTTAACGTGGTTTAAGTATATTAAATTCAGTTTTCAAACCTGGAGATTCAATTATTTTACATAGAATTCGATACATTTATATTAGAAGCGTTTGTTAAGTTACGCGAATAGACAACCCACCCGATAAAAGGGAGGGGAGATACGATGAACCAGGAAGGCTCACCCAGCCAACCCAAAGGGCTAAAGCCCGATGTGAAAATAATAACCACCCACCCAAACGGAAAAAGCGTACAAAGATACAGACAAATACTAGAACAACGAGCAGAACTCCGAAGAAAAAACAAAGACCCACAACTAGACGTAACCATAAGCAAAACAGATCCAGAGAACATAATAAAAGCAGTAAGATACGCTGGACTACAACACAAAGAAGAAACAGAACTAGAGCAATTCCTAGCAAAACACGGAGAAAACTCAGACTACGCATTAATAATGAACAGAGCAACAGGAGAGATGGCTCTATTCGTAGACGGAGAAACCCATCCATTAAGACCAGCAAAAGCATACGAGAAAGAACTAGCAAGGAACTAAAAGAAGTTTGGGGTATCTAACCTCGAGAGAGTTAGATGTCAAAGTAGCTAAAGATAGCCCCGAGCGGATTCGAACCGCTGTCAGCAGGTCCAGGGCCTGCGATGCTTTTATGTAGCTCTTTCCTTTTCAGAAAGAACTTGACCACTACACCACGGGGCTATATCACAACGTAAATGAATACTCATCGAGTTTATTATTAATAAGGATTCTCACTAAGACCCTAGGAATTCACTTATTCTCTCTATTCCTTCTCTTATTCTTTCTTCAGGTTCAGATACAAAAGTGAATCTCACGTGATTTTCTCCTTCATCTCCGAAGTACCCTCCTGGTATTACAACGACCTCTGACTCTTCGTATAAAGAGGTGGAGAAGTTCTCCTCGTCTTCAAAGTTATCTAGGTAGCTTGACATGTCTACGAAGAAATAGAATGCTCCTTCTGGATCAGTAAACCCTGCTTCTGGTAGCTTATTTTCTAGTTCTTCCTTCATTACGTTTTTTCTGCGCCTGTAAGTTGGTAGAACTGTTTCGTTTATGTATTTTTCCTTGTGTTTTCCTTTGTTTCTTAGGAAGTGTTGTATGAATATCTGTGGTGGGTGAGCTATGCATAGTGCTTCGTATTGAAGTAGCTGTGTCATGTTTTTGATGAAGTCCTCTGGACCATAGGTGTATCCTAGTCTCATTCCTGGTATTGAAGCGGTTTTGGAGAAACTGCTGCAGGTTATTGTGTTTTCTCTGGCTCCGTATTCTCTTGAGTTTACGAATTCGGAGTTTCCGTATATTACGTCTTTGTAGATGTCGTCCGTGATTAGCCATAGGTCTTCATCTTCCGCTATCTCTACTATTCCTTTCAGGTTTTCCTGTGTGAGCATCCTGCCTGTTGGGTTGTCGGGTGAAATCGTCATTATTACCTCTGTGTCTTGTGTTATTGCTTCATTGATTTTTTCTGGTGTCATCTGGAAGTCTTCTTGCCATGTGGTGGGCACTTGGTTTATTTTTCCTCCTGCGAGTTTTATTGCCTGCGGATACCCTACGTACTCGGGGTCTTGGATTATTACTTCTTGACCTGGGTCGATCAGGGTTTGTAGTGTTGCGTAGAGTCCTTGTGTTCCTCCATGGGTCATAGTGAGTTCTTTCTCCGGATCCACTTCTACGTCTTCTTCTTTTTTAAGTAAATCAGTGATTATTTCTCTGGTTTTTGGTTTTCCTGGTGTGGAGCCGTAGGATACTGATTTCTGTGGTTCTTCTCTTAGTTTCTTTGCTAGGTAATCTATTGATTCTTGTGGTGGTGCTAGGCTTGGTGCTCCGCCTCCAAAGCTTATTACTGATTCTTTTTCTCCGGCTTCTTCGAGTAGCCGAGTTATTCTTCTTATTGGAGAGCCAACTATGTTCTCGGTTCTTCTAGATAGGGTTCTATTGGTCATTTTGATTCCTCTTCGGCTTCTGCGACTATTCTCTTAACTTTCTCCACGGTGTCCGGGTTCACGGAGATTGAGTCTATTCCTTTTTCCACTAGGAACTTGGAGAACTCTGGGTAGATGCTTGGTAGCTGTCCGCATATGCTGACTGTCTTGTCTTCCTGGTGTGCTTTTTCGATTATCTTTTCTATTGCTTTCTTCACGGCTTTGTTTCTTTGATCGAATACTCCTAGATCTGCTAGTATCTCAGAGTCTCTGTCCGCTCCTAGCATGAGTTGAGTTAGGTCGTTGGTTCCTATTGAGAATCCGTCGCAGTATTCGGCGAACTCCTTGGTTAAAAGGACGTTGGAAGGTATTTCTGCCATCATCCAGACCTGCAGGTCATCTTTCCCTCTTTCCAGTCCTTGTTTTTTCATCATTTTTTCGACTTCTTTTATTTCTTTGATTGTTCTTACGAAAGGTAGCATTAGGTAGATGTTCTTGTGTTTCTTTCTGGCTTTTTTCACGGCTTCTAGTTCGAGTTTGAATGCTGGTTTGAACTTGTCGGATATGTATCTGGAGCATCCTCTCCACCCTATCATTGGATTGCTTTCCTGTGGTTCGTGTTTTTCTCCGCCTTCGAGTTTTCTGTATTCATTGGTTTTGAAGTCGCTTAGTCTTAGTACGACTTTTCTTGGTTTGAAGGCTTTTGCTACTTTTGACACTCCTTCTGACAGCTTATTCACGAGTTTTTCTTGTTTTCCTTTTTCTATGAGTGATAAGGGATGTTCTTTTACGTGTGTTGCGAGTATGAATTCTTCTCTCATGAGCCCTACTCCGTCCACTGGTTTCTTAGCTACTTCTTCGGCTATGTCGGGTACTCCTAGGTTGACGTATATGTTGGTGTCTGTCTCTGGTACTGGTCCTTTTTCTTCTTCATGCGCTTCAGCTTCTACTACTCCTTTGAATATCTCTCCGTGTGTTCCATCCACGCTCACCACTTGTTCGTCTTTTATTTTCTCTGTTGCTTCTCCTGTTCCTACTACGCATGGTGTTCCCAGTTCTCTGGAAACTATTGCGGCGTGAGACGTTAATCCTCCTTCGTCTGTTGCTATGGCGCTTGCTCTTTTCATTCCTGGAACCATGTCTGGGCTTGTCATCTCTGTTACTAGTATGTCCCCTTTCTTTACTTTGTCCAGTTCCTCGAGGTCATGGACTATTTTTGCCTTTCCGTGTCCCATTCCTGGGCTGGCTGCTAAACCTGATAGTATCTTCTCGCCTTTGGCTTTTCCTTTCTTTTCTATTTTTTTCTCGCTCCAAGCTGTCTCTGGCCTGCTCTGCAGTATGTATAGCTTGTCTTGGTTCTTGTCTAATCCCCATTCTATGTCCTGTGGGAAGTCGTAGTGTTTCTCTATCTGGATTGCGTATCGGGCTAGGTCGATTACTCTTTCATCTGGCAGGATCTGTTTCTCTCTTTTCTCTTCAGGAACTTCTTTCTCCTCTGTTCCTCCTTCTGGTTTGTTAACTAGCTGTTTCTTTTTCTCAGGTATCTTCTTTTCCTTTATCTGGAGTGTTTCTTTGTCTATGAAGTATGTGTCGGGTGTCACGGTTCCTTGTACTATGTATTCTCCTAGTCCCCATGATCCTTCTATCGTAACAGTGTCAGTGTCTCCGTCCCTTAGGTCTAGTGTGAACATTACTCCTGAGCACTCGGAGTCCACCATTAGCTGCACTGCTGCGGATAATGCGGATTCTAGGTGGCTGAATCCCTTCTTTTCTCTGTAGTATATTGCTCGGTTAGTGTATAGTGATGCGAAGCATTTCTTCACGGATTCCAGTACTTTCTGGATTCCTTTGATGTTGAGGTAGGTTTCTTGTTGTCCTGCGAAGCTTGAGCCTTTTAGGTCTTCGGCTGTTGCGCTTGACCTGACCGCGACCTCTGGCTCTCTATCTATCTTCTCTTTTAGTTCTTTGTGGTGTTTCTTGATCTCTTTCTTTATCTCGCTTGGTATCTCTCCGTTTTTAATCATTTTTCTTACTTTTTCTCCTACTTCGTGAAGTTTCTCTGTGTTTTCTGGGTCTTTTAGTTCTTTTAGTTTGTTTCTGATCTTTCTGTCGAGCTTGTTTTCATCTAGGAACTCTCTATAGGAGTCTGTGGTTACTATGTATCCTGGTGGTACTGGGACTCCTATTTCGTTGGCTAGTTCACCTAGGTTAGCGTTTTTACCTCCTACTAGTTCCTTGTCTTTGGCATTGGTCTGTTCTAGTGATTTTACGTATTGGGGCATCGGGTTCCTTTCCTCCTGGTTTAACTTGGTTTAGGTAAAACGCTGGGGATTTATATTCCTTTGACAACATAACTTTAACAATTAATAAATTAAAAGGTGATTTAAATGGCTGAATACGAAACGATCAATGAAAAAGAATTTGAATACGGAAACAACTTCATCGAAGTATCCAGAAAGAAAGTGAAGGGAGACGACGGAGAAACCGAGTTCATAAACTTCTCCAAAGGATTCTACAACAACGATGGAGAAAAGACGTATAAATCTGGATTTGGATTCTCAGCTGACAACGAAGACGCTGTGGAATTCATGAAAGAAGCCCTAACCGAGATATAGAAACCTTTTATAAGCTATTGGGTTCTCCTGATAGCGCTTTTTTCAGTTCTTTTACTGTCTTTTATCTTTCTTTTTTATGTATTTAGCGATGTGTTTCTCGAACTTGTCAAAGTCTTCGAGGTTGTGAGTTAGGTTATAATGTACTTTCTCTAGATCTATGTCAGGTCTTATTTTCTTTGTAGTATTCACAGAAATTTGTGAATGGGCATTCTCCGCAGTTCGGGTTTCTAGGTAGACATATTTCTCTGCCAAAGTGTATTAATGCAACGTGGAAGAATCTGTATTCTTCCTCTGGAACTATTTCTTCAAGTTTCTGTTTTACTTCTTCCTTTGAAGCTTCTTCTGGTATCCATCCCCATCTTTTTGGTATTCTATTGACATGTGTATCTACTGGTATTGTGTTTATGTTGAATCCGAAGCATCTGGTGACGTCGGCTGTTTTGTAGCCGACTCCTGGTAGCTTCATGAGCTCATCTCTGGATCTAGGTACCTCTCCATCGTATTCGTTTAGAATCCTCTTCGTGGCCTTTTTTATTCTTTCTGCTTTTTGGTTGTACATTCCAGCTGGCTTTATGGTCTCTTTGATTTCTTCTTCGGTTAATTCTTTCATCTGTTCCGGAGAATTAGCTAGTTTAAATAGGTTTTCGCTGGCCTTCTTTGTCCTCTCTTCCTTTGTTCTCTGTGATATAATGCAGCTGACTAGGGTAGTGAATGCATTATTAGAATTCTCCTCTGCAGCGGTATCTAGATCGCTATACTTGTTTTTGAAGAACTCGAGGATTTCATGATACTGTTGCTCGATATTCATTATCGATTCTCTTTCTACAGTTTTTCTAGGAATTTCTTGAATTTCACTAATTCTTCTTCTCCAGAACCTGCCTTCAAAGCGTCTTTCATTTTTTTATTTATCATTCCTTTCTCATGTAGTTCTTCGATTCTTTTATCAGCTTTCTTTATTGCTTCTTGAGCAGCTTCGGATGAATTCATTTTCTTGAAAGTCTCCTCTTTGAGCATATTCCTTGCTCCTTCCTTTACTTCTTTTTCTTCTACTCCTCTACCTATCTTTTTAGCTTCTTTTAGTTCTTCTTTCTTTCTTTCAGGTAGTTTTTCCCATTTACGGAGTTTCTTCTTCTTTTTCTTCTTTTTGGACATTTGGTTGCACCTCCCAATGTATTTTTCTTGCATATGTCTTGGTTTATAAACTTTACCTTTCAACCTGTATGAATAAACACCCCATTACTTTTAAACTCTGAGTTACAAAGATAGGTAAGAAAGCTGTTTCTTACAGCAAAGAAAGGAGGTAAAGAAAGATGGCAGAAGAAGGCGAAGACTTCAGCTTCACCCTCGAGAAGCCGGTTGAAGAAGGAGAAACATACGAAGTAGACATAATCGGCGAAGGAAAAGAAGGAGACGGTGTAGCAAAGATCGATAACTTCGTGGTCTTTGTAGACGGAGCAAACGAAGGCGACCACGTAGAAATCGAGATCACAGAAGTCAGAGGACGAAGCGCAGTCGGAAAAGTAGTAGAATAGAACACAGAACACCGAGACAGAAACCAACAGAAACCAGTTTCTTTAAATCTCACCAATAAACTCTTTATCCAGTTCTAGTTCTCCAATCAAACAACCACTAATGCGCCGAGCGGGATTCGAACCCGCGTTACGAGAATGGGAATCTCGTATCTATACCCCTAGATCACCGGCGCCTACAGATAAAATTACTAATACCAAGATATTAAACCCTTTCAACCCACAGCCCAACCCACCTAATTATCGACACTCAACGTTAATCGACACACAACGTCAATAAACCTTATATACCTATCTTTTGTTAGTATTGAAAAACACCTAACTCTAATCAGGAACGATAAAACATGAGGATAAATGTATTATTCGGAGGAAAAGCAGGACAAGGCATAGACAAAGCAGCCTCCATCACAGCAGACACACTAAGCAAACTAGGATACTACACCTTCACATACCGAGACTACGGCTCACTCATAAGAGGAGGACACAACTTCGATGTTCTCTCAATCTCAGATAAAGAAATAAATTCCCATGAGAAAGAACTCGATGGAATACTCGCCATGACCCCTGAAACAACGGAAAAACACAGAGAAAGACTGAAAAAACAAGGATTCAAAATAGATAAAAAAGACATAGAAGATGGTGAAGACCTGGGAAAAAGCCTTAACATGGCCTACACAGGAGCACTAGCCAAGAAACTCGGAATAGACCTAGATAGATTAGAGAGAAAGATAGATGAAGAATTCCAAGGAGAAATAGCCAGAAAGAACAAAGAAGCCGCTGAAAAAGGATACAGATCCACAGAAACAAAGATAAACCTAAAAGAAAGAAACGGAGAAGCAAAAACGATAACAGGAAGCCAAGCAGTATCCAAAGGAGCTATAAAGTCAGGTATGGATATATACCTCGCCTACCCCATGACCCCAGCCACACCAGTGTTACATACACTGGCTGGGAAGCAGGAAGAGAAAGATATTCTTACTTTCCAGCCCGAGAACGAGTTAGCTACGGTGAACGCAGCACTAGGAGCGAGCCACACAGGATCAAGAACCATGATAGGTACCTCGGGCGGAGGATACGACCTAATGCAGGAAACCATGTCCATGCAAGGAGTATCCGAAATACCACTAGTCCTGTATCTAGCGCAGAGAGAAGGCGCCGGGACAGGGATACCGACCTATACAGCTCAAGGAGACCTTGAAATAGCTACGAAAGGAAGCCACTCAGAGTTCCCAAGAGTAACAATAGCACCAGGCGATCCAAAGGAAGCGATGAAAGCCACAAACCAAGCATTCCTTTTCGCGGAGAAATACAGGTCACTAGCCGTGATACTATCCGACAAACACTTAGCAGAATCAAAATACACAATCCAAAAAGAACCAGAGATAAAGAAAATAGATAGAAACATAGATAAAAAGAAACAAGAAGGACTCTACGAGAACTACGAGAAGACTGAAGACGGAAACAGCTCCAGATCCGTACCAGGCATCAACATAGTGAAATCAACAAGCTACGAACATAATGAAAAAGGAATAACAACAGAAGACCCAGAGAAAACCACTGAAATGACCGACAAGAGACTTAGAAAACAAGAAACAATGAAGAAAGAAGCAGAGAAATACACCCAATACAAGATACACGGAGACAAAAACACGGAAACAACGATAGTTGGCTGGGGATCAACAAAAGGAGCTATAAAAGACGCATTAAAAGACATAAATGCGAAGTTCCTACAAGTAATCTACCTCAAGCCATTCCCAGAAGAAATAAAAGAAATACTTGAGAACTCAGAAAAAGTTATATTGATAGAGAATAATTCAACAGGGCTACTAGGTAAACTCATAGCCGAGAAAACAGGCTACCAGATAAAAGAAGAAAACAAGATTTTGAAGTACGATGGAAGACCATTCAAATCCGATGAACTAAAAAATCAGATCCAAGAAAAGGTGGAAAAATGAACAAGGAAAAACTACAGACAGATAAAGAAAGCACCTGGTGCCCAGGATGCCCGAACTTCATGATACTAGAAGCAATAAAGAAAACATTATCTAAAGAGATAGAAGAAACAGATCTAGAGCATGAAGATATCTCAATGGCCGCAGGAATAGGATGCCATGGAAAAATGTTCGACTACCTAAACATAGGAGGAGTATACTCCCTACACGGAAGACTACTACCAACCTGCATAGGAATGAAGCTAGGAAACCCAAACCTCACAGTGATAGGTTTCGGAGGAGACGGAGACACCTACTCAGAAGGACTATCACACTTCCTGCAGATGCCAAGATACAACCCAGACATGACAATGATAGTTCACAACAACCAAGCATTCTCACTAACCACAGGACAAGCAACACCAACCTCAGAAAAAGGATTCAAAACAAAAGCACAGCCAACAGGGTCACTACACCAACCAATGAATCCATTAAAACTAGCGATCAACGCAGGAGCAAGCTTCGTAGCAAGAGTATACCCAAGTGAATTAAAACACACCACCGAAGTATTCAGAAAAGCAATAAAACACGATGGATTCGCACTCGTGGACGTAGCATTCCCATGCCTAATCTACCACGACACCACGGAATACATAGAAGAAAACCTATACAAACTCGAAGAAACAGAACACGACAGAAAAGACAAGGAAGAAGCCCTCAAGAAAGCAGAGGAATGGGACTACAACCTAGAAGAAAAAGAAAAGATACCAATAGGGATACTATACCAAGAAGAAAAAGAAACACTAACAGAGAAGATACCAAAACTCAATAAGATGAAAAAAGAAGAAAAAGCATGGTACCAGAAACCATGAAAGCTAACTCTAAGTTCCCATAAGCATAGTCAATAGATTACGCGTACCAGGGCCAAGGCCAAGAACCAATACAGTGAACTTAAGCATCCAACACCACTTCCCCTCTAACTCACTATCAATGAAAAAGACAACACCAGCAGCCAAAGCCAGCTTAATAGGAATAAAGATAAACACAGGTAAGGCACCGAAGATAGCAGAAGGAAGAACATGCTGCTCAGTATAACCACCAACCAGCGCAATAGCAGTGTAGCTAGCCGAAGCATCCAGAGAATGCGCAAAGATAGGAGACCAATTCATAATATTTCTAAATCTATTCAAACCATATTTAACTAAGATAAGATAAGTGATGAAACACCCTGAGATAGCAATACCCAAAGCCAGGAAGAAGAAACCAACCCTAACCGACTCCAAGGCAACGAAGATCGAGAAAATCGCTAGGAGAAAAGATCCAAAGTAACCTAGATACCGATCTCTCAAATCAAACCAGTTAATAACAATTAACGGTATAAAAGCAGTTAAGAATATAATTATATAGATCAAAGGAGTTACGAATAAGTAGTTCCAGGTTCCGAGGAAAGAGAAAAACCCAACATCCTCCAAAGCACGTGTAACACCACCAAGGAAAACAAAAGGAAGCAAATTAATCCAAAGAGATCTATCAAGACCAATATCCATCTTCCTGATCAACTTAAGCAATAGGAAGACCGCTATGATTAATATAGCTGCATAAGTAACTGTATTAAAGATATTATAGCCTGTTCCCTCGATTACTGGCCTGATATAGAATCTATTGATGAATTCACTTATAGCCATCCAGTCAACTCCAACGATTAAATTAACTCACCCGGTTAATTAAAACATGGCTAAAGTCACCTGCGCAAAGACCAAAAAGGAAAAAGCTGAAGAGATAAGGAAGAAACTAATCAGCCAAAACGCATTAAACCAAGACTACAAAGTAGTTAAAGACCAGTCGAACGTCTACTTCCCCTTGAAGAAAGACGTAGAAGGAATAGAGACAATAGAAAAAGACCTAGAGCCCAAAGAAACCAATCCAAATAGCCTGAAAGAAGCTCTGGAAGATAAATTAACCGAAAAAGAACTAGATCTACTCGTTACCTCTTTCGACATAATAGGAGACATAGCAGTCATAGAGATGCCTGAAGAACTAGAGAAAAAAGAAAAAGAAATAGGGAAAGCAATAATGGAGATTCATCCAAGCGTCTCAACCGTGTGCAAGAGACAGGAAAAAACACAGGGAAAATACAGAGTAAGGCCAGTGGAAGTGATAACTGGAGAAGAAAAAACAGAGACCTTGCACAAAGAACATAGAGTGAAGATGAAGCTAGATCTCAACAAAATGTACTTCAACTCAAGACTAAGCCATGAAAGAGAAATAGTAGCAGACAAGATAAACCCAGGTGAAGAAATAGGTTACCTATTCGCAGGAGTAGGTCCATTCGCACTCGTAGCAGCTAGAAAAAACCAAGACATAAAGATAACCGCGGTAGAGTTAAACCCAGACGCTTATAGATATCTAGAAGAAAACATAATGCTCAACAAATTCACAGACAAGATAAAACCACTACAAAGAGACGTTAAAGATCTAGAAGGATATAGCTTTGACCGAGTGATAGCTCCCATGCCAACCCAAGCCGAGAACTTCATCGAACCTATCCTAAAAAACACTGCGGACAACGCAGTGATCCACTACTACTCACTAGGAGAAAAACCCAACCCATTCAAGAAACCACTCCAAGAAATAGAGAAACACATAGACAACTTCAAGGTACTTGACAAGAGAGAGGTTCTAAGTTACTCCCCAGGGAAGAAAGAAGTGGTTCTCGACATCCAATTACTTCCAAAAACCCGAAAATAGAGAAATGTTTAAAAAGGAAAAGGTATTTAGTTATCTGGAGGTGAAGATCCATGCCAACAATTGAAATGAAGAAATTCGATGTAATGTCAGTAGCAAAAATTCTCGCCGTTCTCGGAGCCATAATAGGATTTATCTTCGGATTACTAGCGGCTGCCGGAACTTCTGCAATAGCTGGAATGCTAAGTATGATTCCAGGAGCTGCAGGAATGGTAGGAGGAATAGCAATATATATGATAGTAGTAATGCCTATAATGATGGCTATCCAAGGATTTATAGGTGGAGCTATCGTAGCATTCCTCTACAACATAGTTGCTGACAAGATCGGAGGAATCGAATTTAACCACTAGAGAGCCCTACTAGACGAAGGAAGCTAAACCAACTCCTTCATTTTTTTATTCTCTTTAAGAAAACTCTTTTAAATACTCATCGAGTTAAACAACTGGAGGTGGAGAGATGAACTTCAGAATAGATCAACTGCATAGAGTACTATACAAACCTAGGTCAGCGTTCGAAGATATAAAAAGCGATGTAACCTGGAAAAATGGATTAATCATAGGAATCATACTAATAGCTCTAGGAACACTCATATCCAACGGAATCACCATCGGAATGATGGAAGATCTTGCATCCCAACTTCCAGCAACCATGCAAGGCTCATTCCTACCCACAGCAACCACCACAGCGGTAACCATATCTGTAGGGATAATTGTATTATTCATAACCGCTCTATTCGGAGGATGGATAGCTTCATCCTGGGCAGATAAAGAACTAGATAAAGAGAAAACAGTTGGAGTAATAGGGTACAGTACATCTTTAGATCTAGTACAGTCGATAGTGATGTCTCTAGTTATGGTAGGAGTTATTCAGAGCGCTGTAAATTCACCACAACAGGCAATGACTTCAATGGGAGCAATCTCAATCCTAGGTATTCTATTCTTCATCTGGAGCACCTGGGTAAAGGGAACAGGTATAGCAGTAGCTAACGATACAACAACCGCGAAAGGAATAGTAGGTTGGTTAATAGCATCAATAATAGTGATGTTAATTGTAATGCTACTTTCCATTGCCCTAGGACCTAGTTTAATGGGAGCAGTTTAGGTCCCTAACCTTTTTTCATTTTTCTATTATTCTATCTAGGTAGAGTTCTTCGTTTAATCTAGAGAATTCTTCTAGAGGTATTTTTGCTCCTGGACCCATTAACTTCTCTCTGATGTATCTGCCTGCTTTCTTGCTTCTCCACCAGTCTTCCCTGTATTCTTCTTTAATTTTTTCAAGTAACTCGGATTTCCTTACGTGAGCTAGCAGGTAGCTTGGACCGTATATATCGTACATTGGCATAACATGGTGTAGTAACCAGTATTCTCCTGGTATTTCTTCTCCTACGTATTTCTGGTATATCTCTTGGTATCTATTGGTGGCTTCTTGAATGCTATAATCCTTGTTCCAGTATTCTATCTTCATCTGCGCGTTTGAACCATAGAAGGTTAAGTAGTACAGTTGCATGAACCTTTCTCTTCTCTTCAGTTCATCTATCTTTTCTTGCTCTACACCTAGCTCTTGTTTTAGGAACATTGGGTTGGTTGCTAGGGATTCGAATAAGGTGGAGAAGACCTCTGCTACTCCTGCTGGAATAATATACTTGTCCTCGTATTTCAGATCTCCATTTACTGAGGCAAAGTGGAGTGCGTGGCCCATTTCGTGGCAGTAGCTTTTGAAATCTCCGAATGGAGTTGTTTCTTGGTATAGTACTCTCACGTCGTTCGGTACCTGTATCCCTATGCACATTGGTGAGGGGGTTTTTCCTTCTCTTTTCTCTGCGTCTACATTTATTTTATCTAGGTTAAATTCCATGTCCCTGAAGACCTGATTCATCTTTTCTCTGAAGTCTATGTCTTCGAACACGTTGTCGAAGGGCTTGTAGATGCTGTGTCTATAGATGTAGAAGTCATCGTAGTATTCCATCTCTTTATCTATGGCTTCTTTTGAGATCTTGTTTTTTATCTTTTGGAATTCTACGGAAGCTTTTTCGGCTGATGACTTAACTAAATCCATCAGTTTTTCCTTGGATACTTCTTCTCTATCTAAGTATATTCCCAGAGGGCTGTAGCCGTATTCCTGGAGTTTATCTTTCTCTAGGTCGAATCTTTTCTTCACTAAGGATTTTAGTTTGTCGGATTGGTTTATAAGAGAGTTGAATACTTTTTCTCTTTTCTCGTAGTCTCTGAGGTGCTTTGAGTTCCATGTTCTCCAGTTGCTCAAAGTAACCTCTTTTTCATTCACAGAGGTTTTGACATCTTCTGTACGGATTCTGTATATCTTGTTCTCTATTTTAGATAACTTGGAGGCTATGGAGTTCATCACAAGGGATTGATGTAGGTCTTTTGGAATTTGATTTCTATCTAGTTTTTTTAGAGCTTTCTTGGATATTTCTTCTTTCTCTTTTGATTTCTTCTCGATTTTATCTTCGCTGTATTCTAGGCCTGCGTACTGTGAGTACTTCTCTTTCGATATATCTATATTCTTCTGTTCAAGCTCTTTCCTGAGTTGATTTAGGTCCATTTTATCACTTCTTGATTTTTCCTGTTTTCCATATTGGCTTACCTTTCTCCATAACTAGCTGTCCATCCGCGTACATTTTTCCTTTATCCATTGGTTTTATGAAATCATGGTGTGAGGAAGCCTGAGTTTCTCCTCCAAATCCTTTGTTCCATCCTACTGCTATGTGTATTGTTCCCATTATTTTCTCATCTATTAGTATGTATCCTTCTGTGTATTCTGCTTCTTTGTTACATCCTATTCCAAGTTCAGCTATGGTTTTTATTCCTTCAGTATTCTCTTCAAAGAATCTGGTTAGGTATTCTTCGTTCTTCTCAGCGGAGTAGTCCTCTACTTTTCCTTCTTCGAACTCTAGCCATAGGTCTTCGACTGTACCGTAGCTTGATACAACTGTCTTTGGTATGAATATTTCTCCTTCTGCTCCGGTCTCTTGGGGGGCGGTGAATACCTCTCCGCAGGGGAAGTTCATCCCTATATCTCCTCTTTCTATGTCTTCTTTGCTGAGTATTCCATTATCTTCTAAGAAGTGTCGTCCCTTGACTTCTAGGGTTAGTTCGGTTCCTTCTTCGCTCTCTATAGTTATTTCTTCAGTTCCTTTGAGTGTTTCATGCCATTTTTTCGTGAGTTCCCTCATTTCTGGGTTGAAGGATTCTTCTAAGGTAGATTCTAGAACTCCTTTGAATTTTCTGTGTGTTATTCCAAGCTCTTTGGCTATTTCTTTATGTGGCCATCCTATTAGGCTCCATCTTACTTTGTTTTTGTCTCTGATTTCGCTTGTTTTCTTCTTTACTGGGGCATGGGATTTTAGTCTTTGTTTTGAGATATTTTTCTTCCAGGAGGTGCTTTCTATTGGTTCAATGGCTATTGTATAGTCTGGTTCTCCTGCGAGTGATTTTGATATCTCGGGAAGTTCTTTTAAAGAATCTTGTGGTGGGAGATTGTATTTTTCTTTGGCTCTTTCCACATTAGTGGTTAGCAGTAGAGTGTGTGCTCCGTTTTTCAGGCATTTTCTTTCTATTTCTCTTGCTAGGTCTTTGTTGTTAGGGTGGCATTTTATTATCACTGAATACCCTATCTCTTCTTTGAGTTTTAGTTTTCCTTTTTCTTCGTGTATTAGGGGTCCGTATCTGGGTTTTTTCAGTTCCTTGATCTTCTTTTCTTTTATTTCTTCTGTTTTTTCTTTTATTTTATCGATTATTTCTTCTCCGTATTTTGATTTGGCTTTCTTTATCCCTGGATTGGTTTTTCTTCCTATTGAAAGATTCTGGTTAACTAGTTTATCTGCAAGTTCTTGGTTATCCATGTTTAGAAAAAGAACTGTTGGCTTAAATATTTTTTGGAGAAAGATATATAATTTTTGAGTGTTGAGAGAGGTACTTAAATAAGGATGATTTCTTCTTGGATCTCTGAAGTAACTTCTATCTTTTTTTCTTGAGTTATGTAGAAGTCTATCTCTGTTCTAAACCCGTGTTTCCTTGGGAAGTAGATACCTGGCTCTATTGTGTATCCTTGGTTTATTGAGAGAGGTTTTTCTTCTCCTTCATCGATATCGATGGATGTTTCGCCATGTGGAGATTTGAATCCTAATACGTGTCCTGTCATATGCTCCAGTTGCTCTCCGTATCCTGCTTTCTCTATATATGTCTTCGAAATGCTGTGAATTTCTTCACCAGTTGGTATATGTCCATTGGAGAGTTTTTTATCTATGAATTCTAAACATCTGTCTCTAGAGGAAATTACAACTTTGAATAGTCTCTTGATATCTTGAGGGATCTCGTCACCGTAGTAGGCCATCCAGGTGGCATCTGCGAATGGAGATTCAGGCCTATTTAGTTTAGCCCATATGTCAATTAGGATAAGTGTGTTTTCTTTAAGTGTCTTTGAGTCTTTGGAAGGATAGTAATGGGTTTTCGAGGTATTTTCTCTAAAGCAGACTATAGGTGGATCTTCATCTGTTACTAGATTATGCTTTTTGAATCTCTCTAGTATGAAACTCTGTACTCGATGCTCTGTTATATCTTCTTTTTCTTTGATTAGGTTAAAAGAATTGTTTTTTATTCTTTTTATCTTTTCAGCTGCTTTTTTATGTTTCTTTATCTGGTCTTTACTCCACATATTCCCACGTTTCTCTATTCCAGTTATTGTCTCTTCAATATTTTCTTCGCGTCCCTTAAAAATCTCTTAGTTTGTTTTCTAAGTTTTCTTGTGTCACTTGGTTTATATATCTTCGATTGATACTGTGCCTTTGATTTTTCCTGTATCCACTTAGTGAGCTTATCTCTGTGCCTTGAGTACTTCTTATCTATGTAGTCTTCTTGGTACAGTCTTTTGAAGAAGTAAGCAGTATCTCCATGTTTATTAGGGGTTTCACCTAGGTATCTTTCACATAGAGCATCGTTAGCTTTTATCAGGCACTGTATGTATAGGAAGGTGGCTACCGTTCTTTTCTGCGGGTTCTGGGAATTTTCAGCTTCTTTGGATAGTTTTAGGTAAAGTTCAGCTTCTTTTAAATCTTTCTCATGTTGCTTCAATCTCTTCACCTTTTAGTACTTCATGGTTCTTCAGCACTGAGTTAGCAAAGTCGTTTCCGCTATGGATTTTTTCGTTGAACTTCTGGGTTTCCATTGTTATTGTTTCTATTGGTAGAGATATCTCTGTATATTCTTCAGATAACTCCCTTGCTCTCTTTTCGATCTCTTCAATATCTTGTTCTGATTTCGCGAGTATTAATATATCTATATCGGACTTAGGGGTTAATGTTCCTTTAGCTGCCGATCCGTATAGGATTATTGAATCTATTCTATCCTCAATTCCTTGCCATAGATTCTCTGTAAATGGTTTTACTTGTTCTTCTGTGATCTCTTTACCTATATTTATAAGTTTTTTAATGGTTTGATATGTCTCTGTCCCTGTGTTCAGTTGTATGAGGGATAGATTTCCTTTCTTTCTTTTTTATAGAAGCTTCAGGTCTTTTAAATCATTTATTATCTTTCTAGCAGTAGGTCTTGACACTCCTGATTCTTCATGTATCTCAGTCATGGTCCATTCTTTATTTGGTT
>CAYLXZ010000003.1:0-21017 GCA_964388265.1 Microcaldota archaeon | reverse complement strand
CGTAAAGTGTTTTTAGGACTCTGGCAGTGGATTTTCTCAGTATTTTCTCTGTTATGGTTTCTCTATCCATTTTAATCTCCTCCTTTTAACGCTTTTTCCAACTCCATGGAGTTAATTTTGACTGGTCATTAGGTAACTATACAAAGTTATACCCACACAACTATAAATATTTTTTCCATACCTCTAAATTAATTTTCCATAGTGGTTGTTTTCCAAGACCCCAAAACATCTATAAGAGGGGAAAAGTAAAAAAACGATATGGCAATGGATGTAGAGGACCTGGATTTAGAGGTAAGGGAAGTGGATTCTTTCTTAAGTAAGGTAAGGGGATTGATGTTCAGGAGAAAATCTAAATTTGACTACTGTCTCTTATTCAAGTTCAAGAGAGAATCGAAGTTCTTTTCAGCTATTCATTCTTTCTTTGTTCTCTTCAGGTTCGACGCAGTGTTCCTAGATGAAGATAAAGAGATAGTGGATATCAAGAGAAATATAAGGCCATTCAATCCCTGCATAATGCCAGGTAAACCGAGTAAGTTTCTCTTGGAGATGCCAGCTGGCAAAGCAGATGAAGAAGACCTGGAAGTAGGCGATAAAATAGACTTCTAGCATTACCAAGTCCGAACCTTTAGATTGGGTATTTGATTAAAATGTTTTTGATTTCTCATGATTAGAGGTTCTTTTAGCTTTATGTCTCTCTTCCATTAGTTCTTCAAGTATTTCCTCTGTTTCTTCTTTCTCGCCTTTCCATTCCCCAGCAAAGTCAAGTAAAGACTTATTTTCATCTTTAACCATAATCTTCACCATTACCTACTGTGCCCGTACAAGTACTTATATCTTTCCCTATATCACTTCACTACTCGTAATTTAAGAGATTATCTAACTTTCTTTAACTCAAAACCGTTGGAGAATTGAATTTAAAGAAACCAAAACTAAAAACCACATGAAGATCGAGGTACATAGAGACAAGTGCGTCGAGGGATGTTCTCTTTGCTTTGAAGCCTGTCCACAAGTAACTCAAGAGATGACGGAAACCTACTCCAAAAGTGAATTAATGGAGTTCTTCCATTCCTCGAGCCTAGACGAATCCATAACAAGAAACTGCCCGGAATCAGCTTTCGAGGAAAACCAATCGCACAACCACCAGTTGAATAAAGAGAAATGCAGTGACTGCGGGCTCTGCATGGAGAAATCCGATGGCAAGATACTTCATGATGGAGAGACACCAATTAAATGTAATCTATGTGCGGGTGAAGAGGACTATAAATGCGTGAAAGCATGTCCATACAACGCGCTGGAAGTAGTTTACACCCAGGAAGAGAAAAATACCTTAAGAGAGAAGATTGGATACAGAGTAAGAGACCTAGAGAAAACCAGAGAGATAGAAGGAAAGATCGCAATAACCAAAGAAAGAGATGAACCAGTTTACTTCACAGGAGAAGAGAACTTAGGGCTACAGGAAGCCAAGATAACCAGCGAGATAATAAAACACATCAGAGAAAACGAAACAGGAACAGATAGAAGCGAGATAGAGGCAGAGACTGAGAGAAAATGCCTGGAAATGAACCTCGAGATCACAGAAGACCATGTGGAGAAAATAGCCAGATACATACACAGAGAGATAAACGGATTATCCATACTAGAGACACTTATAGAGGACGAAGAACTAGAGGAAATATCCATAATAGCCCCAAAGAAACCCCTATACGTATACCATGTGGACCACGGGTGGATACAGACAGATCTAGAGATAACAAACCCTGAGAAGGTGAAGAACCTTATAAACAAAGCCGCAAGAAAACTCGACAGAAGAATAACCCTGAAGAAACCAAGAGTAAACGCCAATATAGATAAAGGTAGGATACACGGAGCCATAGAGCCACTTGCAACCACGGGAAACTGCATGACCATACGTAAATTCATAAAAGACAAATTCAAACCAAAAGACCTTGTAGAGAACAACACAATAGACCCAGGTCTCATGAAACTGATAGAAAGAACCATGAAGTGCGATACGAATATCCTGATAGCAGGGAACACCGGAAGCGGTAAGACAACCACACTCAACACCCTTCTAAACTTCCTGCCAGAGACCGAGAGGCTGATACTCGTAGAGGAAACTCCTGAGGTAAATCCTCCTCAAGACCACGTGATAAGACTAACCACCTCACCATCACTTGACATAGAGATGTATCAACTAGTAACCGATACACTGAGAATGAGGCCCGACAGGATAATCGTAGGCGAAGTAAGAGATGAGAAGGAGGTAGAGGCGCTGTTCAACACCATGCTAGCAGGACAGGGAAAAGGAACAATCACAACATTCCACGGAAACTCAACAGAAGAAACATTAACCAGGCTAAAATCCCTAGGAATAAGTAGAAACGACCTGAAGACAATAGACCTAATCCTAGTTCAAAGAAGATGGATAGATCACTCAGAAGAAAGCGAAGAGAAGAGGAAAGTAATCCAAGCATCCACGCTGGACAAAGACTCAGAACCAATAGAGATATACAGCAAAGAAAAAGGATACAGGCCTGAGAAGATGAAGGGAACCAAGTTGATGGAGAAACTTGAACTTAGCTACGGAGAAAACCAAGAACAGATAATAAAAGAGGTTAAAGATGAATCCAGATGAAGCGAAGAAGATGCTTGAAGAAAGATTCAAGCCCCTAGAAGTAATTATACCTAGAAATAGAAGACTCGAGATAAAGAGAAAACTAAAAAACACAGATATAGATCCAGACAGATACATCAGGATATCCATAGGTATATCAATAACCATTTCACTGCTCTTAATAGGATTGCTATTAACTCAGAGCCCAGTGAAAGCAGCTGGAATAGGGTTAATCTCCTTCAGCAGCCTCTACTACCTGGTAACGAAGATCCCTGGAATAGTGAAAAGGAAATACAATAACTCGCTGGATCGATCCATGGCAAGAGCACTCAGAACCATTTCAACAGAACTAAAGATAGGTACACCACTCCACAGATCCATCCAACACGCCGCAAGCCAAGATAACCCAGGAGGAAAGGAACTCAAGAAAGTGAACAAGGACCTAAAGAAAGGATCAAGCTTCCCAGAAGCCCTAGCAAAGATGAGCAGAAGAAACACAAGCAAGTTCATAAAAAGAACAGCAAGCCAGATGACCTCAATCCACTCCACAGACCCAGAAAAAGGAAGCAAAGCACTCAAGAAACTAGCCAGAGAACAAGAATCAATACTAAGAAACAAAATGAAGGAATACAACGAGAAACTACTCGTATATTCACTGCTATTCATAGCAGCATCCGCAGTTATTCCAGCAATGTTCCAAGCACTAGTGATAATAGGATCAAACTTCCTAAACCTAAACATAAGCCCAACACAAGCGCTACTAATACCCGCAGTTGGGTTCCCAGCACTGAACCTCCTGATACTTGGCTACACAGCAACAAAGAAACCCTAATGATAAAAATGGATATAGAAAAATTGAAGAAACTTAAAGAACCGAGGAAAAGAACCTTAAAAAAGACAATGAAGAAAACAATGACTCTGCCAGTGGTGCTGTTCGCGTTCCTATTCTTCCTAGGAATAAAACCAGTGCTGACACCCCTACTAGCCATCATCCTATCCTCACCACTGCCCTTATACCTCTACTTCTACCCAAGGTACCTTGAGAAAAAGAAGAAAAGAAAGATGGAGAAAGAGCTAGTTCCACTGCTCTACCAAGCCTCCTCCATCGCATCATACAGAAACACGGAGAAAGTCCTAGAAAACATATCCAAGGAAGAAGGAGAACTAGCACAGGAATTCAAGAAAACCTATAAACAGATAAAGACAGGTTCATCCGTGAAAAAAGCACTTCAAGACATGAAGGCAAGAATAAACTCAGATCTAATAGAAAGAGCCGTGGAAGTACTTATAATAGGACATGAAACAGGATGCGACCTCTCCAAGTCACTGGAAGAAACAGCAAACGAAGCCTCAAAACTACATGAGATGAAGAGAAAAAGAAAAGTATCCGCGACCGTGGAAAAATACACTCTACTACTAGCAGGAGGACTCATAGTACCAGTGCTCCTAGGATCCATGATCTCAGTGATAAACACCCTTGAAATAGCTCCGATCACAGAACTCAATATAGGTCTCAGCCAAGGAGTAAAACAAGCAGTTAAGAAAAACTCAATTCTAGGTAACCAAATCTACATAGCACTATACTCCATCATAGCATCGATATTCGTAGCATACCAAGAAAAAGAAATAGAAAAAACCCTTATTTATATATCTATACTCCTACCCCTATCCCTGCTCTTGTTCAATGTCGCTAAATCAATAAACGTGCTGGAACTGCTCTGAGAAAACTAAATAAAAGAAGGTTACCTAGACATTCCCAAAGTTAAATACCCTGACGTCCTCCTCTCCCTGAAAGAAGAGGGTTCCTGACACAGGAACTCTATAGGTTACACTTCCATTACTAAGAACTTGAATACAGAGGTTCCGTTCAAATATGGATTGTTTGCACCCCCGCCAGCAAGGGCTCCAAACAGCTCGACATATAGCCAAGCTTATAATACATTATTCCCCTACATCTTTAAATATCTTACTATCCACAATAACAATATGGTTACGCAAAAAAGGTATTATAAATTCAAGTTAAGGGAACCAAACAAAAACAAAGAAGAAACAATGAAAAAAGCAGTAAAAAAATTCAAAGGAGCCATTAATCTCTGGCTCGAAATAATAGACGAAATGGGAGAATACCCAAATA
The DNA here is from genome assembly GCA_964388265.1 of Microcaldota archaeon. Classification (GTDB taxonomy): domain Archaea; phylum B1Sed10-29; class B1Sed10-29; order B1Sed10-29; family B1Sed10-29; genus CAYLXZ01. The sequence continues at coordinate 16,269 of CAYLXZ010000003.1, read as the reverse complement.
GAGGAAACACCCACCGCCATGGATACAAAAAAGTAAGAGAAAAATACCCAAAACTATACTCTGAAACAGTACAAGAAGCAATGAACAGAGCCATACAAATATACCGATCAAACGGAATGTCAAAATATAAGGAAGACTCAATGAGCTTCAAGAAAAGATTCATAGAAATCAACAGCCACTTCATACAACTACCACTACTACAAGGAAAGAAAGAGTGGCTTCCATTCATAATACCCAGCAAATTCAAAAAACTATTCAACAACGGATACGGTAACGCCGTTCTCAAGAAAAAAGAAAACAACTGGTTTATCTACATCGCCTTTAAGATACCTTGCGAAGAAGAATACGAACCCAAGGGGTGGTTTGGCGTTGACCTAGGAATTAAGCATTTATTAGTGTTATCAGATCCAAAAGGGAAAATCAACAAATTCTATAATGGAAAAAAACTAAGAGAAAGAAGAAAAGAATATAGAGAGAAAAGAAAACACCTACAAGAAGAAAAAACAGGGGAAAATGACCATTGGAGAGCACTAAAAGACATCTTCAACAAAGAAACAAACTACTCTAATGACATCAACCACAAAATCTCAAAAGAAGTAGTTGAACTAGCCAAGAAATACAAATATGGAATAGCAATAGAAAAACTAGAAAAAATAAGAGAAGAAGATAAAGGAAGAGAATTTAACAGAGAGATTCACTCTTGGAGGTTCCGAGACCTAATAGACAAAATTAAATATAAGGCAGAAGAGGAAGGAGTCCCAATAAAAGAAGTTAACCCTAAATATACTTCACAAATTTGCTCTAAATGCGGTTACAAAGATAGAGAAAATAGGGAAAGAAGAGAGTTTAAATGTAAGGAGTGTGGTTTTGAACTTAACGCTGATCTAAACGCATCAAGAAACATAGCCTCAATCCCTCTCCTCCCTAAAGGAAAAAACCTCCTCAAGGCAAAGAGATAAATCCCAACCAAACTACCAACCTTTAACTACTATATTTTTCATATATCCCTGCCCTTTATATATTTACCATTACTAATTATGTAATAAGAACGCTGTATCCTCTCCTCAAAGGAAGAGGTTTTAGCGACATAAATAAGATAAAGATGGTTGAAATAAAACTCACAGAAGACGTTGACTTAAGCGACCACGTGTTAATCGAAGGATTTCCAGGAATAGGACTAGTAGGAACAATCGCATCAAGCTACCTGGTTGAAAAAGAAGAAATGAAGCCAGTAGGATACGTATACTCCGAAGAATTCCCACCAGTAACCCCAATCCACGAAGGAAAACCCTACTTCCCAGTAAGAATATTCAAACACCCAAGCAAGAAAATAGCCCTACTAATGGGAGAGCTAATAGTTCCAAATGAAGTGATCCATCAATTATCCGGAAAGATACTTGAATTCGCAGAAGAACAAAAACTCAAGAAAATAATATCCATCGGAGGAATGGCAACCACCCAAAAGAAAGAAGAAAAGAAAGGCGTACACGGAATAGTATCCCAAGACAACCTGAAAAACTACCTAAAAGACCACGACGTTCCACTAATAAAAGAAGGAGCAGCAATGGGTGTATCAGGTCAACTGATCGCAAAAGCCGCGGAGAAAGACTTCCCAACAATGAGCCTGCTCGTAGAATCAAGAAGAAACCTCCCTGACCCAGAAGCAGCAGCAGACCTCGTGGAAAAACTAAACGAACTCCTAGACATAGACGTAGACACCGAGGAACTAAGAGAAGAAGCCAAAGACATAGAAGGCAAGATGAAGAAGATGGTTAAAAGAATGAAGAAAGCCAAGAACAAATACAAAGAATCATCCGAAACCGCTCCCTCCCCCATGTACAGCTAAGGTGATAAAATGAAAACCCTAACCGGAATAAAAAAAGAAACAATAAAGAAATTAAGACAGAACGAACTACACACATTCGAGTTAATAACATCAGACAACGTGGAGATAGCTGGAAAAACAAAGGAAGGAGAAGACATATTCATAACCCAAGAAGGCAAGAAAGATATCACACCAGAATCCAAAGGAGTAGTCGCGGAAGTAAAATCCAAGAAAGAATTCTACCAGAAGATAGATACCTTATTCGATGAAGAGGAAGCTCTCGCAGTAAGGCTACAGGTTGAATACGTGGGAGAAGGAGAGATAAGAGACGTTATCCTCGAAGACAAAGGAGTAGAGGTAGAGATAGAGGAAAATATCTGGATGGGTTAAAATGGAGATAGATGTAGATAACCGAGACTTCCATAAACTCCTGGTTCCAAGACCTACTCTGCTAGTTACCACTGTAAGCAAGAGAGGAAGAGCAGATGTATCACCATTCTCCTTCAACGGACCAATATCATTCGACCCTCCATTATTAATGATTTCAGTAGGACCTAAGAAACATAGCTACTGGAGCATAACCCAGAAAGAAGAGTTCGTGATCAACATACCCACAGAAGACATGCTCGACAAGGTATGGACAACTGGAGGGGACTGGGATGAAGAGAAATCCAAGATAGAGGAAGCTGATCTTGAAACAGAGGAAAGCGATCTCGTGGCACCTCCTCTACTGTCCGAGTGCCCTGTGAGTATGGAGTGTATGGTTAAGAAAGCTAAAAAGGAAGGAGACCATATTCAGATCATCGGGGAAGTTAGAAAGATCCATGTGGACGAAGATAACATTGACGAAGACGGTAACTTGAAGGTGGATATGGTTAGGCCGCCTCTTCATCTGTCTGGAGATAAGTTTGCTTTTCCTTATGTCACTAAGAGAGCTAAGAAGGATTAGTTATTCTTTTTCTTCTTTCTTTACAAGTATTTGTTTTCCGCATTTTGGGCATTTGTAGGTTATGAATTTTCCAGCTGACTTTATCTGTTCTGCGCAGTTGCTGCATACTCCTGACCCGCAGTTCGGGCAGTATATTACTGTGGTGTTTTTGGCTCCGCAGTTCGGGCATCCTTCTTCTTTCTCTTCTTTCTCTTCCTTGGTTTCTTCTTCTACTTCTTTTTCTTCGCTTATTCCTGCGATGTCCTCTAGTTCTCCTGTTACGCTTCCTTCTACGTCTTCTTCTCCTAGGTCCCCTAGGTCTCCTAGGGATGTTTCCTCTTCCTCGCCTTCAGGTTCTAGTGAGGGTAGTTCTCCTAGGCTTTCTTCCGAGGTTTTTTCCTTCACTTCTTCGGATTTTACTTTTCCTGATACTTCTTCTTCGGCTTCTTCCATGTAGCTAAGGTACTGTGATCCTTTTCCTTCTTCTTCCTCTTTTTCTCTTCTGTGTTTGAGGTATCTTTTTCTTCCTTTAGATTTCTTCTTTGGTTCTTTCTTTCTTCTTGGTCTTCTCTCTGGTCTTTCTTTTTCTCCGCCTACTATCTTTTCTTTGAGTTTGCCTAGCGTTCCTTTCTTCTCCTCTTCTGGTTTTTCTTCTTCGATTTCCACGGGTTCCTCTTCTTCTCTTCTTCTTTTTTCTCTTAACTTTTTGAGTTTTTCTTTTTCTTCCTCTGGCTTTATCTCTGGTTCCCCCTCCTCTTCTTTACCTTTTTCTTTTTCTTCAGGTTTTTCCTCTTTTTCTGTCTTCTTTACTTTGGGTTTCTCGATCTCAGGTTTCTCTTCTTCAGTTTCCTTGACTTCGGGTTCTTCCTTTGGCTTTTCTTTCACTTCTTCTTTTTCCTCTTTTTCTTCAGGTTTTTCCTCTTCGGGTTTCTCCTCTTCTTCCTTAGCTTCTTTTGGTTTCTTTTTCTCTCTAAGTTCTTTTAGTTTCTCTTTTTCTTTCTCTGGTTTTATCTCTGGTTCTTCTTCCTTTTCGGGTTTTTCTTCTTTTTCTGGTTCTTCGAATTCTTCTAGTTCCTCGATTTCTTTTTCTGCTTTTTCTTCAGGTTCCTTCTTCTCGATTTTCTTTTTTACTTTTTCCGCTGGCTGTGGTTTTGGTCCTCTGGCAACGGGCATGGCTACTTTGGATTTTCCTGTGGAGGTGTAGGCGACCCATGCTTTCAGCACCAGGGTCAGTGCTCCTGCTAGTGCTGCTGCGATGGAGAATGAGTACAGTGAGTTCTGGAAGATGAATACAGATGATAAGAGAGATGGTATTACTATTATCAGTCCAAGAGTGGCTGCTAGTCCGAATTTCATTTGGTCTGATAGCATTCTTATGTCTGGGAAGTTGAATCTTAGGATTAGGTACCCGTAGCTAACTGCTCCGAGTAGAGCAACGGCGTTTAAGGCCAGCCAGAATAAACTGAGTTCCATTCCAAGTAGATTAATCATGGTTATCCTTACCTGTATCCTTCACTTATAATAAATAACCACACTTTATTTAAACGATGTCCACGTTTTAAGAAATATGGTCTTACCACTCATAATTGAAAATCCTTTAGGATATCTATTCCTGTACCTCTTCGTGGAAAGTCCCACTAATCCAATCACTACCCTACTCGTACTCTCTCTTATAACAACTCTCTTCGCTTACCCCTTCCTTTACTTTGGTAAATTCTTGCTTCAAAAGGTGGAGGAAAAGTGGTCGGAGTGGCGTAAATGGAAGCAGGAGTTCCTCACCGCGTTCACTGTGAATCTATGTTTCTGGATATTCATCCGTTTATGGTACGTAGTCATGGGAAACGCGTTCACCACTGATTTATTCGGTTTAGTCCGATGGATAGTCTTCACAGGAATCCTAGGATACTTAATCTACCTCTTAGGAAAGAGAGTTCACAGGAAGATGACTGAGAGATGGGAGATGCCTTTCCCAATCTCATTATTGATTGTAATTTACCTTATGAACCTCCTGATATGGGTAATTCTATACTTTATAATTATTGTATTCTTACAGTTCCATGGAGGTAATCTCCTTTGGATGTAAAAATGAAGATTAAAGAAAGAAAAGAAGTAAAGATCTTCATAATTCTAGCCTTACTTCTTACTCTAGGATTGTCTCAAACCCCTCAACAATACAATGAACAACTCGAAAATTTAACAACAAAAAGCACAGATCTCTCAGAAGAAAGCCACTGCTTTGAAGAAGGAGGAGAGTGGTACTGCTACACAATAGACACTAATACAGGTATTAATTTGAGATTCACAGAAAATATAATGTGCTACGCTGATGAAGGAGAAGTAGAATGTTTGAACAACACCCAAATAGACTGTAAAGATAGATTAACAACCTACTGTCAAGGGAAAGTGAAACCTCAAAAAGAAACACAGGTCACCGTTCACCTTAGAAAACCCCAGCCAGATGGAGAGATTCACCATATATATAGAAATAGGACGTTAGGAGAAGATAAAGAAATACAAACACTTATCTTACCAAGTCAAATTAATTACGAAAAATGTAAAGCAAAGGAAAACATATTTATCCATCACTTAAACTGCAGTTACAAGGATGAAACATACATTACCAACATGAGTTTTATCGAGGAAGAAGTAATAACAATCTCTGGGATGGATAAACCAGAAAAAGGCTATATAAAAACACCAAGCTTAAATCTCTCTGTTACTATCATCCTACTAATAATAGTGATAGCAACATCTATTTGGGTCTTCTACCCAAAGGTAAAAAAGATGAAGAGAGGTAATAAGAATGAGTAACATGAAGAGCATATTGAAATATAGTTCAGTGGCCCTAGCCACGGTTCTAGTGATGCAGGTATTCGTACCAGGAGCATTCGCCACAATAAGAATCTCCAACTCGAAGACACGTTACTGGGAGTCCGAAGATACCTCAGGAGATCCAATAGTAGAAGTAGTTGAGCTAAGTTCAGGACAGGTACAGAGCCTTATCGATAAAACAAGCAATATCACGATAGATGGCTTTGGAGACAAATCAGAGTATGAAAACTATCAGAACTACGATAAAGCCGGAGTCTCAACTATCTCTGGGGCTGAACGGATGAGCGACCAATATATAGTTACAAATGAAGGTAAAGTAGTACGTCCTTATGATGTCACCAAACACGCAATGGCTGATCCAGAGAAAGGTTACCTTAGTAAAGTAGTTGTAGACGGGTTTGTTTCCTATACCACGGCGATAAACCGTAATCTTAGAGTTTGCGCGGGGCGAGAAGCCGATGAATGTGAAAGAGGGTACCTTAGCGATAAGGAAGAGAAAGAACTTCAAGAAAAAATAGAGAAAGCCAGGGAAAAATCAGAAAATCTAGATCCAGAAGAACCTGGTCCCTTGGACAGTTTCTCGGAATGGGTCCTAGATAACTTAGGTGGGACAGGGGAAGGTGGCTTCCAAGATAAAAACCCTGAAAGTCCTCCTAATGTAATCCAAAGTAACTATACCTCTACCCATATCCAGCACTACGATGATCTTCTCATATTCCCAAAACACCTCTCAGAATTTATAGGAACACTTCACCAGATGAGACCACTGGAAACAGGTTATGGTGTCGTAGCATTAGTTGGAATGGCAATTGCATTCGCGGACGCTGGCTCTACCCTAAAGAATGCTCCAAAGTTAGCTAGTAAAGGTATAAGCGCGCTAGCGGATGATGGAATCAGCGCGGTGGGGAAATTCGCTGCTGGTAAAGCAAGTGGATTCAAGAGCTTCGCGAAAGGTGCCAAGGCCAAAACACTAGTGAAAATGGATATTTGGGACGATTTAGATGCCGCGAAGTACATGTTAAAAGGATCAGATTATACAAGGGACGCAACTAGTGCTCTAAAAGGAGGTCTCGACGCAGGTAACGATGATGTAATAAACCAACTAGTAAAAAACTCCGATGAAGTGCAAGGTATCACAAAGACAGATGATGGACTCTGGGCACTGGAAATAAAACCAAAAGGTCTGAATAAATATACAATATATGAGGAATCTCCCGACGCAGTTGTAGATTTCCTAGAATTAGAGAAAGGCCTGGATGCTGCCGATGCAGCCAGCGACGCGAGCAGTATAACCACAGACCTAGGAAAACACGGTGAAATACTCGATAGTCTTGACGAGGCAAGTAAATATGATGATCCTGAAGTACTATGGGAAGATATGGATGATGTAGATAGCTTAAAGGGATGGCTCAAAGCAGAGCATCCTGACAGTCTAAGCGAGATTGACGATGTGTTGAAAGCAACGGGAGACTACGGTCTTTACGCCGAAAAAGTAGGTGGTGCCATCGGTGGCTCAGGAAGTATTGGTACTGCAATCAAAAGTGGTGTCTCAGCAGGAGTACTTAGATTCGGAGCTGGGTTCGCCAGATGGAGTCAATTCAACTTATATCTCTGGAAAGGAACACAGGCATTCTTCATCGCTGTTCAACCATGGCTAGGGGAAAGGGGAAGAGGATTTAATTTATTTGAAATGGAAGTTAGAGCTACTCCAAAGAGAGTCATAAAACAAGAAGAAAGTCTAGATTCATATTTCGAGATAATAAGATCCACAGAATATCTTCAGGGTAAAGGTTGGTATCCAGCAGGAGTATTTGAGAACATGCAGGAATGGTTCGTTCCTAATTTAAAAGATATGCTAACAGAGAAAAGTGATGTACAGTACATCAGGAGTAAAATAAGAGAAAACCCTGGCCCAGGGAGAATAATAGCCCTAGACCAAGAAGGATCAGTCCCGGAAAAAATCGGAGGAATGGGAAAAAACGTAATACTCCCAGTAAATCTCCATGGAGAAGAAAAATGGATGATCAGCAGCCAAACACCTGAAAAATCCAACTACTACTCATTCGAACACCCCCGCTCCTACAAAGTACCTGGAAACGGGAAAAGATACACCTCTCTAACCTTTATGGTGAAGAGACTTGACATAGGGGGACTAGCTCAAATGAAACCAAAAGGAGACTACACAACAAAACCCTATGGAAACCTCGTGGAAATGACTCCCAGTACCCCCGCCTTAATAGGATCCTCCATATTCGCAGGAGCATCCGGAGGGATGTTAGGAGCAGCATCAGGACTCGGACAATACGGACAATACGCTACCTTAGGGCTCACAGGCGTATTCATCGCACCGAAAGCTTGGCAGACCCTCACTGAAGATGCTGCAGAGAAAGGATACGACCCTACATATACAGAAGTAGTAGATATAGATGAAGCTTATAGCAGAGGGAATCTCTGTGAAAATAAAATTGAGGATACCACAGCAAGTATAAAAGGAGCCTATGCTTTAATGGCAACAACGAAAACATTAGAAATAGGTACTGACGGTGCAGGAATAGCCGTAGCAGCATCATCATACGCAGCTACTGGGCCAGTAGGGCTAACAGTAGCAGCAGCTCAAATAGGAGCTGCAATAGGTAACTACTTCGCTGAAAAAGAATATGAAAGAGAGAAAAAAGAAGGATTAAGAGAAATGAAGAACTGCACAGAAACTGTTCACTTTGGATTAGGATGGAGTGCTCTCACGGAACCAGAGAATAGATCTCAAAATATATTAGATGAAGTCAAAAGCCAAATAGGAGGATCCACCAACTTCAACCCAATGGACTCAATAGGGCTAGGTTCAGTTTCACAGGAAACAAAAGCCTCACTTGAAAACTTCGCAGCAGGAACAATGATAAGCACACCCTCACTAAAAGGAATAATAAAAGGAAGCAGCCATACCCGACTATACGGATCAGAACTGTACCAGATACATTTTGACAGAGACTCACAACTAGATTGGTTCTTAAATCAAGCTCAGGACATATCCTTCTGTACCCAGACCCAAGGAGGAGCATACAGATGCATGAGAAAAGAAGGATACTCACTGCTAACCAATGAAAGTACACCCATAATAAAAGACGCTCCACAAGCACGAGGACTAAGATGGGACAACGAAAGAGGAATACTCACAATACCGCAGAAAGTGATAAACATAAGAAATTCAACCGATCAAGAAGAATTAATGGAAATAAACCCCGGAATACCAGATGAAGTGAAGTTCGAGAAACAACAGGTCAAAAGAACAGTAGAAGATCTAGCCGAAACAACCCGCACAAAAACACTCCTAGGCGGCCTGCAGATGATAAGAACAGACCAAGCAGTGATCTGGAACAACAACCAAGAAACAGTAGTAATGTTCACGGAAAGAACAGGAGAAGAATACGGTAAAAATGAGATAATAAGATTCCCAGACTCAAAGATCCAGGTATACAGAAACAATGAGATAGAGATACAAGATGAAGATGGAGACAACAAACTAGGAGAAACCCTCAAAGTAGATGTAGATGGATTCATCAGCTTTGATAACGGTAAACTAATCCCAGGAAGAGGAGAAAAAGAAGTGAAAGTGAACGGAGAGAACGTGACAAGAAACTTCGATGAATGGAACCACTTAATGATCTACAACCTAATGGATTTCGATGCAGATGATGCGAACTGGGGTGGAGAAGGAGTAACTGATGAAGACGGAAACATAACAGCTCTAAAGAACCTCCTCGGAAGCAAATTAAACAAGAAACTCTCCGAGATAGAGGACCTGAACTTCTCCGAAATCGATGGAGAAGGAAAAGGAAGCATAACAAAAGAAGGAGACGAAATTATAATCAATACCCCTGATGGAGAAAAACATGAAAGAAACACAGGTAACACAGAGATAGACATACAAGAAGGCCCAAATGGAGAAGTACAAGCACAAGCCTACAATTCTAACACCGGAGAGAAGATAGGCGACCCAATAAACATGGAAAACGTGGACGGAACAGACACCAGCGGAGAAAAAGAAGATTCATTCTGGGACAACCAAAGAGCAAGCGACTTAACCAACGACATGCAGTTCTCACAGTTTGAAGGAGCAGACGGAGAAAGAATATGGATAGACAACGGCAAACTCTACGTGCAGAGAGAAGGAATGGATGAACCAAAAGTATACAAAATAGATAAAATAGCAGAAAACGGAGATATACTGCTAGAAAATGGAAAAAAGATGAGAGTGAGAAAAGGAGAAAACGGACAACCACTAATGGAGCTTCTGAACAAAAGAGGACAAGTAACCTCCTCCACACCACTCCTAAGAGCATGGGGAAAAGGAGGAATGATGGAATACAAAGACGGAAAAATCTCCATAAGCAATGAGTTCCCATTCAAACTAAACCCACAGTTCAGCCAAAGAGGAGCAGGAATGCAGAACCCAGGCATGATGACTCCAAAACAGTCACCATGGGGATCAAGAGAACAACCAGTACCACAAGAAGAACTAGGAGCAGAGAAAGGAAAACCAGGAATAGCAGCACAGCTACCATCAACACCAACACAGCCAGCAACACTAGCAATATTCATAATAACGATACTAGGCGGAATAATAGCAATACGAAGAAGAAAAGAACTTCAAGAAAAACTAAACAACTAGTAATAAACCACCATAAAAGCCCCGCAACCAGAATCAACAACCACAGAATGAGTATAAGAAGTAAAATTTGCAGTACTAAAATCACTCTCCTTACACTTGTAGGGTTTCCCCGGATCGTGGGGCCTATAATCGCAGTTACCACCCATGCTACTTTCACGCGTATAATTAGCAGGGTAACACCCCTCACTGTTACCACAAGCATCAGGATTCTCCATTGGATTAATAGGTTTAAAACAAAGGAAGGTGTAGTTGGTTGGAGAAGAATTCAGGACCTCTTCCCAAATCTTTCCATTTTTATAACTACTGATATTTTCCCTTATATCTGAAATATCTTCATTATTTTCAACTTTTTCTTGAACACCTCTCCAGAATTCACCGTCATCCACGTTCATCAGAGAAAGTAGAGCATTCCCTGTGTATTCGAAGTTGTAGATAGCGCTTATCTCCTGGTCCACACTCTGCCCATAGAGACTGGAGACGTAGAAGAGTAAGGTAGCTGACACCGAGCATATGATCATGAAGAATAACGCGTCCATTATAGCTGACTGTCCTTTATTCATGCTCCAGCCTCCCATACGCATACCCTAAGAGTTTCTAGGTCTCCTCCTTCCTTGACAACGAGGTAACTGAAGTAGATACTGTTATTCCCACATCCATTATTGTCATTAAGAGCGTCTGGAGGATGAGGCTCTAAATTTTCTACTCCATCTTCCCCGTACCCTGCGTTGAAGGCAAGGTTATTGCTATCTGCTGTGCTGTTAGCTTCACCGGTTTTAAGTTTTTCTTCCTGCATAGGTAAGATTTTTTCTTTTATTATTACCCTGCTTATGTCAAGAGCTCCTTTCATTAACCGTGCTCTTTCTCTTTTCTGGTCAAATACATTCATAGAGAAAGTTAAACCTGAGAAGAAGAGAGTCAAGGCTAGCATAATAGCTATGAGTGAAGGTAAGTCATCTCCCAGCGGGCCAATGAATCCTTTCTTCATTGACAATCACCCACTACATCCTTTTCACATCCTGATATGTTAAGAACGCCTGGTGTTGATTCAATTATCACAAAGTTGTAGTCTTCTGAGTTCAAAACTAAATCATTTCCTGCTACACTATCTGAGTCATCTAAAAAGTAAACATTGTAGCTTGAAGGGATGTTAAAGGATGATGCCGTGAGGTAACTGTCTATCTGTCCAGTGTTATCGTGGTGACCTAAAGCTATGGCTACAGATATATTAGGACCTTGTGTTCCTGACTTTCTTAGGTGTACTGTGTATTTTTCTCCTCTTTCCGAGGTTTTAGGTATGGTTTCTGGTAGTATGACGTGCCTTGAGGCTCTAAGGGATTTTATTCCTAGGAGTGAGAGTGTGGAGTCCTTGATGTTTATGGTTATCTGTTCTCCTGCTTCGGCAACGGCTCTCTGTTGAACCACGCTTGTGAAGGATAGGATGATTGCGAAGGTCATGGTTAGAAATATCAACATTACTACTTTGGTGAATAGCCATGTGGATATTCCTCTGTTCATTTATCCCACTTCCCTTACAGTTATCATGTCGTTTGATTCTTTCTCTACCTCTACATTGTATATTCCCTGTGTCCAGCCACAATCTTCACCTTCAGTAAAATCTTCCTCATATACATCACCTAATCCAGTTTCATGGCAATTTGATGCTTTATCCATATCTATCGATACGTGTCCTGGTATATCAGCGTAGGCTTTTGCTTGTATTGACTTTCCTCCTTGTTGTGTTGTAGCTACTGCTACTATCATCGCGCATTCCGATTTGCCTACTCCTTCTTTACAGGCTTCGGGTGTTCCATCTACGATTCTCACTGATTCTAGGTTAACGTCGCATCCTCCTGGGGCCTGTGTATCTATGGTTATGGCTGGTGGTGAGGTGCCTACTCCTCCTTGGTAGGCTTGTTCCATTGTTCTAGCTAGTTTATTTAATCCTGATTTTACTTTTTGATTGTATTGGCTTGCGCATACTTGTCTGTAGCTGTAGAAACCTATGATTAATACGAATGTGAGTATTGTTACTCCTAGGAGTAACTGTATTGGCATTGATTCCTGTCCTTTATTCATGGTTTAATAAGAATATCTAGATATAAAAAAGGTTTAGGTCAGTTACAGATAGGGAAAAAGAAGAAGTAAGGGTTTAACCTGGTTCAGGATAGGAGTGGAAGAATGAGTGATGGGAGCTGTGTTTCCGCGTACTGTGCTCCTCCTTGGAACATTGGCTTTACCACCGCGAATAAGAGTATCACGGCTATCGCTATCACAATAGCTAGGTATATCGGTGTCCAGCTCATTCCTCCTATATTATCCATATCTTCTCATTTATTTTTTTACATTTAAGATGTGGTTTATTTACATTTATTATCATAAACGGTATCTACATCCATCCCTATTCCAAGATAGCAGTCGCCCCCAGTAGATGTACAGCAAGCTGCTAATGAAACCGCAGTAAGCTTACTACTTACCTTTAAACTACCATCATCTGACGTAAACCAACTATCAGAGTCAGGGTCTCCTGTATACCCACATTGTCCTCTGTTACATTTTACGTGAAGTGTTCCTGATGCAGCTGCCTGCAGGTTTGACAGAGAATAAATTCCAGGTGTCAGAGTAGCACTAGGGCCTTTTTTAGCAGTTCCAGGGGATGCTGAAACCTCACTTAATAGGTTTTTGGCTTGTTGTTCAAAGCCCATTGGACTCTGGATTCCTCCTAGTATTGATAGTAGTATTCCTAGTATTGCTACGGCTACTACCGCAGCTATCATTAATTTAAACGTGCTGAAAGCCTGTCCTCTCATCATATGTTGATCACCTCATCTGTATTATAATAAAGAGAAAGTTATTTATAAATGTATTGACTTGTGAATCAAACTCTATCCACAATTACTTGACCCAAGATATAGCTTACAACTAGGATTGCAAATTGCTGAAAGAGAAGACTCCAAATTAGCTTTAAATACATCATCACTAGGATCATAAATGCTCTTAGGCAATTTAGGTTCTACGGAAAGAGAACTTAACCCTAAAACATCTTCAAACATTTGGTGATTGTAAGTTTGTCCTTCTTGGAATTTAACTGGATCTCTGGAGAAACAGAGTCCTCGTGAATCAGACGCCTTTCCCAGCACGTCTTGTGCAACGTCTATCCCTGTTATTGGTGACTGTATTGAACTAGTGTAGTTGTAAACTATCACTAGTAGGGCTATCGCGAAAGCTGAACTTATTAATAGCTTGTAGACTGTTCCTATTTGCCCTTTCTTCATGTCTATTCACCTATGCTAGTGCAGTGGTCATCTGTGATGCGAAGAATGCTGAGAACAGGTAGAATATAAGTGAAATTGGCAGGCTCTTAGCTAGATTCATCTTGAGTGAGAGGTTGTTTGATCCTTCTTCTACTCTGCTTGTGAAGTAGATTAATATGAATGTGACTTCCATTACGTAGATTCCTATTATTGCTAGGAAGAATGTTGGTCCTGGAACCATTTCTAGGACTTCTGCTGATCCGAACATTGATGCCATTCCTCCTATTCCTCCCATCTGGCCTGAGGCTCCTCCTCCGCCTAGGCTGGTTTCGCTTATTGAACCCATGGCTTCTATGATTATTCTTTGTAGGGCTGTGGTTATCCCTAGTACCAGTGGCCCAATTATGTATGCTATGGATTTCATCATGGCTGTAATGTCTTCTAGTTGGGTTCTAACTTTTTTCTTGACTTCATCTGTGTCTTTTAGTTGTATTGATAGTGATGCTAGGGTTCTGGACGCTTGTTTTACTCCTAGTTTCATTGAGTCAACTACCACCGTCATTGCTCCTTTTATCATGTTGCTGGGTACGTTTCTTAGTGAACCGTAGTTTTCGTCGAAGAATGCTTGTTCTACTGTCATGCCCATGGATCTAACGTTGTTTGATGTTTCTCTAAATATCTTGGCTATGGCTGTGTCTCCTAGGAATTCTTCTGTGTAGGTTAGTGCTTCTTCCATTGGTTTGTTTTCTCCTAGTCGGCTGGATAGTATATAGATTGAGTCTTTGAACTGGGTTTCCATCTCCATTATCTTCTTCTGTATTTTTCTAAGTCCGTAGCTTGTTCCGTATAGGTATATGGATGCGGCTATTACAACTGCGAGTATTGATCCTGATAGATGGAAGAAAGGTATGTAGTTCTCTGCTGCCTGTGGGGATATCTCTGGGTTGGGCATGGGGTTCAACATTGGTTCTAGGAGATAAGTGAAGGATACGTATATCACTATGCCTAGTGCTATGGCTAGTAGCCATGCTGGAATCGTGGTTCCCCCTACTTTGAGGTGTCCTTTTTTTGGGGCGTCTGGATGGCTTCTTGGTATCTGTGGTGGGACGTAGACAGGTGGTCTCTTGCTTAAGATGTTTCTGGCGAACATGAATGTGCCTATGGGTATGATTATGTTATAGAGCAATATGAGTACCCAGCTTTGGGCTAGTGGTAGGTTCGCCATCATTGACCCGATTGGCAGCATTATAACTAGCATGAGTGGTAGGAGTACTCCTATGTAGTAGAGGTAGATGCTGGGTTGTTTCATGGATTTTGCGTACTGTGTCATGTCGTCTTTTATTCCGTCTAGTACGTCTTCCATTGCTCTGTCGAGTAGTCTTACTCTCTGTGCTTCGTTTGGCTCTACTTTGCTTGATCTTATTAGCATTAATCCGTGTTTGAATTCATCGCTGTATTCTCCCCATTTGTATGCTAGTTCGTCGAGTGCTTCTTCTATTGAGGAATAGGTTCCTACTCTTAGTCCCCATACTATGTCTTGGAGGTCTTCTGCGATTTTTCCTCTTCCGTGTTCTGCTGCGAATTCAACTGCTTTCTCGAGGTTTGGTGTGAGTTTCATTGACATTACGAGGTAGTTCACTATCTCTGGTATGTATGTTAGGGCTTCTACTCTTTGGCTTTCCGCCGCCTTGAGAGGGTACTTGTTGAAGTAGTATAGTACTAGTATTGGCAGTATTATAAGAGGCATTGACAGGTAGGTGAATATCATGAAGCCTAGTGTTCCTTGTATGAATACTAGGTAGAATAGGAATGCGAATGCAGCTATTACTGGGATCAGTGTTAGTGCTACTGCTTTCTTGGTTGCGGATGCTATTTCGTTGGGTGTTAGGTCCCAGCCCAGGAAACTTATTGCGCTTCTGTATTCTTCGGAGGTCCATTCTCCTCCTTTTATCTTTTCGTTGCTTGCGAATTTGGTGTACCAGTTTTCTCTTTCTTTTCTTTCGCTTGGTTTCTTTCCTTTTCCTCCAAGTCCTCCTGGTTGGAAGCCGCCTGAGGAGTCAGAGTTCCTTGGCTTCCTCACGGTGTTTCCTCCTTGCTACGAGTTCTTTTACTTGTTCGTTCTTCACCCATTCTTTCCATTTTTCTTCTGCTTCTTCGTAGTCCACGGATCCGTGTTCTTGTCTTTGGTTTTCTAGGATTATGTTCCATTTTGTGTGT
The DNA here is from genome assembly GCA_964388265.1 of Microcaldota archaeon. GTDB lineage: Archaea > B1Sed10-29 > B1Sed10-29 > B1Sed10-29 > B1Sed10-29 > CAYLXZ01. The sequence continues at coordinate 550 of CAYLXZ010000003.1, read as the reverse complement.
GCTGGTACTGTGTATTCTGCTTCTAGGAGTCCTGGGATGCTGTGTTTGTTCTTCATGTCCACTAGGAACTGCTTGGTGTCTGCTCTTGCGTTTATGTCGTTCCAGATTTCTTCCATGGTTAGCCCTCTGTCTTTTGAGATTTTTTCAAATAGCTGTGATTCGTCGAGGTTTTCTTCTAGTATTTCGTGGTCGTCTTCTCCTGCGTCGAAGTCAAGTATGTCTATGAGTTCGCCTTCTTTGTATGGGTCTTTATACCAGTGTTTTCCTATTTCGGTTACTCCTACGAGTCTTCTTTGTTTTTGGAGTGATCCTTTGAATCTAACTGGTTTACAGGTTACTACTACGTCTGTGGCTTTGAATGATGTGCTCGGTACTCCTAGGTCGTTCACTACTCTGTCCCATACTGAGTAGGCTCCTGTTCCGTGTATTGTTCCCATTACTACGTTTCCTGCTGCTCCTACTCTCATGGCTTCGTATAGTACTTGTGCTTCTTTTGATCTTACTTCTCCGACTATCAGTACTGACGAACCTAGTCTTAGAGCTGTTCTTA
>CAYLXZ010000002.1:0-42653 GCA_964388265.1 Microcaldota archaeon | reverse complement strand
ACGCAGGCAGAAAAACAGTAACATCAGGCGACATCAAACTAGCATCAAGACAACTTTAAATAGCTAGATAGTCTTGAAACCATAGACGCGGGGCGGACGCTCCGCGTACAACCTACTTTCTTTTTCTCTTGTTCTTAAACCTCTAACTTTAAGTGTTTTTTCTCCATCCCTTTTCTTTAATTAATTCAGGTTCCTAGAAAACAATGGAAGATAACATGATAGTAGCTAGGTTCGGTGAAATATTCCTAAAGTCCGATAAGGTTAAGAAGAGGTTTCTATCACAACTGATTAACAATATAAAGACAGCTGTAGACGAAGAAGTAACCAGGAAAAGACTAAGAATATACATATACCCAGAAAACGAAGAAAAGACTCTTAAAGAACTTAAAAAAGTATTTGGACTAGTATCAATCTCCCCAGCAAAAGAAACCAAACCAAAACTAGATGAGATAAAAAAGATCGCTAAACAGAAAACCAGTGAATGGGAAGGAACCTACTCAGTAAGGGCCAAGAGAATAACCAAAGACTACCCATTCACAAGCAAAGACGCGGAAGAAGAGATAGGAGCGACAATACAACAAGAAACAGGCCTAGAAGTCGACCTAGACAACCCAGACAACACCCTATACATAGAGTTCTACGAAGACAAAGCCCACATATTCACAGAAAAAATAAAAACACCAGGAGGACTACCCCTAGGCGTATCAGGAACCCTAGAAGCAGAAATAACCAGTAAAGAAGATTTAACCGCATGCTGGATGATGATGAAAAGAGGATGCCTAATCAAACTACAAAAAACCAATCCAGAACTCAAAAAAACTTTCAAAAAATGGAATTTAACACCAAAAAAACCCAGCGAACCACAAGGAAAAATCACAGGCACAACCGAAATCGATCAATTCACTCAAGAAAACAAAGAAACTGAAAAACCACTCTACGCTCCATTACTAGGGCTCAAAGAAGGTGAGATCTCCGACCTAGAAACCAAGATATTCCACTAAAAAACAGGTCATCCTCCATAAATATAAAGGCAGAGTGATTTCTATCAATAACACGGCAATCAATCCATGAGGAGAGAAAAATGGCTGAATTCAACCCAAAAAAAGCACTAGAAAAAATCAAATCCAAGCCAAGAGAACTAAGAAACTTCCTATTAAGACGAAGCCCAGACAGAAAACTCTTACTATACTTCTCACTGGGTTACCTATCCGAAATGTACCTAGATCACGCAGAACAGATGATGAAAAAAGGAAGAGGATTCGAAGCAGACCACTTCACCGGAAAAGCAACCCAGATAAGAGAAATAACACGACACATATTCGGACAAACACCAGAAAAAGACGTCTACACCCAGAGACTTGAAGCACCGGAAAAATGGCAGCCAAACCTCTCAGAACAAGAAATACAGGAAATGGCACAGTTCTGCGTATCAGAACTACCCGAAACACCGCAAATAAGAGACGTAGAGAAACTCACAGAAGTGATAAACGAGAAACTAACAACATACAGAAAAAGAGGCATAGTCAGAAAATTCGTCAAACAGATAGAGAAATCAATGGACCGATGGGACAACCCAAACAAATTATCCACACTCCTAGAGCTGATGTTCCTACTAGACAACGTTAACGAAGTCCTAGAAGCAATAAAAGAAGAAACACAGGAAGAAGAGGACGAAGAAGAACTCTTCCCAGGTATAAAAAAAGGAGAAGAAGACATAGAGGAATTAAAAGGCAAAGAAATGGAAGAAATCAAGTAACTAAGCAGCTACTAATCCAACTAGGTATTTAACAGACCCTAGAATCAATCCACCTGCACCTAGAACCACAGGTAAGCCATCGAAGAACAAGATTATTATTAAACAGATCGCTGCACCTGTCCAAAGAGCATGGAGCTCTTCTTTCAAGAAAAGATCCCACACACCTTTTATAAGGAACAGTACTCCAACTACAGCTGAGAAGACCAATAAATAAGCATATACGGCGCTTCCCTGGTATAAGTACTGGAATATAAGTAGAACTAGGAAAATCCCCAGAGTAATCTGGTACCCAAGTGTCTCTATTCCATCATCATCACCCATGAAATCCACCTTCGTAGTAACCTTACAGTGGTTACATTTCCTCTGAAATAATTATGCATTTACCAATTTATAAATATACCGGGAATATAAAAATAAAGACAGAGAAACAACAAAAAACACAACACAGGAAGTGAACACAATGGTAAAATTCAAACACAAAGGCGGAAGAGCCAAATCAAGAAAACAACTAACCAAAGACCCAAGAGAAAAAGGAATGCCAAACATAAGCAAGATACTCAAAGAATTCGACAAAGGAGACAAAGTACACATAGAACCAGACCCATCAATAACCTCAGGCCTACCACACAGAAAATTCTTTGGAAAAACAGGAGAAGTAAAAGGAAAACAAGGAAAATGCTACATAGTAGAAGTAAAAGACATGGAATCAACCAAAAAAACCATAGTACATCCAGTTCACCTGAAAAAACAAGAAAACGCAAGCTAAATAGGTAGAGACAAACAACCTTATAATCCAAGGAGAACGATAATATGATTGGAAAAGAAATAAAAAACGAAGAACCCGTCACGCTATCAGAAGCGCGAGAAACACTAGAGCAAAGAAAAGAAGACCTAGAAGAAGACGAAGAACTACGATACGAACAAAAAATCACACTACAATACCTACAGAGATTTGGAGAAGCAGACCCAGAAAGAGCAAAAGAAGCACTAGAAGAACTACAAGACATGGGAATAAACAAAAAACTAGCAGGAATACTCGTAAACCTCATGCCAGAACACGAAGAACAGATAGACCTAGTATACGAAAAAGAAAGATTCGAAGTAGACGAAGAAGAAAAGAAAAAGATACTTAAAATAATAGATGATCTCCGTGAAGCCGAATAAAACACCAGGGAATGATGAAAATGAAGAAAGAAGAAAACGCAATAGTCATAGACTACCTCAAAAGAGGTTACCCAAACTCATACAAAAAGAAACCAATAGTCCAAGCCATAGGCACGGACTACTTCACGCTACTAGAACTAGTTCCAGAGAAAGACCAAAAAATATCCTTAGGTGAAAAACTCTACGTAGGAGAAGACGAAAGAGAAAAAATCAAGTACATAAAATCAACCTTAGACTACAAAGACCTAACCAACACCGCGAAAAACGAACTAGAAAACGTCGTAGACACGCTAATTGAAGAAAACAAGGATAAATTCGTCAAATTCTTCAACCAAGCCAAGCCAATAACCATAAAAGAACACAGCCTAGAACTACTTCCAGGAATAGGGAAAAAACACATGAAAAAAGTCCTGGAAACAAGAGAAAAACAAGAATTCGAATCCTTCAAAGACCTAAAAGAAAGAGTAGACTTAATGCCAGATCCAAAGAAGATACTTAAAGAAAGACTTCTCAATGAACTAAGAGGAGACACCAAATACTACCTCTTCGTACAGTACAAACGCAAAAACAAAAAGAAAGGAAGAAAGAGGTAAATAAATGAGATTCATAAAAACACTGGAGAAAAGAGAAGAAAAAGTAACGAAAACCGATGAACTCCAAGAAACCCTAGAAGAACACGGAGTAAAACTAGCTTACCTCTTCGGCTCCCACGCAAAAGGAGAGATAACCAAGTTCTCCGACATAGACATAGGAGTTCTATTCAAAAAAAACAAAGAGGACAAAATAGATTCACTTAGAATAAAAATCGCGAACCTACTTGAAGAAGAAGCCATAGACATAATAGACCTCGAAAGAGCCCCACCTAAACTAAAATACAAAATAATTAAACAAGGAAGAGTAATCCATGGAAAAGACCAATCTAAAGAATTTGAAACCCAAGCGATGAAAGAATACTTCGACTTCAAACCCATAGAAGACCTCTACTTCAAGGAAATGGAAGAAAGAGTAGAACGAGGAGAATATGGCCATTAAAAAAGATAAAATCAGAGAAAAACTAGCTACCCTTGAAAAACAGTTAAAAACCCTTAGAGAAAAAAACAAGATTGAACTAGAAAACTACAAGAGAGACATGGATCTTCAAGCCATAGTCGAAAGAAGACTATACAACTCTATACAAACCACCATAGACCTAGCAATGCATATAGTCTCAGAAAAAGGCGAGAGAAAGCCAGAGAGCTATTCAGACGTTTTCATTGTTCTCTCAGAAATGAACGTGATTGACACCGACCTCAGCAAAAGAATGGCTGAAGAAGCAGGTTTCAGAAACGTTCTAGCCCACGAATACGCAGAGATACAAAATGAAGAAGTTTACAAACACCTTCAGAACCTAGATATATTCGAAGAGTTCGCAGAAACTATCTATAACCAATTCCTAGAGAACCAAGATTAAACAGGTAAAATATGGATTTAAAGAAAAAAGTAAAGAAACTAGAAGCAAAACACGGATTCAGAGCCAACCCGGTACTAGACCAATACTTCCTAACCAACGAAAACATCATCAGAAGACTAGTCAGATACGCAAGAATAGATTCCAACAACAAGGTACTAGAAATAGGGCCAGGAACAGGTACAATTACCCAGAAAATAGCCGAAAAAGCCGGGAAAGTAGTGACAATAGAGAAAGATGAAGAACTGAAAGAACCATTGAAAGAAGAATTAAGCAACTACGATAACATAGAGTACATCTGGGGCGACTGCCTGGAGATAGATTTCCCGGAGTTCGATAAAATCGTCTCAGCCCTACCTTACGGAATATCAGCTCCACTAACCTTCAAACTAACGCAATACGACTTCGATAAAGCTTCATTGGTCTACCAGAAAGAGTTCGGGGAGAAGATGGAGGCCGAGCCAGGTGACAGCAACTACGGGCGACTGAGCGTGATGGCACAAACCTACTTCAACGTAAAACTAAGAGAAATCGTATCCAGGGACAACTTCTACCCAGAACCAGAAGTAGACTCCGCCATAGTCATACTGAAACCAAAAGACAAAGAAAGAGATGAGAGATACGATGAATTCATACGAGAAATATTCAGATATAGGAATAAGAACCTCAGCAACGCAGTAGAACTAGGATTCAACATAAATATGGATGACAACAGGAAAGTGAAGGATCTGTCACTTGAAGATTTGGATGATTTATATGAAGAGCTTAAAGAGAAACTGTAGTTTGTAATTTCTTTTCCAGGGTCTTTATATATCAATTTATCTTTAATGAATGTAATTAATATGTTTGTGGTGAGTGCCGGAATTCAGTTCCAAGACAGAGGCCTGTGATAGATGATGAGATCTAGAAGATACCTTTCAATCGCAACAGCTTTAGTATTAACCCTGGTCCTAGTCAGCGGACTAGGACTGTCCTTCGCCGGCGGAAACGGTTCCTCCAGCAACCCTTACCAGATCAGCAACTGCACTGAGCTTCAGAACATGTCCAGCGACCTCTCCGCCAACTACGAACTAATCAACGACATAGACTGCAGCAACACCACAGAATGGAACGGCGGCAGCGGCTTCAACCCAATCGGAGATTATGATAATAAGTTTACTGGGTCCTTTGATGGTAATGGACACGTTGTAGGTGATTTATATATTGATTCTGATTATAATGTTGGTTTGTTTGGTGAGACTGGTTCTGGTGCTGATGTTAGTGATGTTGGTGTGGAGAATGTAGACATAACTGGCTTAGCACATGTTGGTGGTTTAATCGGAAGGAATAGAGGTGGTAGTGTTTCTGATTCGTATTCCACTGGCTCTGTATCTGGCTCTGGTGGTGGTGAAGTTGGTGGTTTAATCGGACGTAATTTTGATAGTAGTGCTAGTGTTTCTGATTCGTATTCTCATGCCGATGTATCTAGTAGTACTGATGGTAATGTTGGTGGTTTAGTCGGACTTAATGATGGTAGTGTTTCTTCTTGTTATTCAACTGGCTCTGTATCTGGTGGTGTTAGTGTTGGTGGTTTAGTCGGATATAATAATGGTGGTAGTGTTTCTGATTCGTATTCCACTGGGTCTGTATCTGGTGATAGTGATGTTGGTGGTTTAATCGGAGGTAATTATGGTAGTTGTAGTGATTCTTTCTGGGATACCAATACCTCTGGAATGACTTCAAGTGCTGGTGGAACAGGAAAAACCACGAGTGAGATGAAGGATGTTGACACATTTACGAATACGTCTACTACAGGTTTATCATCTCCTTGGGACTTTGTGAATAATCCGAATGATGACACGGCGAATGAAACGATCTGGTATATGGGCCGTGGAGACGATTACCCTCGCTTGATGTGGGAGACCGATGGCTGGGTCGATATATCCTTGAACACAAGCTCTTCGTTCAATCCGGGAGAGATGATTAACTTAACAGGTTCAGCAATGAACTACCCGTGGGAAGACCCTCTTAACAACACAACTACCCACATATACTTCAACAATTCACATCTTACTGATGTAACAACCAACTCGTCCGGTGGATACCAGTATAACTTCACCGCACCACAGACCGCTGGATCCTATCCTCTAAAAGTAAATATAACAAACCAAAACGGAGTCACCGGCGAAAACCAAACCAACCTAACCGTAAGAATAGATATAGAGAACCAGTCCGCGGTATCACCACAAACCGGAACAAACAAACTCACACCACAAGACGAAGTCAACCTCTCCGCATACATACACAAAAACAAAGACAACCCAATCAACCAAGTCTGGGCTGGAGACATTATCTACTATGGAGAAGGCGAAGACCCATCAACAAGCCCATCCGGAACACCAATCAGCACCTGCCAGGAACTACAAGACATGGAGAATAACCTCGGCGGAGACTACTACCTAACCCAAGACATAGACTGCAGCGACACGAAGAACTGGAACGGAGAAAAAGGATTCGACCCAATCGGATCCTTCTCCGGGACCTTCAACGGCAACGGCCACGTTATAAGCGATTTATATATTAACCGTGGTTCTACGGAGAGTGTTGGTTTGTTCGGTGAGACTGGTTCTGGTGTTGAAGTGAAGAATATTGGTTTGGAGAATGTAAATATAACTGGCTATGAGGAGGTTGGTGGTTTAATCGGACATAATAATGGTGGTAGTGTTTTTTCTGATTCGTATTCTACTGGCTCTGTATCTGGCTCTAATGATGTTGGTGGTTTAGTCGGACAGAATTGGGGTAGTGTTTCTGATTCGTATTCTACTGGCTCTGTATCTGGTGGTGTTAGTGTTGGTGGTTTAGTCGGATATAATAATAATGGTGGTGTTTCTGATTGTTATTCGACTGGCTCTGTATCTGGCTCTGGTGATGTTGGTGGTTTAGTCGGACAGAATTGGGATAGTGTTTCTGATTCTTTCTGGAATACTGAGACTTCGGGGCAGGGTTCGAGTGATGGTGGAACAGGTCTTACCACAGAGGAGATGCAGACCAAGTCAACGTTCACGGACGCCGGTTGGGACTTTCCGGATACATGGGTTATGGTAGATGGAAGAACCTATCCTTATCTGTACTTTGAAGACGGATTAAGAGTGAAGAAGATAAATCTTGATAATTCAACAGATAGGTCGAAATCACAGGAGTGGTCAAAGGTAATTAATATTTCAAATACTCTGGGAGATAACGCTTCCGAATACAATGCAACCTTCTACGCTAACTCCACGCTTTCAAACGGATCTACCGTGACACAGGAAATACCCGCACCAACCACACAGTTCTACGTGGAGAAGATAGACATCACCGAAAACCTAAACGTATCCATGGTCAACCCAGGACAACAAGTAAAGGTATCGGGACAGGCAAAACTCCAACCATACGGAGACAACGTAACCAACGAAGACGTTTCAATACCTAAGCTGGATGCACCTGTCTGGGAACTGGAGAACGCAACATACACAGGAACAAGCAAATCAACCCAAGATGATATGTCTAAGGGTATGTTTTGGAGTGATGATGGCTCCAAACTATACGAAATAGGATACTATAGTAATGCGTTTTATGAGTGGAATTGTAGTGATTCTTGGAGTTTAGGTAGCTGTAGCTATACAGGAACAAGCAAATCAACCCAAGATGGTTATCCTGGGGGTATGTTTTGGAGTGATGATGGCTCCAAACTATACGAAGTAGGATATAGTGGTGATGCGTTTTATGAGTATGATTGTAGTGATTCTTGGAGTTTAGGTAGCTGTAGCTATACAGGAACAACCCTATCAACTCAAGATAGTGTTCCTATGGGTATGTTTTGGAGTGATGATGGCTCCAAACTATACGAAGTAGGAAGGGATGGTCATGCGTTTTATGAGTATAGTGTGCCGACGGAGGACACCGTACAAACCAACGGAACCGGACACTACGAACACACATTAAACGCTCCCGAGACGCTCGGGAAGCAAGAGGTATCCGTAGACATCACAGCCAACGGAACCTACGGATCAAACAGCAAACAGATCGAAGTAAGAGGCTTAACATTCACCAACTTCGAACTCAACGACAGCAAGAGCCAAACAGATAGAATAATGAACTCCGAAGAAAACTACTCCGTGTACCTCGACATCCACGAAACCAACGGAACCGCAAACTGGACAGTCGACACAGGGAACTTCACACTCACAGAAAACAACACCGAATACAACCTAACCCACGTCTCAGGACCAACATGGAAAACAAACAAAGTACTACAAGCGAAACAAGACCCAGGAACATACAACGCCACACTCCAAATAAACGGAACATCCACACTCAACAACATACAAGACTCAACCGCCTCAACACAGGAATACACGGTACGTGCAATCAACCTAACACTAAACCGAAAATCCACAACCCGCTCCGGAGAACCACTAACCGTAACAGGAAACGCCACACTACAACCAGATGGAATAGGAGTAGCCGGCGAAACCGTACACCTATACAGAAACATAACAAGCGGCTGGACACAAGTAGGAACCTCTACACTGAACTCCACCGCCCAGTACGAGGTCAACGTAACAACAAACACCGCGGGAACCCATCAACTCAAAGCCAACGTAACAGACAGCGACGGAGTGATCGGAAGAACAGGCACAGTGAACTACAACATCACACTCAACGTAAACCAAAGTGAAGCAACCTTCACAGAATCAAACACCAGCTACCTAGACATAGACCAAACCAACAAAAACCTCAACCTCTCCACATACGTAACAAACAGCACAGACTCAAACGTAGACACCGCAACCGCAGAGATAACAGCACCAGACGGAACCACCAAAACCTACAACCTAGACAACGAAACAACACCAGACAAGGAACAAACCTGGAGCAAAACAATAGATATAGAAACCGAGTTCTCAAGCCAGATGGGAAGATACAACATAACCTACACCGCGAACACAACCAGAGGGATCGGAAGCAACACAGCGAACACGAGCTTCTACATCCAGAACCTATCAATAACCCAAACCCTAGACGACTACAAAGTAAACCCAGGGCAACAAATAACAATCACGGGAAACGCACAGATCCAACCCGACTTCGGACCGCTAACCAACAGAAACATATCAATATGGATAGACGGAACCCTAAAAAACAAGAGCATGACAAACAACTCAGGCCACTACACCGAAAACATCACAGCCCCCACACAACCAGGAAACTACACCCTCAAAGTCAACGCAACCACCACACAAGGAATCTACGGACAAAACACCACACACCTAAACGCATACAACCTATCAATCCAAGTTCAAAACATCAGCTCGGTGGACGGAGGATGGGGAACAGACAACGTAAGCGTATTCAAAGACCAAAGCACAGATATAGATCTTAATATCACCGATGAAGCACTACTCACTAACTCAAGCCCCTCCAAAATAACGGACGTGATGCTCGAATACGAAATGCCAGGAGAATGGACCTCCGACAGTTCCTTTAACAACGAACTAAACACCCTTTCACCAGGAGACACAGGAACCAACAGCCCAAGCATAGACATAGGGAAAAACGCCTCCGTAGGACCCAAAACAATCAACATCACAGCAACATCCGACCAAGGAATCACAGCCAAAGAAAACATAACCATCAACGTATGGACACGGTCCAACGCAGAATTCACAAACCTCGCAGACGGAGACGTAATCCCCAGAAGCCAAGACAGCTACAAAGTAAAAGCAGAAGTATACAACGACATTAACAACGCTTCACTGAACAATATCTCAACCGAACTATTCGTAGATGCCTCATCAATAGGCTCAGGCCTAGTTAACGAATCCAAATCCACAGGAACCGTTACCCTGAACTGGGATCTAACCAATGAATCCACAGGAAGCAAAACCGTCTCAATAGGAACAAAGAACGAACCAAGCCTCTACATAAACTCATCCTCATCAGGAGTAGTAGACTCCGTGGACATCAGCATCCTCGGAGTACTCCACAAAGATCAGTTCCTTGCTTCAAGTTCCGTATACAGAAATAACGACAACACCAATATAGCGATTACAATAGAAGACTCACAGAATAACCCAGTGAATGATTCCTTAATCTATGTGAAGAACATTAACGGAGTAATAGGTAACTGTAAAACCAAATCAGATGGGAGCTGCTCCGTTACCTATAACCCAGAGGACCAAACAACTCCAGGGAACTACACAATCCAAGTAAATGCCTCTAAGGAGAACTTTGACACTCTATACTTTAATGAATCGATAGAGGTAAGAGGGAAACTATCCATCCAAAACAACGTAGCAAACAACACAGTCCTAGAAAGAGGAATAAAAAATCAACTCAATTCCAGTGTAACCAACGAATACAGCAACCCAGCCAACGGAAACGTAACCTGGAAACTAGACGGAACACAAGTATTCACAGGAGAAAACGGAGAATGGACACCATCAACATCCACATCCAAAGGAACCTACACCCTAACCGCAGAGACAAATAGAAACTACTACGATGACGACACCTCAAACAAAACAGTAGAAATATACGGACTATCAAAAGTAGAACTAACACCAAACGACTGCTCCATCCTACCAGGCAACACAATAGACCTAACAGCACAAGTAAACGACAGCAACACCACCTCACCAATAGGAAACTACCCAGTTAAATTCACAATCAACGGCTCATCAACCACCACAATCGTTAAAGAAACCACAAACTCCACAGGACAAGCAGTACACCAATGGAACCCATCGGAAGGCACATACAGCATCACCACAGAGATCAAAGACAACTCAACACTACAATACCACACATCTAAACCCACAGACCAGTCCACAATCACAATAGGGAAGAAAATAAGCCTTGATCAATTCGAGATAACGGAGAACGACACCTACAGACCGGACTTCTACGATCCACATGACACAACCTTCAAAGTCAATCTATCAAAAACATCCAGCACAGCTGACTCCGAACCAGCTGACAATGAAGTAGTTACATTCACAATCAACAACACGGACCAAGTTACCTGCACCACTGACTCCAAAGGATACTGCGAAACAAACTATAACCCAGACCAAGCTTCAGTAGGACAAGCAACAGTTAGAGTAACGACCAACAAGACAGACTGGGATAACGTAAATCAAACAGACCAAATAATCATCCGAGGAGTGATGGATCCCTCCATACAGAAACCAACCACCGGCTTCGTGCACAGAGGAACCACAGTGAATCTTGAAACCACCACAGATACAGTAAGCGGAGGAGAAGTGGACGTACCCGTGAACTGGACCTACAGAGGAACCCAAATAGCTCAAAACAAAACAGCAAACTGGACACCACCAGTAATAGGAACCTCAACCGGATCCGGAACACTGGAAGTATCAGCAGGAGAAGGATACTACGAAGAAGGATCCGACGACAAATCACTCGACATATACGGATACTCAAACGTAAAGATGCTGTCCCCAGAGAACAACACAAAGATAGGGTACGGAGAAACACCCCTCGTAAGCTGCGAAGTAACCGACAGCGTAGACAGAGATGTAGAAAACTACCCGGTAGAATTCATAGAAGACGGAACAGTGTTCAACACCACACAGACAGATTCAAACGGAGAAGCCACAGCCACATGGAACGTGCCCAATGAAATAGACACATTCGAAGTAGGATGCAGAATAAAAGACAACTCAACGCTCAAATACACCGCGGACACAAACACCAGCACAAAGATATTTGAAACCAAGGACGACGTGCCACCGAATATTTCAAAGGTAAACGTCCCAGATACAGTGAATCCAAACAAAGACGTATCCATAACATTCAACGCCACGGATGAAGTGGGAGTAAACACAACCCAAGTGCAAGTGGAAGATCCAACCGGAGCAACCACTACACTCACTCCAACCCAATCAGGAAACACCTACACAGCCACCTACTCTAACACAGGTACAGAAGGAGGATACTCAGTAACAATAAGCGCCAGCGACGAATCACAAAACTCAGATACAGTCATGAAAAGCTTCTCAGTCGACCCAGGCGGAACAATCACGGTTGACCCACCTCTAAAAGGATTAGACGGAATAACTCAAAAAACAGGAAAGAACTTCACAGCCACAGCTACCCTAACCATCAACGAAACCTCCACAGGAGTAAACGGAGGTAAACACGTTAACATCACAGCCTCCACAAGCAACACAGACATAAACTTCAATCAAACCAACTACAACTGCGGTAACGTATCCAACGGAGAAAGCTGTAGCGGTGAATTTAAAGTACAAGTGGGAGCCGGAGCCGAACCCTCCCCACCAAGCCTCTACGCCAAATTCACAGGAGAATGGATAGAAAACGGCTCAGGAAACCGATCCTCAACCAACACCTACGCAGAAATAGATATACAAGAAAATTCCCTCATGGAAGAAGAAACAGGAAACCACAGCACCACTATAAACCACGGAACCCAAGACAAAGTCTCCTTCATAGCCAACTCAACAGGAAACGATCAACTTGAAAACTACGAAGCCACCTACATCCCACAAACACTACCCTCCAGTTGGATAAATCTACAGAACCACAGAGAATCCACTCTACAACCAGGTAACACCACAACCACGAACATATCCATCTCAGTACCACTAGGAAACTCACCAGGCACCTACACAGGATACCTCAACCTCTCCGCAGACAACATAGACGAAGAAATACAAAGAGAAATAGAAGTAACCGTACCTACAGACACAGACTATGAAGTCACATCCTCAGAAAGCGCTACAGCAGTAGTGAACGCCTCAGGAACACTGAAAGAGATCCCTATAAACAGCACAGGAAACGTTAACTTCACACTAGAAACCAATATAACAGGATCCATATCACAGTACCTGCACGCAGACCCTGTCCCCCTAGAAAAACAAAGGACAAACACACTTACAGTAACATATGGAAACCCAGGGTTCCCCTCATCCGGACAATACACAGCAACCGTAGAACTATCCAGCAACGACTACACAAGCATCTCCACAAAAAACATCAACCTAAACGTAGATGTACTAGACTTCAAAAACCACTTCAAGACAACTGGAAACACAGTAGACGTAACTCCAGGCATCACACAAACAGTAGAGTTCAACGTCACACTAGGAGGACAGATACAAACACAGAACCTCTCATTCACCGTTGAAGTAGGGAACAAAACCGCGAGCGTCAGCTCCGTGACCAACGAAACTGGAACGTTTACACTTAACTTCACAATACCACCCGACATAGAGGACGCCAGAACCCACGACCTCACACTACAAACCACCGAAACACAGAAAAACGCAGTGACCAAAACCACTCTACCCGACAAATACAGAGTACCAGACCTAACAAACCCCGAAATAAATGAAACCACCACCCAGAACATAGAACCAGGACAAAACACCACCGTGGAAGTATCCGCATGGGATAATAATCCTGCTGGAGTTCTAAACGGAGTTCAAAACACAACCCTAACCGTGGAAAGCCCTTCAGGAAACACATCAACACACCACATGAACATCTCTGGAGAAAAATGGGCCTATGAACTAAAAAACCTCACAGAAGGAATCTACACACTCAACTTCACAGCAACCGATCCAACAGGAAGAAAAACCACTAAAACAAAGAAAATAAGAGTAGCACCATACCACCAGATAAACGGAAGCTTCATTACATCCAAAAACCAATCCAAAACCGCAGAAATCACCATAAAAGACATCATAACAAACCACACACAACAAATCACCGTCACAGGAAACTACACCACATCACTACAACCAGGAAAATACAACCTAAACACCAACTTCACAGGAAACACCATCAAAATGAAGAACACCAGCATAGACCAAAATACAACAAACCTAATAAAAGCAGAAACACTAAGCAGATTAGATGTCTTAGGAATATCCTCCTTCATCCCATCAGGCGCTCAAACAGTAATGGGAATAGCAACCAATACACCCCTCCAACCATCCAACGCAACCCTCACCCTCAACTACTCTGGATACGAAGACGAAATACCAAACGACAGAGGACTAGATGAAATGAAGCTAGCTAGATGCAAGAACTACAGCTACTATGACGGAACATGCCACAGCGATCTAGAAACGTTCAACATCAACCTATCAAAAATAGATACAGATGAACAGACAGTTACAGCTACAGTCCCAGGTTTCTCAGTCTACTCCCTCTACTTCCCCGCAGAAGATACCACAGATGATACCGACGGCGGAGACACCGGCGGAGGCGGTGGTGGAGGCGGTGGAGGAGCAGGAGGAGCAGGCTTAACCGAAGAACAAGAAGAATCAATCTCCAAGATACCTGAACTCTACAACATCACCAAAGAAGCATTCAGCAACAACTTCCTACTCCAAGACAAGAAAATAGAAGTATTCATGAACCCAGGAGAAAGCACCACAGCATCAATAACAATAAAAAACCCATACAAAAACACCACAGCATTCCAGATAAACCAATCCTCCTCGATAAAACAGTTCATTAACACATCCAAAGTATTCTCCATACCATCCCTCGAATCCAAAGACCTCATAGTAAACATAACAATCCCCGAAGAAACACCGCCAGAGTTCTACAGCGGATCCCTCTCACTCCACAACAACGCCACAGAAAAAGAACTACCAGTATTCATACACCTAGGAGCATCAGCAAGCCAAGCGAGCAGAGTAATGCATCTAGACCTACAAACCCAAACCAGCAGAATAAAACCAGGAGAAAACATCAGCGTACAAGTCAGCATCGACGCCTCCGACTTCAACAAAGAAAAACAAGCCAACACAACAATAATGATACAGAAACCAGGCATTAAAAAATCAATCACCGAACCGCACTCATTCACAAAGAAAGTCAAAGGCCTAAACGTAG
Organism: Microcaldota archaeon; assembly: GCA_964388265.1. GTDB lineage: Archaea > B1Sed10-29 > B1Sed10-29 > B1Sed10-29 > B1Sed10-29 > CAYLXZ01. The sequence continues at coordinate 27,372 of CAYLXZ010000002.1, read as the reverse complement.
AAAGCATAGAAATACAAGTACCAGAAAACATGAGCTTCGGACAATACGTAATCTACGGAACACTCAAATACCAATACGCAGGAGAAAAACACACCAGCTCAGACATGAAGACATTTATAGTATCAGTACCTTTCCTACAAAGAACAGTACTAGGGATGACAGTCATGTCAATACTAAAATACCTAGCAATAACCACACTCATAGCAATAACCGCCTACCTAGCAATCCTAGCCTACAGAAAATGGATGGAAAAAGAAAGACGATTCGAAGCAAACCTATACCCAGAAAACCTCCCAGGGAAGAACGAACCAGGAGAATCAGGATACCTAGGCAAAGTAGCAGACTACGGAATGAAAGCCTACCTAGGACTAGATCAAATAATGACACACGCAATGGTAGCAGGAGCCACAGGAGCAGGAAAAACAGTTTCAGCACAAGTAATGGTCGAAGAAGCACTACAAAAAGGAAAAAACATCATAGTACTCGACCCAACAGCCCAATGGTCAGGATTCCTCAGAGACTGCGAATCAAACAAAATGATGAACTACTACCCAGAGTTCGACCTCACAGAAGAAGACACACAATCATACAAAGGAAACATAAGAACAATCAACTCACCAGACCAAGACATAGACATCCAATACATGCTACAGAACGAAGAAGAAGAAGGAAGCATAGTAGTCTTCTCACTACACAAACTAGAACAAAAAGACATAGAGAAATTCACAAACTCAATGATACAACAAGTGTTCGACGCCAACCTAGAAGAAAGAGACCACCTAGACACCGTAATAGTGTTCGATGAAGTACACAGACTCCTAGAAAAATTCGGAGGAACAGGCAAAGGACTCAACCACCTAGAAAGAGGAGCCAGAGAATTCAGAAAATGGGGCGTAGGCCTAATACTAATCAGCCAAGTAATCAGCGACTTCCCAGAAGAAGTAAGAAGCAACATAGGAACAAAAATACAGATGAGAACAAGAAACCAAGACGAACTAGAGTTCTACATGACCAAATTCGGAAAAGACATGGTAAGATCAATAGTAAAAGCAAACGTAGGAACAGGAATGGTACAAAACTCCGAATACAACAAAGGAAATCCATACTTCGTTAACTTCAGGCCACTAAAACACTCACCACACCGACTCACAGATGAAGAACTAGACAAATACGAAGAATACAACGAAGAAGTAAACAAGATAGAGGAAGAAGTAGACAAACTAGAAGAAGAAGGCGAAGACGTATTCGACTACAGAAGCAGAATATCACTAGTCAGAAAAAACATAAGAAAAGGAAGCTTCAACCTCGTAGACATCTACCTAGACGAACTGAAGGATGACCTAGAATAAAACTTAAAAACAAAGAAAGAATAAGGAAAATGGAGGCAAGAAGATGGGAATAAAACAAAAGATAAAGAAACTACTACAGTCCAACAAGGAGAAAGACATCGAAGACCTACTAGCAGAAGCACCAGAAAAAGAAAAAGAAGAGAACCTAGAGGACTGGGACCCTGTAGAAAAAGAAGAAAAAGAAACAGAGAAAGCAAACACAGAGCTAGAAGCCGAAATCCAAAAGATAAAAACAGGTCTCGAAGTCATCAAATCCCAACAAGAAACACTCTCATCCAGAAATGACCGACAATCCGAACAAATAGGTAGCTTAAGAGAAACCGTGAAAGACATACAGAAAGACATGCAAGAAACTGTTTCAAAAGCAGAAAGAACAGAAGAACTAGTAGAAGACCTACAACCCCAAGAAATAGAAGAAAAACTCCAAGAAGAAGAAGCAGAACACGAACACCTCCTGAACAAAATCCAAGAAAAAGAACAAAAAATCACAGAAATCAGAAACAACCTAGGAGACTTAAGATCCGAAATAGCCGAAATAGGAGACCTAGAAGCAGTCAAACAATTAAAAGAAGACGCACAGAAAATGCTGCAAACCGTGACAGAGCTCGAAGACAAATCAGAAGTAAACGCCGACAGAGTAGAAGATATCTACAACGAACTACAAGACAGGCTAGAAACCCTTCAAAGAGTATCGGACGAACAAGAAGAAATAAACCAAGAAATAAAAGACATGAAGAAAAGAGTAAACGACATAGAAATACACTACCAGAACCTTCCAACAAAAGACGAATTCACCGAAGTAAAAGAAAAGATGAAAGACAAAATCGAACAGGTCAACGAACTAGCAGAAGAAACCAAAGAACTATCCAATCAAATAAAAGAAATCAAAGAAGAACTACCATCCAAAGAAATCATCAACTCACTAAAAGAAAGAACCTCTGAACTAGAAGAAACTACAGTGGGTCAAGAAAACTTCAAAGACCTAGAAAAAGAAGTCAAAAACCAAACCAAGCAACTAAAAGAACTAAAAGAAACCACTATAGACATAAAAGAAAAACAAGAAGACCTAGAGAACAACAAAGCTGACTACAACGAACTAGAAGAAAAAATCAACCAACTTCAAAAAGAAATAACTGATAAGCTCAACACAAAAACCTCAAATATAAAGAAAGACATAGAAAAAAGAATAAAATCACTTGAAAAATACGAAAAACAAAAAACCAAACTAGAAGCCCTAGAAAAAGAACTCAGAGAACTCGAAAAACAAGAAGAAAAAGAAACCACAAGAACCCAAGAAATCCAAGAACAGATCCAGGAACTCAAAGAAGAAATAAACAAAGAAAGCCAAGAAAAAGACAAGAAAGGAATAATAAACAAGATATCCAACGCGATTTCACGGGACTAATCCACCATGGATCGATATCCTGATCGATTTTTATTCCACCAATCCCAAATATAGAACCGTGTCTCTACCATGACCAACACCAAGACAGTTATCCTGAACTCAGGTCAATGCAGATACGGAACATGCTACGCCTGCGGATGGGGACAAAAGAAATACCCAGTCAACATAGGTAAACTAAAAAACAAAGTCAAGTCACTTAACCTCAAAGAAATAGATAAACTCAAGGTATACGAATCAGGATCATACCTAGATAACAAACAGTTCCCAAAGGAATTCAGAGAATGGCTAATACAACACTTAAAGAAACAAGGAGTACAAGAAATAGTAGTAGAGTCACTACCTAACTTCATAACCGAGGAAAAGCTGCAAGAGTTCGATGACCTGGACTACACCATTGCCATAGGTCTAGAAGCAGCTGACGACGAGGTCCTGGAGGAATACGGCAAGCCATTCAGGCTCCAAGACTACGAAGAAGCCATAGAGAAGATCCATAGCCACGGAGGAAAAGTCAAGACCTACATAATGGTGAACATCCCCTTCTCAAAGGAAAACACACTCCAGAAATCCATGGAGTACACGCTTGACAAGAGCGATGAAATAGTACTAATAAACACATATCCACACAACCAATCTAAGCTGTTCGACGACTGGGTAGATGGAAAATGGAAGCCCTTGAACAGAGAAGAATTCCTCAACAAGGTAGATAAATGGAAGGATCTCCCCGAAGTATCAATAGAATACGAAAACATGTACTTCCTACCCAAATTCCCAGAAGAAAAGAAAGAAGACTTGAAAGGATGCTCCATAGACCTGATAACACACCCACACTACAGGGTCTGGCAAGAATACTTCCAGAAATTCTACCAGAAACCAGAAGAGAAAGAAATACTTCTGCTCCTACCCTGCAGCTACAAAAAACCCTACTACCAATCAAACACACATAAATCAATACACAACAAACTAAAAGAAACAGGAAAAGATAAAAAAATCCACAGAGTAGTAGTATCCAGTGCAGGCGTGATACCAATAGACAAATGCGACAACTACCCATTCACAGCCTACGACTGGCCAGAATGGGAAGAAACACCAGAGATAAAGGAAAAATACATAGAAGTAAACACGGAAAGAGTCAAGAAATACCTCGAGAACCAAGACTACGATAGAGTACTAGCGTACTTCAAACCAGACTCAGAGTCATGGAAAGCCGTGGAAAAAGCAGCAGAACAACTAGAACTAGAGATAAAGAATCTGTTCACAGAAGAAACTTACAAAGAAGTGAAAGACGAGAGAAATCCAGTGGCAAAGAAGAAGGCCCTAGAAGACCTTAAACAAGGGATAGAGGAAGAAACATGAACCTAATACAAGGATTAATACTAGGTTTAATCCAAGGAACAGCTGAATGGCTACCAGTAAGCAGCGAAGGAATGACTTCCCTTGTCATGATTAATTTCTTCGGCAAACAAATATCGGAAGCAGTTTCAATCGCACTATGGCTACATATAGGTACACTCGCAGCTGCATTACTATACTTCAGGAAAGAAATCTGGAACATACTTATGAATCTTCCGAGTTATCGACCGAGATCTAAGGAAGAATCCAACCGACTCACGACATTCGTAATAACCGCCACCGTGTTCACAGGATTCATAGGAGTGCCATTATACCTAATTGGGCTCGAACGGTTTACCTTGACTGGGAAGATGGCCACCGCGTTCATCGGAGCGCTATTGATACTGACAGGGATACTGATGAAGTTCGCTCAAAGGAAAGTGAATGAAAAATCTGAAGAAACAGCTGGGGACGGGTTACTCACAGGAATAGCTCAAGGTCTAGCAATACTGCCAGGAGTAAGCAGATCAGGATTCACGACCTCGGTGCTACTCCTAAGAAAATACAACCCGGAGAAAGCGCTTGAACTGAGTTTTATAATCTCGATACCTGCGGTCATAGGAGCACAGATACTACTTAAACTAAATGAATCACTCTTAATCACCCCCACGATGATACTAGCTGCCATAACTAGCTTCATAGCAGGATATCTAACCATCGATATCTTGCTTAAGATAGGGAGAAAAATAGACTTCAGCTACTTCGTGATAATCATTGGACTTCTTAGTTTCTCTGTTCTTTTCATTTAGCTAAATCCATAGTAGGAACATAGCTATGCCAATACAGAAGATTAAAGCGCCTGCAATCAAGTGTAGGTACCTTATATTTTGTTCTCTCCATTCAGAAACGTCTTCAACTTCAGCTATTCCTCCATAGACTATTAAGGTTATTCCAATCATTGGTAGGACGAATATGAAGTTATAAAGCAGTAGTAAAGGTAGTGTATTCAGGACTTCTGCTACAGTGGATAGCATTCCTCCTAGTATTATGTATGGTCCTATTGTACATGGTAGTAGGAATAGGGTTACGAGCACACCTACTACGGCGGCTCCTAGAGGGGAGGTAACTCCGTTTATCATCTTCTTCATCTTTGGCCTTATACTTAGAGGCATCTCTGTTCCTAGGGTTCCTGGAGTGTAGTCAAAGTAGTCCTTTATCTCTAGGATTCCGAGTATTATTGCACCTGCTCCTAGTACTTGATATAGTAGTAGCCTTATGGAAGCTAGGGTTTGAACTAATTGGAAGAACTTAACTATTATTAATCCATAGATTAAATACATTACAAACACGGATAGGGTGAATGCAAGTCCAGCTAAGAGAATTTTCCTTTTCTTACGTGGGTTATAGGTTAGGATAGCTATAAGCATGAGTGTGAGGACGGCTATCGCGCATGGATTAACGGAGTCAGCTGCTCCAAGGGTAATCACTTTGGCCAGTGTCATCCCTCCTTCTTGTAGGGTTTTTTCTTCAGTTGGTTCTGTTTCTTCTTTTACTAAGGGTTGTTCTCCAGGTTGTGCTTCTTCTCCGTTCCACTGAACTATCCATCCGTTTAATCGGGCTGCGTGCTCGAAGTTTAGGCTCTGGCCGGAGAGAGCTACAGGTTCAGGGGAAATTGATTCGAATGATTTGTTTGAAAGAGCTTCTTCTATGTCTCCAATTATTATGGTTCTGAGTAGTTCTGAATCGGTTTCTTTCTCTCCTTTTCGTATGAGTACTTTCTCGCCTTTTAACACTTTGGGTTTTCCAGGTAATTCGTTTAGATTGAGTTCTCTTAGGCTTTTACTGTCTCCTTTTGGAAGAGGACACGGATTACCTCCTATTTCTTTTGCTTTTGAATCTACGTTCTGTATTATTGGTCTGTCTCCGATTAAGCTTTCTTGTTCGTTGAATAATAGGTATGGAACTCCGTTTCCACCGTAGCTGGAAAAGTAGGATGATGCTACTGGTGCATTCTCTTGGTTTTGATATATCTCATATTCGATGATTGCTAGATTCGAATTTTTTTCAAGAGATTGGTCTAGGACGACTGGATCTGACTTAGCACAGTGAGGACATCCTACGCCTGTAATATAGGCGGCGCATACACTCTGTTGGCTTTCATTACCTTCATTACCATTTATTTGGTCTCCTATCCCTCCCTCATCGAGTTGTATTCCTTGCGTGATCGCTCCACCAACTAGGAATATACCTATTCCGAGGAACACTATTGCAGGGATGATTTTTTCTTTTTTTAATCTCATCTCTTTCACTCTTTTTTGTCTTTTCTTTATCGGTCGTACTTGTATCTATTAATTCTCTTGAGATTTAAAAAGATTATGAGAATATAACCGAAACCTTTATAAAGGATTGAGATAACAACTAATTATGAACATATGACCATAATATAAGGTAATAGGTGATACCATGCCAAGACCAAGAAGACGCAGAAGAGTAAGAAGAAGACCCAACAGAATGTGGTTCAAGCCACGAGGAGTACCACTATCCGAAATAGATCAAATCGACCTGAAAACAGATGAACTCGAAGCAATGAGACTAAAACACCTAGAAGAAATGAACCAAGAAGAAGCAGCAGAGAAGATGGATGTATCAAGATCCACATTCGCCAGAACACTCAAAAGAGCACACAGAAAAGTCACAGAGTTCCTCATAGAAGGACAAGCCCTACAGATACAGGAACCAGAATACGCAAACATGCCAAGAAAATTCAAATGCGAAGAATGCGGACACGAATGGAACGCTCCGCACGGAACAGGGAGACCAAGACAATGCCCAGACTGTGAGAGCAAAGATATCCATCTAAAAAGACCCAAATCACGCTCATCAAATAAAGACAAAAGCGGAGGTGAATAACATGCCATTTGGAGATATGACAGGCCCAGAAGGAAGAGGCCGAATGACAGGGAGAGGACTAGGATACTGTGCAGGATACAACTCTCCTGGATTCACTAAAGGAAGACCAAGAGGTGGAAGAGCCTTTGGCCGAGGAAGAGGCTCAAGAGGTTTTGGACGTGGATTCGGCCGAGGATTCGGACCAGGACGAGGAAGAACAAGAAGAGTACCGGCCAGACCACCTGCAAGATACCCAGTAGAAACCCAAGCACCTGCCAGAGCACCAACAAAGAAAGAAGAAAAAGAACTACTAGAACAGGACAAGAAACAGATAGAAAGAGAGATAGAAAACCTGAAGAAAGAACTAGAAAGAGTAGAAGAAGAAATGAATAAAATGGAGAGTGAAGAATAATGCCATTAGGACAAGGAAAAGGCAAGGGAGGTTCCCGACAAGGTGTAGGTGGAGCAAGCAAATGCGTATGCCCAGAATGCGGATATTCCGAACCACACCAAAGGGGAACCCCCTGCCAACAGAAAAAATGCCCAGAATGCGGAACACCCCTAGTAGGGAAAAGATAAAGTAGATAAAAACATAAGTTAGACAGAGGAGATACACATGAAAATAGCTATACCATCAACCGGAAAAACCATGGAAAGCCAAATAAGCCAAGTATTCGGCAGATGTCCCTTTTATATCTTAGTAGAGGTCACCGAAAACCCAGAAACTGGAAAAAAAGAAGTAAAAGGAGCAGAAGCGATCGAGAACCCAGCAACCGGACAAAGAGGAGGAGCTGGAATAGCAGCTTCTCAAACCCTAGGAAACGAAGATGTAGATATAGTGATAGCTACAAGAATAGGACCAAGAGCATTCGATGTGCTTCAAAGAATAGAGATAGATACCTATGAAGGAATCAAAGGCACGGTACAAGAGAACATCGATGCATTAATCGACGGAGAGCTCGAAGAGATAACTCAGCCAGGTCAAATGGGAGCTGGCCCCAAGCCAGGAACAGGAAGACAAGGAAGAAACCAAGGACAAGGAAGAGGTCAGGGACGTGGAAGATCAAGAGGCGGAGGAAAATGAAGGAAGAAATCAATAAATTAAAGAAAGGGGAAAAGGCAGCTGTAAAAGTAACAGTAATTACCTTATTACTAGCTATAGGTAAAGCTGTAGTAGGGCTTATAAGTGGCAGTATAGCTCTATTAACAGATGCTTTACATTCAACTATTGATTTAGTAGTAGCAGCTGCCTCTATACTTAGTCTACGTCTTTCGCAGAGAGAGCCAGATGAAAGATTCCCTTATGGTTATTACAAAGCAGAGAACATAGCATCCTTCCTAATATCAATAATTATAATATATGTAGCTGTAGAGTTCGCTATTGAAGGGTACAACAGATTATTTGAAATATCAACTATCTCTCAACCTCTACTAGCAATGGGAACAGCTCTAGCATCCGTTGTAGTATCATTCTATCTGATGAGGTACCTGAAAAAGAAAGGAGAGGAAACAGGATCACCATCACTACTAGCAAACTCCAGAGAGACACTGGCAGATGTGCTTTCATCTCTAGTCGTCTTTATAGCAATCGGAGCCACCTTCCTAGAAATACCTTACGTGGAAGGAGCAGTTACAATAGGGATAGCACTATTCATTCTTAAAGAAGGACTTGAAACAGTGAAGGACTCACTATTCTCCCTCATGGATGTGAGCCCAAGCTCCGAAGAGCAAGAAAAGATAAAACAGATAGCTGAAAAAATAAACGGAGTTAAAGAAGTGAACAACATAAAGCTCAGAAGATCCGGACCATTTACACTAGGAGAATTAACAGTGAAAACAAGCAGATCAGCAGATGTGGAAAGAACTCACGTAGTAGCTGACCAAATAGAGGAAGAAGCCAAAGAAAAGGTAAAAAGCCTTGAATCCATAGTGGTTCACGTCGAGCCCTACAAACCCCAGAAAAGACTTGTAGCAATACCTATTGAGGAAGATAAAGGAATAAAATCAGAAGTAAGCGATCACCTCGGCAGATGCAGTCACATAGCTTTTGTTGAATTAACTTCAAAAGAAATGGAGTTACAAAAAACACTTAAAAATGAATATAGAGAGAAAGAAGTAAGAGCAGGATTATCTCTATCCAGAGACCTATGCAAAGAAAATATAGGTGCAGTAGTTGTTCGAAGCATTGGAGAAATCAGTTTCCATACACTAAGAGACTGCTTCGCTGACATATACAAAACAAAGGGAAAAACTGTGGAAGAAGTAGCTGAAAAACTCAGAAAGAACGAGTTGGAATTACTGAAAGAACCAACAAAGAAATCAGGAGACAAAATATGAAGATAGCGATTCCAACAGATTCAGGGAAAGTAGCAGGGCACTTTGGAAGAGCCCCTGAATTCACAATGGTAACAATAAAAGACGGTGAAGTAACTGAAAAACGAGAGATAGAGAACCCAGGACACAAACCAGGTTATCTGCCTAAATTCTTCAACAAGAAGGAAATTGACTTAATGATAACCAGCGGCATAGGTAGAAGAGCAATCTCATTATTCGAAGAATTCGACGTGAATGTAATCTCAGGAGCAAAAGGAGAAGTAGAAGAAGTGATAAACAAATACTTGAAAGGAAAACTGGAAGAGTCCAGTAATCCCTGCAAGCCTGGAAAAGGCAAAGATTATGGGGTAGAGAAGGTTGATTAAATGAAGATAGCTGTAACAGGAGGAAAAGGAGGAACAGGAAAATCCACAGTAGCTACAGCGCTAGCCAACAAACTAGCAGAAAGCAAAGAAATACTTCTCATAGATGCTGATGTAGATTGTCCAGACGATGACCTAATCCTCTCTATAGATACCGAAAAGATTAAAGAAGTAGAGAACATGATACCGGAGATAGATGAAGAAAAATGCATCCGATGCGGAAAATGCGTAGAAGCATGTAGAGAAAACGCTTTAGTACAAGTAAAGGGAGAAGCACCCTTCCTAGTTAAAGATCAATGTACAGGATGTAAAACATGTGAATACACATGCCCAGTAGATGCTATAAGCGAATCAAAACAAAAAATAGGTTCAATATATAAGGGAGAGAAAGGAAACATAACATTAATCAAAGGGGAACTTAAACCAGGTATTGAAGAATCCAGTCTAGTTGTAAATGCAGTTAAAGACTACATCAAAGGCGAAGAAGACCAATATGATCACATAATAATAGATACTGCTGCAGGAACACACTGCCCCGTAATAGCTGCTTTAACAGGAACAGATCTAGCTATAGCAGTCACTGAACCAACCCCACTAGGAAATCATGACTTGGACCTAATCCTACAGCTTGTAAAGGAACTTGAAATACCTTCGAGGACAGTGATAAACAGAGCAGACATATCAAGTGACGAGAAAACGCTGAAGATAGCTGAAGATTATAATTCGAGAGTAATAGGTAAAATACCGTACAGCAAAGAAATACAGGAAAAATACGCTGCAGGAGAACCTATAGAACATAAACAGATAAATAAAATACTCGAGGCGATTCAATGAAAGAAATAACAGTACTTTCAGGGAAAGGAGGAACAGGGAAAAGCACGGTAACTTCCTCACTAGCAGTTCTACTATCTGAAGATAAAGACATAATAGCAACAGACTGTGATGTAGACGCATCTAACCTATCCATTCTTCTAGGTAACAATGAACCATTTGAAGACCGAGAAATATCCACAAACGAAAAAGCGTTTGTAAAGAATCCAAGTAAATGTCAAGGAGAAAACTGTAAGAAATGTGTTAATCTGTGTACCTTCTCAGCAATTCAATGGAACGAGGAAGAGAAGAAGCCAGAAGTGAATAAATTCCTATGCGAAGGATGCGGAGCCTGCAAAATAGCCTGTCCAGAAGACGTATTTGAACTTGAAGAAGTTAATAATGCTTCTTTAACAAAGATAAATACAGATTACGGTTTTCCATTACTTTCAGGCCAGCTTAAAATGGGAGAATCTGGATCCGGGAATGTTGTAGATGTCATAAAGGAAGAAGCCCGCGAGGAGAACAAGGAACTAATTATAAGCGATTCTGCAGCAGGGATAAGCTGTCCGGTGATAGCATCGGTAAGGGACAGTGACTACGTGGTAGCAGTAACAGAACCATCTCCAGCAGCTTTAAGCGACCTAAAAAGAGCTCTGGATATAGTTGAACACTTCGGCATTCCCTATGGATTAATAATAAATAAATTCGACCTAAATAAAGAGCACTCAAAGGAAATAGAGAAATTTGCTAGAGAAAAAGACGTTGAAATACTAGGCAAAATACCTTACGACAAGGTATTTGTAGATTTCTTGGTTGAGATGACTCCAGTAGTGGAGAAGAGCCAAAAGTACAGGAAACACTTTAAGAAAATTCTGGAACGCATAAAAGAAGACAGTGAATTACTCTAGAATAACTGTATCACACCCAGGGTTAAACCTAGGTAAAAGAGGCTGGAGGTTACTGAGCCGATTATCACAACTACCAAGGTCTTCCAATCAGGCAAACGAAGGAACTGAGCCAAGATAGACGTGGTAATAGCTCCAGTTCCCTGGAAAGGAAGGAACATAAATCCAATGAGCCCTAGGCTAACCAAATCGTATTTTTCGAACCTATTCACCTTATTCTCAATCTTCTGAACTTTCCTCTTCAGGAAACCTGTCCTGTAAATAAGGTAATCAATTACTTCAAAGCACGTTAAGATAATGAAGCAAGCGGTTAAATCCAGTAGAAATATCCCAACGAATATTATGACAGGCTCAAGTCCACCTGCTATCATTATAGGGATTATAGATTCCTTCCCTGCTGGAGGAATGAAACAGGCAGCTAAAGACCCAAACAAGAGAGCAGGATTGCGGGAGAACCCACCTATCATATATAATACAGAGGAAAATACACCTACTAGAATAGCTAGTAGAATAATCTGTTTTACGTCTATTGATTCTACCTCTCCATCTCCGATCATATGAATGATCCTTTCTCCATTCCCTGAGAATTAAGACGTCGGGGAAGGGATTCGAACCCTTGACCGCACGGTTAACAGCCATGTGCTCTTCCGCCTGAGCTACCCCGACTTCTCGAAACACACTGGTAATGGTTAAGTTTCCCCCTGTATATAAAAATCACCCTTACCTTACTTTCAACATGGCTGAAGAAAACTTTGAAGTACTCGAAAAAAAAGAAACAGGATTGAAGAAACACGTAGTAAAACAGAACGATGACAAGTACCTTGTCTCCACAGTTGATCTTCTACCTCCTGAGATGAAGGAATCATTCAATGAAAAGATAATAAGCAATGTTCAGGATAAAGGCAGGTATGAGACAAGTATATTCTCCTTCAAAGAAGGAGAACCGGATTTAGGTAACTCTGTTTACAGTGAACGCTACGAATCAGAAGAAAATGCTTTAAAAGGACATGAAGATGTTATGGATAAGTTGAAGAAAGGTAAAATTGATTTAGAGGAATGAATTTTACTCCATTCTTTTATTTAGATAGAAGTAGATTGTTCTGATTGGAACATCCATCTGTTCGCTTATCTCTTTTACGGGCGTGCCTTGTTCTCTCATCTCGATCATTCTCTGTATCTCTGTTTCGCTGTATTTCCTTGGCCTGCCTGGTGAGAAGTCTCCTGGGTTTAGTTCGATGCCTTCTTCTTCGAGTTTCTGATTTACTTTCTCTCCAACCTGGTAATATAGGCTTTCAGGGCATTTAAGCTCTTCAAGAGCTTCTGCTTCGTCTACGAGTTTGTCCACTATCTCTTGGGTGGGTCTGAGTGATACGTATACTTCTCTGTGTGATTTATCTATCTCGCTTAGTCTTTCCATGAGTTCCTCTTTGTTCTGGCATCTGAGAACCTTCATTTTTCCACCTTTTCAATCTATGTCTATTTATGGATCGGGCTATTAATAAGTTTTTGTATTTATCTTGCGTTAGGGTAGGAACTCTTCGTTTTCGAGTTTTTCGGGTAGGTAGGTGTCGGCGACGAATTCGAGGGACTTGTTGGCAAGGGCCTGTTGCTCTATTCTAACTCCTTTCTCCTTCATCTTTTTCATCTGATCAACCCATTCTGGATGGTATTGGAACCATTCGTAGTTCAGGTTGTGTTCAAGTTTCTTTCTAGCGCCTTTACCCAGGTTTTCTGTAACGTTTTGTAGGCCATAGTTGTCTATATCGTCCATGGTCATTCCTATGTACTTTGCTTCAGGTATTGAGAACCTGTCGTTTATGTGGGCGAGTTGTATTGACCCGTGTTTTATGACGCTGTGGATATAGAAACCGTATGGATCTCCATCTACGAATACTATTACGGGTAAATTCGTTTCTTCTTGGAGTTTTTTGACGAACCTCCTGACTCCTCTTGGAGGCACTCCCTCTCCATTTACGAGAAGGGCGTTGAGTTTCTCATATGCTTCCTCTTCTATTAGCCTGGCTTGCATCGCATCGTTCTCTATGAAAAGAATTCTTTCCGCATCGTAGTCGCCTATTTCTACGTCTTCTACGTTTCCGGGTATTGACCATCCACCTTTACCGAGGTTTTTACATGAGAATTCGTCTCCTGCTTGTTTTAGCGTTATGTCTCCGTATATGGATCCTTTGCTTTTTGCTCCTATATGTAGCTGTGATCTTGGGAGGTCGAGTATTGCTTCAAGGTCGTCTATTACTGCGCTGGATTCATCGTCGTCTTCCCAGGTGTTCTTGCTCGTTCCCGGCAGTTTGTGTTTTAGGTTGTAGTAAAGCTCTCTTTTCCCTACGGTTCTGTTGTTTTTTATGTATTCTTCACTTGCTTTTGCTACGAGTAGGGTTTGCATGAATTTCCTTACGTGTGAAGCGTTTATGAATGATCTGGTTGATCTTTTACCGGTTATATCTACTATTTCCTTGTCTTTGTTGAACTTTACGTTTGACCTGGTTCTGCTGGGTATACTCAGTGATGGAGGTTCTTTTTTATTCAATTGATCCAGCAGGTTGTCCCCAAGGTCCTCCAGCTTGTCCAGAGATTCTTTCTTCATGTCTTCAGCCATCTTATCGTTCCTCCTTTGTCTCTTGGAAGGATAGGGTGTTTTTCATTTTATTGTTCACCTTCGTTTTTTAGTTTTTGAGGAGTGGAATTCATTTTAATCATCCTCTTCGAGGTCCGCGAATCTTTCTTCAACGATGGATTCGAGGTGTTTTCTTATATCATCTTCGTTTTTCCCGGTTATCTCGTATAGGGCTCCGGATATCTCTGGTATGTAGGTTTCGAATGTTTTCTTCTTTTGTTTTCTTTTGTATCTCTTCTTTTTTCCTTTTATGTATTTCCCCATTTTTCGAGCGGCTTTCATCATTGCTAATCTCATTTCTTTGACTACTTCTTCTTCGTCTGATATCGCTTTTTTACCTGCTCCTACGTAGGGAACGTGTATGGATGTGAAGTTGATTAGGACGGTTAGAGGTGTGTTGTCTTCGACTCCGTATCGGCTCCAGTCAATGGATTCGACTGCTTTGGATGTTGCGCAGGCTCCTTTGTTGAATAGGAGAGGCACTCTGTTTGCGAATCTCATTAATTCAAGGTTATCGTTTCCGTTGTCGTTTCCGGCTTCTCCACCGTATGCTAAGCCGACTTCAACGATGAATGGAACTCCTCCTCTGTATATGGTGGGTTTTCTCTCGACTACTGCTTTGAATTCTGGGTCGAGCTGTTCTTCTATGGCTTTTTCAAGTGTTTCCTCTCCGATAGGTATTAATACATCGGTTGGGGGTGCCATGAAGCTTGTTTCTTCGAATGTGTTGGATAGTTCCTCTGCTTCGTCCCATTCAAGGGCGCTGGGTTTTTTGTTTAAGTCGAAGCTGACTTTTTCCTGTATCTCTTTGACCTTCTTTGAACTTATTCTGGTGAAGTCGTTCTTTAGGAAGGTCTTGATCTTCGTGGACTCTGTGACTGAGGAGTATCCCAGTAGGTCGTCTACAGTGATGCCGTTTGGGTGTGGCTTTGCTTCTTTTGGTGTTGGTGGAATTTCGTCTACGGCTCTGTCATAGACTGTGGTAGCTCCTTCTGGGTCTACGTAGGTTATCTTGAGGTGTGGGTTTGCGAGGGCTGTTCTTCTTAGGTATTCATCGGGGCTGTATCTTCCTTTTTGGTACATGACGTTTTTGAGTTCTGTTTCGAGTCTTGTCCCTTTCATTTCCCCGCTGTATTTCTTTTTATTCTCTAATTTAGCTGAATTATCTTTAACGTCTATTGATAGGTCGGCTTCGAATACTTCTCCGCTTCCATGTCCGGTTATGACTTTGGTTGGCTTGCCTGTGGTGACTTGA
Source organism: Microcaldota archaeon (assembly GCA_964388265.1). Classification (GTDB taxonomy): domain Archaea; phylum B1Sed10-29; class B1Sed10-29; order B1Sed10-29; family B1Sed10-29; genus CAYLXZ01. The sequence continues at coordinate 12,099 of CAYLXZ010000002.1, read as the reverse complement.
CCGAACATCACGGCTCCTGCTGCTCCTATTCCTTGTTGTCCTCTTTGTTGTACGAATCTATGGAACTTGGTACCTGCGAGCATCTGTCCGAAGGCTCTTCCCACGTAGTTCTCGGGTATGCCGGGCCCGTTGTCTTCTATGATTACTTTGTAGTGTTCTGGACCCATTTCCTCTATCTTGAGGAATATCTCGGGGAGTGTTCCTTCTTCTTCACATGCGTCTACGGCGTTGGTTACGTATTCGTGTATTACGGTTGTCAGGCTTTTTATTTTACCTGAGTAACCGAGCATTTGCCTGTTTTTCTTGAAGAACTCGGCTACTGAGTGTTCTTGGAATTCTTTGAACTGTTCGGGTTCTGGCACATGCGTCACCTGTGATTTAACTTTCCTTTGGTTTGTTAAATGGGTTTAGCTTATTATCTTTTTCCTTTCTTTTTCCAGGAGTTTGTAGACTCCACTATGTGGGGATCCTTCTATCAGTTTTTCTATTCCTCTTTTAGCGAGTTTTACCTTGTGGATCTCACCTATTATGGAGACCCTCTTTCCTTTTATTGATATGTGTGTCTCGGTGAGGTTCTCGATGTTTCTTCTTGCTTTGCCCTTTTTCCCTATTATCCGTGATTTTACTCTCGTTATTCTCTTGTTTGAATGTCCTACGTAGTCTTTTAGATCAAGTGTTTCTATGTATACTTTTGGTTCTAGTAGTTTAAAAGCTTTTTGGGGTGAAAACCCGCTTGCTATGGCTCGCACGACGTCGGTTGCTTTTATGGACTTCTCTGGAGCTCTTCCGAGATAGCGAGTGATGGTTATTTCACCGGTCTCTGAATCTATGTCTAAGTTAACGCTTGTTTTTTCCTCTATCTCTTTTTTTGTCCTTCCTTTTTTACCTATGACGGCTCCTAATCTGTCCTTCGGTACTTTAACGGTTTTTTCTATCTCTTCAGCATCGGACATTGCGATGGGTAGGACTTCTTTCACGCTGTCCACTATGTTCTCTGCTCCTGCTTCTTCAAGTTTTTCTCTGCCGTGTACGCCTGTGGTAATGGCTACGCAGTCGCATCCTGCGTTTTTCGCTGTTTCAACGTCTACCACGTGGTCTCCGACGTATAGGGTTTCTTTCGGGTTCAATCCGAGTTTTTCACATGCTTTTTCCAGGGGCTCTGGATCGGGTTTAACGTTTTCAACGTCGTCTCCACCTATTAGGACGTCGTAGATTATCTCGGGGTATGTTTCGATGGATGATAGTGCTTCTGCTCTTTTCTTCGTTGTGACTAAACCGATTTTGAATCCTTTTTCCCGGAGTTCTGCCAGCGTTTCTTTGACTCCTGGGTAGGGATCGCTTTCTTTGTGGTGGTCGAGGTAGTAATCGGTGTAGTCTTTGCTCACTTCTTTCGCTTTCTCCTTGTCTATGTTCAGGAGATCTGGCAGTCTTTCGGCTAATCTGTATCCGATTATATCGTCTACTATTTTTTCTTCGGGCATTTCTTCCAGCCCGTTTTCTTTGAGGGCTTTGTTTATGCCTTTTATAACCGCGTCGAGGTCTATGAGCGTTCCATCGATGTCGAATAAAACGGCTGTGTATCTGTTCATTTCCAATCCTCTGTAGATGATTAAAGGGTCCGTGGGTAAAAAGCCTTATGTAATCAATTTTCCCGAAGCTATAAATATTTCTCCGGGTATTAATTCCACTGTCTCAGTATAAACTGAAAAAGGAGGTGCGCAGATGACAACACTCGGGAATATAGCTAAGAAGATGGAAGATGACCTTAAGAAGGGAAATGTAGGAGGAATAGACAGATCCTTTGGAAAGGACGATGATTAACTCTCCTAAGTGTTATTTAATCTTCCTTGTAAATTTCTTTATGTTCTCTCTGTCTCTTTCAAGGAAGTCTTGGGCTCGTGGGTGTTTCACGCTCACGGCTTGCCCCATGTCGATTATAACTGGTTCTTGATCTTGTATTAATACGTTGAATTCGCTTAAATCGCTGTGGACTATGCCTGCTTCTTCGTACATGAGGTCTATGTATCTCTCGATGGTTTCCATGGTTTTTTCTGGGTTTTCCGGGTCCGCGTTTTTGAGCATTGGTGCCGGTGAACCGTCTTTCAGGCCGATGTATTCCATTAGGAGAACGTTTTTCATTGTTTTAATTGGCTTCGGGCATCTTACTCCTGCTTCTCGAGCGTCTCGAAGGTTTTTGTATTCTTTTTTACACCATTCTTCGACTAATCCTCTTTTCGTTGGTTTTATTTCTTCGAATCGAGGGTCGTAGGCCAGGTATCCTCGCATTTCTCTGAATTTAGATGTTTCGATTCTGTATATTTTTACTGCGATGTGTTCTTCGTTTTTCGTGGTTCCTCTGTATACGTCTGCTTCTTTCCCGGTGGATATTGGGAAGTCCAGTGTCTCGAAGTATCCTTTGTTCTGCAGCTTGTAGATCGTTTTCTTGGTGTACTCGTCGAATACACCTGACTCTATCTTCCTATCTTCATCCATGTTTAGTTAAAAGGATTGACTGAACTTAACTCTTGTTGAACGAGGTTTATCTTGGAATAATTAGTGAGCCTTAGAATCTTTCTTTGCCTCGAAAGTTAGACTTCTCTCTCTTCTATATAATTCAATTGCCTCCTCCTTTAAACTCTTTTTGCAAAAGTCTTTTAAATATCCTTCGAGGTAAATTAACCGGTGTTCCCACCGATGCCTCCAGGCCTTTCCGATTCTTCTCAATCTTCTCCGATCGTAGAAGTATCAAGCGTTTCGAAGAGCTTTAAGAATAGAAGTAAGATCAGGGAAAAGTACAGGAACAGGAACTTCCTATTCAGGTACTTCAAGGAGATTTTGAGCAAGAAGAAGCTAAAGGTTCTCGATGATGTTTCATTCTCCCTGCACAGAGGAGAGATACTCGGATTACTCGGACCGAACGGAGCAGGAAAAACTACGATGATGAAAGCCTGCACGGGTTTGATGGATCCGGATGAAGGGTTGGTAGAGGTCCTAGGCCACGATATGTCCACTGAGTCCAAGGAAATCAGGTCAGATGTAAACGCTATATTCGCTAGAGCCAATTTATTCAGACACCTGTCTTCCTACCAGAATCTGAAGCTATTCGCAGAGATATACGAAGTAGGAAACTATGAAAAAAAGATAGAAGAGCATATGAAGAGACTGGAGGTACATGACAGGAAAAACACGTACGTGGACAGGTTATCCACGGGAGAAAGAACCAAACTGAAACTCATAAAAGCCTTCATGACCGAACCCAAGGTACTTTTCCTCGACGAACCGACCAGCGGCTTAGATCCAAGGATGTCGATGAAGATAAGGGAATACATAGATGAACTGAGGGACAATGACGTTTCAATACTTCTAACCACGCATTACATGGAAGAGGCGGACTACCTCTGCGATCGAGTCATACTGATCAATAACGGTGAATTAATCGAGAAAGGGCGACCGGATGAGTTGAAACAGGATCTCAAGGAAGAGACCGTTATTGAGTTCAAGCTCAAGAAGTTTAAAACCTCTTTACTCGAAGAACTTGAAGATTCAGAGGAAGTGGAGGACGTTAGATACATGCCCGATGAACAGAAGGTACGTGTGATGATTGAATCCATGGATAGGGCTGATTGGATTGCTAAGAAGGTTAGGGAAATGGATTTAGGCGTGGAGAGAATAGATACAGTTGAACCTACTCTTGAAGATGTCTTCATACATTTAACAGGGAGGGAGTTGAAATGAGTAATTTCTTAAAACACTTGAAGTTAATGTCGGTCACTTTCCTTCGAAGATTCTTCCGATGGAAGATAAGGGTTTTCTGGAATGTATTCGGTGCTTTAACGAGCTTCATTTCCTTTTTAGTGGTCTGGACCGCTATCCTACAGGGTGGTTTCCAAGGTCTTGGAATGCTCACCAGAGAAAATTATTTGGTGTTCTTACTTACAGGATCTATTACTTGGACCATGATAAAATCCTCTGTCCATGATATGTCATTCCATTTCGTGACTGAGAAGCATAGGAAAACTCTTGCTTACATAATGATGTCTCCTTTGAACAGGATCTCTTACCTGTACAGTACTTTAAGTTACCCTATGTTCAATTCATTAGTTAAGAATGTTCCTGTGGTTATTGTAGCTTCTTTTTTCGGTTTCTCGTTCTCTGGAAGTGTTTTATTAGCTATTCTGGTTCTTTTACTTATCTTCATATCGTTTTCAGGGCTGGGTATAATGCTGGCTTCTTTAGCAGCTTGGAGAGAGGGTTTAGCTCACTCTGCAACGGCTATAATGAGTATTCTTTATCTATTTTCAGGGGTTCATTATCCTTTGGCTGTTTTCCCTCAGCCTTTTGAAGACATATTCAGGCTTTTACCTACCACGCAGGCGATTGACGCTATCAGAGCAATTGGATTAGAAGGAGCGGGATTAATGGATATATGGGGAACGGTTTTATACCTCGTTGTATTCGCAACAATCAGTATAGCTCTGGGCATATACGTGTTCAGGAGGATGGAGAAGAAAGCGATGTACCTCGGGATATAATCAGAGTAGTCAGAATATTAAAGGCGAGAGAATCTAAGCAGCCACCTCTACTTCTTCTTTTTCCTTCATCTGCATCTGCCTTGCTCTTTCGCTTAGCTTGTCCTGTAGCTTGATCAGTTCTTTGACTACAGGGCTTTCTTTGTTCAAGGTATATAGCTGGGCTCTGCCGATTTTTCTCGATTCTTTAACTATACCGGCTTTTTCTATGTCTGGGAAGTATTTGTAGAATGTTCTGTTGCTCATTCCAAGTTCCTGAATGATTTCTTTCTTCGTGAAGTCAAAGGGCTGTTCATCTATGAAAAAGTCTATTATTCTCATCTTCGGAGAACTTCCAAGGGCCTCTATCAGCACCGTTTCGTCTCTACCTCTATTACTCACTTTACCACCTGGAGAAGTTATACGGCTATAAGTTTATATATGTTATGGTTCAACCTTATGATTAGGAAACTTAACTCCAATTAACTGAAGGAAAGGGAAAAACCCTCTTAAATGGCTCTATCAAAAACCCGTACAAGGAGACCATGGCCAAGAAAGAACTCACCGATAAACAGATAAAGGCGTACATCCTCCGTAAACTGAAGAACAGATACTGCTGGGGAGGAAAGTACAAACCGCTCACCAGCGTAGTCTCCTGGGTCGATGGAAAGATCAAGAGAAACGGAAAAAGAGCAAGAAAACTCATAGATGAACTGGTAAAAGAAAGATACCTCTTAGCAAAGAAAAGAGGAAACACGCTGAGTCTAAACCCAAAAGCAAAGAACAAGATCTACAGCCTTATCAAAAACAACTAATTGATAAGAGGTTTTTCAGGCTCTGCATTCGAGCTTAACCACCGTTGTATCCTCTGGAAGCGACTGCAGGTCGAGAGCTCTTTTCTCCTTCACTGTCCATCCTTTTCCCTTGGCTTTCTCTATGAACTGTTCTTCATCGTTTATATCCACGGTTAATTCGGGTAATTTGTAGTGCATCGGTATTATTACGCGTGCGTTGATTTTCCCAGATATTTTTACGGCTTCTTCTCCGTTTATGGTGTAGTTACCGCCTACTGGAATCATCAGTATGTCTACGTCTCCTATTTCCTCGAGTTTTTCATCGGATAGCGTGTGTCCAAGGTCTCCGAGGTGACATATATTCTTCCCATCTAACTCGAACGTGTAGATGATGTTCTTTCCTCTTTTCGCTCCTTTCACCTTGTCGTGGTAGCTTTTGATTCCTTTGATTTGAATCCCTTTAACCGTTTTCTTCCCGGTTTGCTCTTCAACTGTCTCTGCTCCTGGTTTTTTAACGAGGTCTACTCCGGATGCGTGGTCGAAGTGACCGTGTGAAACAGTTACTATATCTCCTTTGGCTTTAGGTGGGTTTAATCCAACTTCGTTTCCATCGTGAGGATCCGTTACAACTGTTTTCGAGTTCCGTATCTCGAAGCACGCTTGTCCGAACCATTTAAAGTGAATCATATTGATCCCTCCGTGGATAGTAATGTCCTTCTTCGAAGTTATATCTTACGGAGTTAACAGTAAAAAGTTTTTAAGTCCTGGGCACTTAACTCTACATGTGATGATCATGGCTCGCTTCAATCTCTTCCCTGCTGGGTTCTTTGAGAAGACGTTTGGAAAGCTCTTCGGAATCAATAAATACACAAACCAGATAGCCACGTTCATCCTACTCGCCAAGGTCATAATACTACTCGTACTGGTCATGTACGCTCACAAGGTACTTGAACTACATCGAAACACAACTATAATAGCTGCTGCTTTGGTTTTCCTCGTTTTCTTCACCGATATCTGGATATTCGGAACAATCTGGGCCGTAGCACTCACCATAATAGCGTTCTTACTCATAGGGCTACTCGGATTCATATCATAGGTGTAGAGAATGGCGAAAAAAAGAAGAAAAGGACAGAGAAGAAAACAGGGAGAAGTGCTTGAACCTCTTGAAAAGAAACTCGAAGACATAGAAAAGAGACTAAGCCAGGTTAGAGAAACGACAGGCATACCTAAAGAAAAACTGGGAGCGCCCTGGCAACAGAAACCAAAGATTGACAAGGAAAGACAGGAAACCTTGAAGAAGATAAAGGAAAAAGAAAAAGAACTCGAAGAAAAAGGCTTAGAAGGACTGGAAAAAGAATACGAAATGAATCAATTCAAAGCAAAGCTCCAGAAAATCAAAGAATTCAAAAGAACCTGCCCTAAGATAGCGTCCAAAGAAGAATTCAAAGAACTCACACCCCAACAACAACTAAGAATATCACAGTACTCATATGAACTTGAAACAGAGGAACTTGAAAAAGTAATGGAGAAAGCAATTAACCAAGATAAAACCATAGAACAGGCCAAAAAAGTTAAAAAACGCATCCAAGAACTGAAAAAAATGAAAGAACAGATAGAAGAGCTTGAACAAAAACTCCAAAAAGAAGACCTGAACATAAAAGAGAAGAAGAAAACCAAGAAGAAACTTAAAAACCTCATAAGGAAAGCAGAGATACGTAAAGGAGAAGCACACGCCTTAGCAGACCCGAAAACAAGGAAATTCAACCTGAAAAGATGATTTAAATGTGGTGGATAATCTCGGCCTTAGCAGCTATCCTTATCTTCACGTCCACGGACCTCATGAACAAGTTCATAGTGACGAAGGAAGTGATGGACCCGCACTTAGGCACGGTTATATTCAGCTTCATGACCTTCCTGGTTTTAACCCCTGTTTCTCTACTTGTCACAGGCATATTAAATGACCCTTACATCGTTTTCCTCGGACTCTGCATAGGAATAGTGTCTTCTATGGGCCTTTGGTTCTACTTCGCGGCTTTATCAAGAGAAGAGGTCTCCAGAGCCATCCCCATACTGGCAACTATTCCTCTCCTGGTGCTTCCGTTCGGATTCTTGTTCTTCGGAGAATCCTTCACTCTCTTGAAGTACATGGGCATAGGCCTCGTTGTCCTTGGATCCATTTCGCTTTCCTTCAAAGAGGTGAACGGTAGATTCAAGTTCGATAAACTCATAGTATTGGTATTCATCGCTGCAGTGATGTTCGCCGCACGCAACGTACTCACCAAACTATCCACTCAATCAATCACGATATGGCCCGTTCTCTTCTGGATCGGCGTGGGACGAGGAGCATCTGCACTTGCCTTATTCGCTTTCCACCACCCGCATCTGAGGAAGAAAGCCAGGAAAGGAGCGGAACACCTATTCATAGTTGGATTCTTCGTTTCCCTCGGCATGCTAGCTCTTTTCACAGCTATATCCCTCGGACCTGTTTCACTGGTATCTGCTTTAGTGGGAGTCAAACCCCTACTCGTCCTCGTATCCGCCACACTCATCACATTCCTCCACCCAAGCTTCATTCGAGAAACAATAACCCGTGAAGTAATCATCCAGAAAACCGTTTCAACACTCATGATAATCACCGGAGCCACAATCATAGTATTCTGGTAACCCATTTAGATTTAAATACACCCCCCTCATCTACACGGAGTGACCGATATGGATAGAGAAAAAACCGAGCCCCAAGTAAAAGGAACCGTGAAATCCAAGAAATACATAAAGTACTTCCACAGACACGGAGCCAAGACCACGCACAAACACCCATTCGTATGGGACAGATCCAAAGAAGCCGCAGGACCATTCTGCAAAGACAAAGACGGGAACACATACATGGACTTCGCTTCCCACGTATCAGCAGCTCCGCTCGGATACAACCACCCAGAAATAAAGAAAGCCTTAGAAGAACACGATCTAAACGACCCCGTGAAGATAGCTGGACAGGACTTCTACACATACAGCGAATGCCCAGGCCCAGCTGAACTTCAAGAAAAACTCATAGAAACCACGGAGAAATTCAACTTAGACACCGCACTCCTCATAAACTCCGGAGCAGAAGCCATCGAAAACGCCATAAAGATATGCTACGACCACGGAGGCAGCAAAGGCCTATGCTTCCAAGGATCATTCCACGGAAGAACACTCGGAGCACTCACACTAACCACAAGCAAAGAAAAATACAGAGAAAAATTCCCAAAGATACCAGGAATAAACAAAACACCGTTCTGCACCTGCGGAGACAAATACAACGGAGAATGCAGATGCGGAGCAGCGGAGAAAACCAGAAAAACAATAAAACAAACCAAAGACCTATCCTACGTTATACTCGAACCCATACAAGGAGAAGGAGGATACAGAATACCGAGCCAGGAATTCGTAGAAACAGTGAGAGAAACAACACAAGAGAAAAACATCCCACTCATAGCAGATGAAATACAAGCAGGAATAGGGCGAACAGGCAAGTTCTGGTCCATAGAAAACTACGACGTGGAACCGGACGTGGTGACAGGAGCCAAAGGACTGAGAGTAGGAGCCACAATATCACGAGAAGACATATTCCCCTCGGAAAAAGGCAGGTTAAGCTCCACATGGGGAGCAGGAGACATAATCTCCAGTTTCATAGGATACAAAACCATACAGATAATACAGAAAAACAACCTCATGGAAAACGCCCGGGAAAAAGGAAGATACCTAACCAAAGAACTCAAATCAATCAAATCCAAAGACGTAGAAGAAGTAAGAGGCAAAGGACTCATGGACGCCGTTGAATTTAAAACACAGGAAAAAAGAGATAAAGTCGTTAGAAAAGCATTTAAAGAAGGACTCGTGTTACTGGGCTGTGGAGAGAAAACAGTTAGGGTTATACCGCCTCTTAACGTGCGGGAAAGAGAGATAAACCTCGCTGTAGATATATTAAAAGAGTTAATATAAGGGAATAGATATAGAAACTTAGTAAAGAAATTAATAGATTTTAAGAGAATTAATTCAAGCCAAGCTCAGGCCTCTAAAGCAGTTTTACGTTAACAGCTTTAGGTCCTCTATCGCCTTGCTCTACTTCAAATTCTACTTCATCGCCTTTTTCTACGGTTTCGCCGTCTATTTCGCTGACGTGGAAAAATACGTCTTCGCCTTCGTCTTCCGGCTCGATAAATCCGTATTTCTTCCGATTGTGGAAGAATTTAACAGTTCCTTGCACTTCTACACCTCCATTAATACTAACATATACCTTGGCCACGCAGACTTTATAAACCTATGCTACCTCTGACCCTGGGCTTTATGTATAAGGTTTTTAAGTTCTTGTTTCTTTATGTGATGCAGTGGAGGTTTATTGAAGGTGTTCGATTCAAGAAGTTCTAAGGATCTGAATTTAAAGATTTTTCTATTAATGCTTTTCTGTCTTTCCTTACTGGCGACGGTTGCCTTATCTTTTGGAGGAGATGGCTCCTCAAGCAATCCTTATCAGATCACTAACTGTAACCAACTTCAGAACATGAGCACCGATTTGACAGCAAATTATGAGTTAATTAGCAACGTAAATTGCAGTGATACTTCAAATTGGAATGGAGGAAGCGGATTTGCCCCTATTGGACTTGATTCTACTAATCTTTTTAATGGAACTTTTGACGGTAATTATAATGTGATTAGCGGTTTGTATATAGATAGAGATACAGGGGGTATTGGCTTATTTGGTAAAACGGGGTCCGGGTTTTTGGTTGAAGATGTAGGTGTGGAAAACGTGTATATGCCGGTAGGTAGAAAAGTAGGTGGGTTAGTTGGGCGAAATGAAGGAACTGTAGAAAACTGCTATTCTACTGGGTTTACTAATGCCAGTTATAGTGTCGGTGGTTTAGTAGGGGAGAACTATGGCAATATTTCTAATTCTTACTCTACTGCTTCTGCAAGCGCTTTTGACCCTGGAAATTACGTTGCAGGCTTAACCGGGGTTAACAGAGGGAATGTGTCTAATTCGTATTCTACAGGGAATGTAACTGGAGCAGGAAGTAATATAGGGGGTTTAATAGGTTTGCAGGATGATGGAGTGTGTTCTAATTCTTTTTGGGACGTTAATACTTCAAGCCAATCTAATAGTGCCTGTGGCACAGGTAAGACTACAGACCAAATGAAAAATGTAGACACTTATACAGACAGCGCTACTACGGGTCTTTCTAACCCTTGGGATTTTGTAGGAGATCCAAATGATGATATTGATAGCAATGATACTTGGTATATGGAGGATTACCCTGGGTTCTATAGTGTTTCTTATGAAATTTCCAGTTGCGGAGAGCTACAGGGAATCGAAAAGGATTTAGAAGGTGATTATACCCTAATTAACGATATTAACTGCTCCAGTACTATTAAATGGAACGAAGAAAAAGGATTCAAACCAGTTGGGAACGGTTCCAACAAATTCAATGGCACTTTTAATGGAAGAGGAAACTATGTTGAAGGGTTATTTATTGATAGGGATGCAAGTAGAATCGGATTGTTCGGAGAATCAGGCGATTCTTCTATTATAAAGAATTTAGGGCTTAAATATGCTAACATTTCCGGCATAGCTTATACAGGTGGATTAGTTGGCGTTAATTGGGGTTTAGTCCTTAATTCTTATGTCAAAGGATCTGTGAGCGGATCAGATGATAGAATAGGAGGTTTAGTAGGTTACTCTCGAGGGAAAATACTCAACTCTTATACCACAGGTTCAGTGACTGGGGATGCTCATATAGGGGGATTAGTTGGACTCCCAACAGACCCAGTAATCAACTGCTCTTCTCAAGCTAATGTAGAAGGAAACGGAAATATAGGTGGATTGGCAGGATACAACTATGGCCGAATTTCTAATTCCTACACTATGGGAGATGTAACAGGTCAATGGGGAGGAGTAGGAGGGTTAGTAGGTGATAATAAAGGTCCAATAGAGAATTCTTACGCCACAGGTTTTGTTTCCGGCGGTGACTACACAGGCGGACTAATAGGTAAGAATAGTAGTAGCCACATCTGCACTAACTCTTTCTGGAATGTAAATACAACAGGACAGGCTACGAGCGCACAGTGTGAAAATGGAGGGAAGACAACCTCTGAGATGAAGAACATAGCCACATACACTTCTACGAACACTTCTGGCTTATCCAGTGCGTGGGACTTTGTGGGGAATCCGAATGACGACACGTCCGGAGAGGATATATGGTACATGGACGGATACCCTGAGCTAACCGGGATAAGTGAACCACCATATGCCTCTGTCACGGATCCACAGGATGGGGAGGAGGTCACAGACCTGCCTACGAACATTACACTAACCGCGACCGTGCAGAACCCATCGGGAGGGAATATGACCGTGGAATTCATCAACGAAAACGATAACTCCACGATATGCAGCTATTCAGACGTGGAGAACGGGTCAACCGTCAACTGCACCTGGTACATAAACGAATACACAACACACAACTGGCACATACAAACAACCACAGAAAACGGGAACACAACACAAACAGACACATACACACTCAACACACAACAACAAGAAGTAATCGTAGGAACCACAACAAGCAGCGCACCAGGACTGAACCCAATTCTAGCAATATTCATCTTCTCACTGTCTCTCATATATTTCATCCGCACAGAAAAATACTTATAAAGGATAAGTCTATTCATAATCCAACTGAGGTACAAAAGTATGAAGAAAGGAATCTCTCCGGTCGTAGCAGTCGTTCTATTGATAGCGATAGCGGTTATCGCAGCCGTAGGAG
>CAYLXZ010000001.1:24067-66813 GCA_964388265.1 Microcaldota archaeon | reverse complement strand
CACCATCACTCGGAGAAGGATTAGTGGGCTCATTAGGAGCAGTATTACCCTCTCCGACATTCACAGTCTCAGTATAAGTATCCGTAGCACCATCATCATCAGTCACATTCAACTCCACAACGTAACTACCAGAACTGGAGTAAGAATGAGATGGATTCTGAGTACTAGAATCACTTCCATCACCAAAACTCCAACTCCAACTAGCTATACTACCATCAGAATCACTAGAACCATCAGTAAAACTAACAGACTCATCAACTACAGGATCACTCGGAGAATAAGAAAAACTAGCACTAGGAGCCGAATTAGTCTCATTACCCGACTCATTCACCACTGAACCAATCTTAGCAGCTTTACCTTCCTTACAGAGCTCAACCGCTTTCGGTGTTATCGGTTCACCAGTCCCAACATCTATACATGCTTCTTCACATTCAGAACAGTTCGGATTCACAGAGGTAGCTAACTTGGTCTTGCAGTTCGAAGCCGCCTGCTTACAATTCGCTATTGTAGCTTGTTCTCTTTGTGACCCGAAAGACCCCATCATGAATGTTACTACGACAGCTGCTATAGAAAGTACTGCTGCCAAGATAATTAGGTATTCCAGTGCACCTTGTGCTCTAATATTCATTCAAATCTTATCCTCGGTAATTTTAAACTTTATATACTTCATCGTCTTCTCTTACTCTTTCTTTTACCTTGAGGCCAATGCTTTCTCCTTTTCCTGCTTCCTGGACTTTTTCTTGGTCTATCTCCATGGATTCAACGTCTTGTTCGAAGTCTGTTGTTGAGCCTTTTATCCTTATTCGGTCTCCGGCCTCTAGCTTGTCCTGAAGCTTTATTATTCCCACATCTATGTCATTGAAGTAGTGGGTTACCTCTCCTATTTTATCAGTCATCTAGACACCATTCTTATTAATCCCTTATTGTTTAAAAAGATTAAGTTCATATATTTCTATATGAAGAAATTAACTTTAATCTCCTTTGCCATTCTCTTCACGGTCTTGATATCCGTAGGATCATCAGTTAAGCTCTACAACCATAAGATAAACGTAAATATAAATGAAAATAATGTAGGAGAAGTTAAAGAGACATTTAGACTTGGTTTAGACTCCAACAACTACTTAAGGAAATATGACGAATATGAAACAGATGTATTTGATGAATTATCCTCAGAAACAACTGAGAACATAAGCAAATGGACTGAGTTCCATGATGACCTAAGAACAAGCATAGATGAAGGAGTAGAGAATCTCTCCATCTCTACTTCAGTTAAACAAAAGACCCATAATGTAATTATTACCTATAATGTTCCTGAGATGGCTGAACTAGTAGAGGAGAAAGGAAGAATAAAGACCTATGAACTAGACACTAGTCTCTTCAGGTTCTATAAGGAAGATACAGGGGTAATAATACCGGATAACACCAATCTCTGGATTGATCTCTATGACTCTCTTTCAGAAGAATCCGTAGAGATTTCTCCCGATCCTATCAATAAGTTCGCTGGCCATGAGTTCCACTGGAACACAGGAACCTGGGACATCGAAATCAGGTACCAGAAAACGGATCCTATAAGCAGCTGGACTCTACAGGGAACAATCAAGTCATTCAAGGAAACCTTCATAAAAAACCCTGTATACGGTGTTTTACTATTAATCTTAATCGGGCTGGCCTTTATCTACAGAGAACAAATTAAACTTCTTTTCTCTGAAGGCCTCGCATCTGAACAGGAAGCGGAAAAGCCAAAGAGAAAAGTTTAACTGCTTGATCTCTTGAATTTCCTCTTATTTTTTATTTCCCCTCTCATTATACCTTGGTATTCGAGATCTAGATGTGCTGCGAGGTTCTGTACAGTGTAGTCATCAGTTACTATCTTACTTTCCTTTTCCAGCGCCAAGGCCAGAACCTCTATATCCGTATCGCTTAGATGGTTTAAGCTACCTATATCCTTAGCTTTCTTTTTTACTCTTTCAAGATATTTTTGCTTCGGGTTAAGGACCTTTAAGTCACTCTGTAATCTAGCCACATCGGCTAAAGAGCTAGATTTCAAGTCTTTTAACTCATTAATAACTGAATTAGTGGTGTAGATCTCTTCATCTGTTTCAATTGAATCTGAGTTTATCATTGCGCCTGCGTCTAGTATCTTGGTCATTTTCCACCTTAGAATTGATTCAAGCTTCTTTGAGGGCAGTCCGTTTCTCCATTATCCTCAGTTTCCTTCTTTTTTTCTGATTTTTCTTCACCTTGTGTGATTTTCCCTGAGATGTAGTCTTCTTTGAGTTTTTTTGCTTTTTTCAGAGTTCTTTTTCTCTGGCTAACACCTAGTAGTTTCAGTTCTTTCTCTGTAAAATCGAACTGGGCTGTGAGTCTTATTCTCTTGTCTTTCTCGTTCATCATTTCCTCTATCATAGGTATGTAGTCGTTTATTGCTGTTTTCATGGATACATGGCATCTTTCACCTATCTTGCTGGCTATTGATTCTCTTGTGTTTCTTTCGGATTTCGTGGAGCCTAGTTTTCTTATTAAGGATGGGAATTGGTACTTTGTGTATCCTGATTTTTCCTGTTCCTTGGCTAGTGATACTCCTGGACCCATTAATGCATTCGCGTATCTCCATAGACCAAAGTTCTGTCTGTTGTATACTCTTCCTAGGTACCTGTCGGCTTTGGATACTTTTTCAAATCCTTGGTGTAGTTCCTGTGGTTCCTCATATTCTTTTGGTAGGTTTTCATCTATCCATTTCAATATGAAGTCAGGGTCTTCGTCCAGGTCTTTCAGTGCGTCCATTGATCCTTGGAAGTCTCTCTTCTTCAGTATCTGTTTCAGAGCCTTGAATATTGATTCTTTCTTCCTTCTTTTACCCATTATCTCGGTTTCATCCTTGTTTAGTTCTTTTTTTCCTTCTGCTAGTGCTTGTAGGTCGTTTATTGCTCCTCTTACGTCTCCGTCGGATGATTTAGCTATCTTTTTAAGTGTATCTTTCTCGATGTCTATTTCTTTTTCTTTCGCTATTTTTCCCAGGAGCTTGGCTATCGTGGATGGGTGAACTTTCTTCACTTCTACTTTCTGGCATTTTCTACGTATTGTTTTCAGTTTCTTGTCGTAGGCGTCGTTGGCTGTGAGGATTATCGGGAAGCTGGAGTCCTTTATCACCTGGTTTATTGCTCCTGCTGCTCCGTAGTCCTGTCTGAATAATCCGTCCACCTCGTCGAACAGTATAAGTCTCTTTTTCCCAGATAGAGTATTTGAAGTTGACGCGCTTCCAGCTATATCCTCTATAGATTCTTTGTTTCTTTTATCGCTTGCGTTTAATTCCAGTAACTCCCAGTTGTATTCGTTGGATACTGCTTCAACTATAGCTGTCTTTCCTGACCCTGGTGGACCGTGCAGTAAAAGAGGTTTCTTTGCTTTCCCTTTCTTCCAGTTCTCTGCCCATTCTCTCACTTTCTTCACGGTAGTTGTATGTCCTACTACGTCCGAGAGTTTCTCAGGAGCGTGTTTGTCTGCCCAAGTCTGTGTCATTTTTCCAGTCAAACCTCTTTATCTCTTCTGTATTCTTTTATTACTTGAAATTGATAAATTATAGGGTAACATGAAACTCGGTTTAACGGGAAAGAGCAACACAGGTAAATCCACTTTCTTCAAGGCAGCTACCTTGGTGGACGTGGAGATCAGCAACAGGATATTCACCACTATTGAATCCACAAAAGGAGTAACCTACGTGACAAAGGAATGCCCATGCCAGGAGCTAGACGTAGAGTGTGAACCGGTGAACTCTCAATGTAGAGACGGAACCAGATTGATTCCTGTGAAGATTCTGGATGTAGCTGGATTGGTTCCAGGAGCACATGAAGGAAAAGGTCTGGGTAACCAGTTCCTCAGTGACTTAATGGAAGCGAGTGGGTTGATCCATATAGTAGATCTCTCAGGCAGAACGGATGAACAGGGAAATCCCACATCTGGACATGATCCAGAGGAAGATATAGAGTTCCTGTACAGAGAGATAGATCACTGGATAAAAGGACTGCTGGAGGAAAAGTGGAATTCATGGAAAGAGGAAGCAGAGAAGACAGATAAGAAGCTCTATGAATTAATCCATGGTAAATTAACCGGGTTAGGAGTAACTGAGATACAGGTTAAGAAAGCTCTAGAAGAATACGATGACTTACTGGATCTTTCACGTAGAATAAGGGAAAGAACCAAGCCAATTATCCTTGCTGGGAATAAGATAGATATAGATGAAGCGGAAGATAACTACGAGCGTCTTAAAAGCGATTATGATATAATTCCAGTCTGCGCTGAGAGTGAACTGGCTCTACGTGAAGCAGATGAAAAAGATATAATAGATTACATCCCTGGCAAAGATTCCTTTGAGATAAAGGAAGATATGGAAGAGGAGAAGAGGAAAGGACTGGAGTTCATTCAGAGAGAGGTACTGGATGAATATGGTTCCACTGGAGTTCAAGATGCGTTGAATAAATTGGTGTTCGATGAACTTGGAAAGATAGCTGTTTACCCCGTTGAATCAAGCTCCAAGTACACTGACAAAGAAGAGAGAGTTCTTCCTGACGCTTACTTGCTGGATGAAGGTTCTTCCGCTATTGATCTAGCTTATGCTATACATTCAGATATTGGAGATGACTTTAAAGGCGCTATTGATGCTAGGACTGGTGAGAAACTCGGTAGGGACTCTGAGTTGAGCGATGGGGATATCGTGGAGATTCTTACTTAGTTCTCTTGTTCTTTTTCTTCTAGTTCCTGTTTTGCTTCTCTAGCTGCTTTCTTGAGTTCTTCTTCGAACGGTAGTTCTTCTTCCCCTACAGGTAGATCAAGTTCTTCTGCTGCTTCTTCTTTCTTCACTGCTTCTTCTAGTTGCCCTAACTCTTCTTTCTTTCTTCTTAACCGGGTTAATGTGTAGTAATAGGCGTTTATTATGGTGTCTAGTCCCATTCTTCGTCTTTCTCCGCCTCTTGATATCTCTCTAACGTAGAGATCTACCAGTTCATAGGCTATTTCTTCATCGGTTATCTCGTTCTTGGTTCTTTTTGTGATTTTATCACCTCATGATACTCTGTTTAGGGTTATTTTTCCTTTTTCTTTGAATTCTTCTAGGTTCTGTTCTGCAAATTGTTTTTTATTCTCTTTACCAGTGATTGGCTGGGATTTCTTTTCCTTAACGTTCTCTATCTTGTTTTTTATGTCGTTTATCTCTTCTTCAATTGAATCTAGTTCTCCGTACTTCTCCATCATTTCTTGATGGTGTTCTTCGCTTTTTTTAGCGTGCTTCACCACCATTTCGTGGTGTATGTTGGCTTCTGTGGCTAGGTCTTTTATCTGTTTCTTTAGTTTGTCAATCTGCTTCTTTTTCTCTTCTAGTTTTTCTGCTTTTTCTTTCTTTTCTTCTAGTTCCTCTATCTTTTCAACGAGTTCTTTTTCTTCTTCTCCGGAAACTGGCTCGGTTTGATATTTCCAGTAGAGCCTGTTGTGTTGTTTCTTGTACTTTTCTGGGTTTTTTTCCAGTTCTTTCTCTAATTTTTCTGCTTCTTCTTTGAGTTTTTGTAGTTTTTCTTCTTTCTTGGATTTCTTCTTGTTTATCTCTTCTCTTTTGTCTTTGTGTTCGGATACTTTCTCGTTTTCTCTGTTTCTTTTTTCTTTTTCTTCTTCGGCTTCTTCTCTAAGCCTATCCGTTTTTTCTATCTTCTTTTTCTTCTTGTTCTCCAGTGTCTTGAGTTTGGTGTCTATTCTGTTACCCATGAATGCATTTCCTCTGTTGATCTTGTTTTTGAGCTTTCTACGTATATATCTTTACCGAACTTCATTGCTATTATACCTGTTAGTATCAGTACGGCCTCTAGTGCTATTCCCATGAGGATTTTCGGTATTTCTTTTTCGAGTAAAGCGGGAATGGCGTCTAATCTTAGGGCTCCGTAGATTATCATTATTACACCTGAAAGTATGAGGATGAATGCTAGCATCTTCTTGTATTTTGAGGATGGTTCGATTCCCCCTATTTTTTCGGATAGTTCCTTGTAGTCCGATTCTTCTTTGGATCTAAGGCTGAATAACTGGTCTTCTAGGTCTTCTATCTTCCCTTTTACATCTTTTATCTTGTTGTCCACGTATTCTTTTTGTTCTGATTTATTTAGATCTCTCTTTGTCTCTAGATCATCTTTCAAGTTCTCTATCTTTGCGTCCATTCGATTCATCATGTTCTCTTTCTTTTCTTCGAACAATTCATCGACTCTTTGGCTTATTCTTGATCCTATCTTCTTTTCGTATTCCTCTTTGGCTTTTTCGTATACTTTTTGAGCTTCTTCTTCATTTAACCCTGTTTCGATAAGGGAGTTTATTATCTCGTCCTTTGGCTCGTTCTCCGCCATCATATCGAGCACTATGTCGAGTAGCTCCTTCTCTTCCGTAGAGTCTCTGTCTTCACTAAAACTAGCCATTGTGAATATTGGGTATTCGAGATTTAAATCACTTTCTTTGAAGAACCAGTGAAGTTAGTTGTGAACAATGGTTTTCTTTTGGTGAGGTTAAGGTTTTCTTTTTCCAAAAGAAAAGCTTAGTTTTAGGCACTACATTTAACTCAAGTTAACCTAGAGAAGGGGAAAAATCCGTTTAATTGAAGATGAGAAAAGTAAAACAGTGGTATAATGGAGAATAGAGCTCAGATATCGGCGGAGCTTTTAATAATAATGGCGGCTGTAGTGGGTTTTTCTCTCTTGTTAATCCAGAATCTCTCCGGCACTTCGGAGAAAGCAGTATCGAAGTTGAATGAATCTACTGATGAGTTGATGGGTGAAATTGATAATATAACAGGGTGATGTCCATGGAAGATGATGCGCAGGTTTCAGCGGAGTTAATAATTGTTTTAGCCGCGTTGATAGCGGTTGCTTTAGTTCTTATAAGTGGACTGGAGAGTTTTTCCAGTGAAGCTGGGAGTAGGTTGGATAAGGAGGCTGAGATGGTTCTTGATGAGGAGACGGATATAGGGTAGGTAGGATGAGGGCACAGGTTTCGTTGGAGTATCTTTTGGTGTTTTCTGTATCGATCTCTATTTTGCTTGTGGTTCTTCCTTTGGTTTCAGAGGTTGAAGGTGTTTCTCGGGAAGTTGTATTGAAGACGCGTTTGGATTCTCTTGCCAAGGATGTTTCGAGTGGCTGTGAGGAACTCGTTTCTCTAGGCAGGGAACAGGTGTTTGTAACTGAAGTTTCTTTCTCTGTAGATATAGATACTGGATCTGGTTCTTTAGTGGTATCTTCCAATAACTTAAGTTCCGAGGTACCTTGGAGAGAATCTTGTAGGTTGAATAATTATAAATTCAGTTCTGGGGATAGGGTCAGGGTCCTGAGAGATTTAACTTAGTTTAAACGTTATGTTATTCTTTTCTCCATCTATCTTTCGGGTGAAAGTTATGTTTCCTTTTTTATCTAGGGTTATGTGTGGGTTTATTTTAGTTATTTTGCTGAAGCATTTCTTGTTGGGTGTATTGTTCTTTATGCATGTTTCTACTATGTCTTGGGTTAACTGATAGGTGAGTTCTTCATTTAAATCTGGTTTTGGTTTTATTTGAACTTGCGCTAGGGAGACTGTGAGTATGGCTAGGCATATCAGGGCTTCCAGGGACATTATGTATCCTTTATTTGGCTTGTAGTTTGAAGACAAGTATTTCTCCCTCCATGAGAGCTATTCTCTTTACTTGGATAGGGTTCTTTTTCTCTAGGTCGGTTTTCTTCATCAGATTCTCTCCGTCTAGTTTCTGTATTTCTACGGATATTTGCAGGTCTTCAAGCCCTAGTTTACCTTTAATGGTTTCTAGTGGAAGTTTCTTCATTTCTTCTAGTTTTTCTCTGTTTATTTCATGGTGTTTCGCTGTGTTTTCTTTGTATTCTGCTAGTCCTAGTATTTGAGATTTGTGCGGTTGTTTTTCCCATCCTCTAGGTTTCCCTGGCGTGGTTATCAGTGACTCTGTGGCAGTGTATAGTTTTTTCTGTGTATTTATCTTCTTTTGATTTCTTATTGAATGGCTTGTGATTTGATGGTGGTGTGTTTGGGTGAATATGGTGATTGATAGGATTATTATGAAGGCTGTTGAGAGGTCTAGCGTAGTTATTTGGCCTTTTCTAGGTACCATGGTTTTGTTGAGGTGCATGTTATCTTGTTTTTGGTTGCGGTGATTGATGGTGAGATCGTGGTGGAGGTGGCTTTGGTATCTTCTGTTCCGAGTATGAGTTTGTTTTCTTTTATCTTGGTTGGTGAGGTGTATTCGAGGGAGTTTTTTATGGATTCTCCGTTTAGGTATTTGTAGCTGCAGGTTTCTGCGGTTTTCTGGATCTTTGTCCTCTTCTTCAATTTTTCTAGGGATTTTCTTGTTCTCTGGCTATGTGTTACTTGGTGGTGGAGTAATGCGGATGCTATTAGGGTGTAGATGGTTAGTGTGAGTATTAATTCTATGGTTATTTGACCTTTAATCTTATCACCGTGTTGCTTGGTATTATTATTTTCTGTTTTATAGAGCCTAAGTTTATTTCTATTAGGAATACGGGCTTTGAGTTGGTTATGGATCTGGCAGCTTGTTTCATGTATCCGTTGTCTTTCACTATGGCTTTTGATTGGTTCATGGGTATTGAAAGGTAATTTATGCAGGCTATTGCTCTTGGTTCTAGGTTTCCGAGGGCTTGGGATGGATCTTTTCTGAGTAGGTTGCTGATTATGTTGAACGCCAGCGTCATTTCTTCTTGGTAGTGGTAGTTCTCTGGGTTGATGTAACCTGACTTCAAGGTAATTTCTCGGTCTTCTTCCTTCTTCAGGTTTTCCATCCATTGTTGTAGGGCTTCGCATGCTTTTAGTTCTCTTTTTATTGGTTTTTCTCCTTCTGTAGATTTTAATGATTGTTTTACTGTGTCTTTGAATCCTTGTGTGTATCTGTATTTGTTTTCTTGTGTTTTTTGGTTTAGTTTTACGTGGTTCTGTGTGTTTTCGGCTTGTTGTATGGTTATGGTTTGTGTTAGGGATGTGTAGTAGATTATTGTGAGTGAGGAGAGTAATAGTGCTGAGGCTAGGAATCCTTTTTTCATGGTTTTCTTTTTTCAGGGTTGGTTATATGGTTTTTTTGATGGTGTTGGGTTAATTGGAGTTAGTTTTTTAATCTAGTATGGGTCTTTATTATACATGGATTTTGAGAAGACTGAGTTGATTCATCTAGCTATCTCTGTGTTCACGATCACTGTAGCTTTCTATATAATCTTTGCTAAGGGGCCTGGAAGAGCTGTTGGTCTTCCTTTATTGTTTTTAACTGTTGGTTTGGGTTTTGTTGTGCATGAGCTTGGTCATAAAGCTATTGCTCAGAGTTTTGGTTATGTAGCTGTTTATAGAACTTGGTTAAGTGGATTGATATTGGCTCTGGCTTTTGCTGTGTTAACTCCTTTTGTGTTTGCTGCTCCTGGAGCTGTTTATATTCGGGAGAAGTATATGTCTTTGAGGGAGAATGGATTGATCAGCATTTCAGGTCCAGTGATGAATATCTTGCTTGGTCTGGGTTTTTTATGGGTTTATCTATATACAGGTTTATCCGCGATTGGTCTCTGGGGTTTTAGAATTAACTTCTTTCTAGCTTTCTTTAATATGCTTCCTTTCCCTCCTTTGGATGGTTATGATGTGTTTAACTGGAGTTCTGTTACTTGGGGGATTGTATTCGTGTTCTTGGTTTACTTTAATTTCTTCTTTTTAGGTGCTCTGTAAAATTAGTTCTTTAAACGAACTCTGATCCTTGGTATTCTTCTTGGAAGTCTTCGTATTGTCTGCTGTCCACTTCTTTTAGGCTTGGTGTTATTTCCTCTAAGGCTTCTTTGAAGTCTTCTTTGGTTACTTTGGAGGTTTTTTCTTGGTCTTTTGTTCTTCTCATGGTGCTCATGGCTGCTTCTCTTACTAGGGATGCTATGTCTGCTCCTGAGTAGTCTTTGGTTTTTGATGCTATTTCTTCTAGGTCCACGTCTTCTGCTAGTGGGGTGTCTTCGGTGTGTACTTCCAGTATCTTCTTTCTTGTCTCTTTGTCCGGTGCTTGGGTTTTTATCATTGATCCGAATCTTCCTGGTCGTAGTAGTGCTGGGTCGAGTATGTCGGGTCGGTTGGTTGCTCCTACTACTATTACGTCTTTCAGTTCTTCTAGTCCGTCTAGTTCTGTGAGTAGTTGGTTTACCATGGAGTCTGTGACGTGTGATCCGCTGTATTTTCCTCTTTTTGGTGCTATGGAGTCTACTTCGTCGAAGAATATTATGCAGGGTGCTGATTGTCTTGCTTTTTTGAATACTTCTCTTATTCCTTTCTCAGATTCCCCAACCCATTTGCTAAGTAGCTGTGGTCCGTTTACGAGTATGAAGTTGGCTTCTGATTCGTTTGCTACGGCTTTTGCTAGCATTGTCTTACCTGTTCCAGGTGGTCCGTATAGGAATATTCCTTTTGTTGGTTCTATTCCTAGTTCTTGGAATTTTTCAGGTTGTTTAAGCGGCCATTCTACTGCTTCTTTTATTTCTTGTTTTGCTTTTTCTAGTCCTCCGATGTCGTTCCAGTGTACGTCTGGTTTTTCTACGAATACTTCTCTCATTGCTGATGGTTGTACTTCTTTGTATGCTGATTCGAAGTCTTCTTTTGTTACTTCTAGGTCTTCTAGGGTGTCTATGGGTATTTGTTCTTCTTCTAGGTCTATTTCTGGGAATATTCTTCTGAGTGTTTTCATTGCTCCTTCTCTTGCTAGTGATTCGAGGTCTGCTCCTACGTATCCGTGTGTTCGGTTGGCTAGTTCGTTTAGATCTATTTCGTCGGATAGGGGCATTCCTCTTGTATGGATTTGTAGGATTTCTTTTCTTTCATCTTCGCTTGGGATGCCTATTTCTACTTCTCTGTCGAATCTGCCTGCTCTTCTTAGTGCTGGGTCTAGTGCGTCTACTCTGTTTGTTGCTCCTATTACTATGACGTCTCCTCTTGATTCCATTCCATCCATTAGGGATAGTAGTTGTGCTACGATTCTTTTGTCAACTTGTCCGGTTACTTCTTCTCTTTTTGGGGCTATGGCGTCTATTTCGTCTATGAATATGACTGCTGGTGAGTTTTTCTTGGCTCTTTGGAATATTTCTCTTAGTTTGCCTTCTGATCCTCCTACGAACTTGGATACTATTTCTGGTCCTTGTATTACTTCAAAGTGTGCGTCTGATTCGTTTGCCACGGCTTTAGCTAGTAGTGTCTTACCTGTTCCAGGTGGTCCGTGGAGTAGTAGTCCTTTTGGTGGTTCTATACCTATTTTTTTGAATAACTCTGGGTGTTTTAGAGGTAGTTCCACCATTTCTCGTACTTTTCTTACTTGTTCTTCTAGTCCTCCGATGTCTTCGTAGGTTACTTGTGGTTTTTCTGCGAGTTCTTCTACTGTTTCTTCGAGTATATTGATCTTTGTTTCAGGTGTTATCTGTACTATGTCGCCTGGTGATGTTTTGACGGCTTTGAAGAATATTGGTGATCCCCATACTGATACGTATATCTTGTCTTCTTCTGATATTGGTCTTCCGTTTAGTTTTCTTCTTATGAATTCTTCGAAGTTTCCTGTGAATCTTACTTTCTTTGTTGGTGCTATTGATATCTTCTTGGCTTTCTTTATCTCATCTATCTTCTCTAGTATCACGGTGTCGCCTACTCCTGCTCCGGCATTTTGCCGTACGATTCCGTCCATTCGAATTATTTCTCGGCCTTCGTCTTGGGAGTAACCTTGCCATACTTTTGCTACGGTTTCTTTTTCTCCTTTTATCTTTACTATGTCTCCGCTGGATACTCCTAGTTCTTCTTTTACGGCTGTACCTATTCTGGCGATTCCTTTTCCCATGTCTTCTTGTATTCCTTCTGCGACTTTTAGTTTCACGGTCATATTGATCAGTTTTTCCTTTGTTGTTGAGAGAATTGGTTCAAGTAATTTATGGTTATAATTCTTTAAAGGGTTTCCCTACCTAGGATTTTATATCTCTATGAGTATAAAAGATGTGTATGCTTCCAACTGGATGTAGGTCAATTGACTCGGTTCTGGGCGGAGGGCTGGTTCCCAAGCGCATTAACCAAGTTTACGGTTCCTCGGGCAGTGGCAAGACCAATCTATGCTTACAGGCTTTGGTCACTGCAGTGGAGTCAGGTAAAGACGTGGTTTACATCGATACCGAGGGAGGTTTCTCCAAGAAGAGGTTAAGTCAACTCTACAAAGAAGATCCAGAGAGATTACTGAATAACATTGATTTCTACCGTGTCTTGGATTTCTCACAACAGGAAGAAGTGATTGATGAACTCGAGAACCTGGAAACCGACTTAATAATCGTAGATTCCCTCACTTCCCAGTATAGGCCTGAGTTGAGTAATGGAGACGCCAGAGAAGTTAATAAAGAGCTTGGTAGACAGGTGAACAAGTTATCTAAGATAGCTAGAGAGAAAGAGATTCCTATTTTGGTTACTAACCAGGTTTATTCGGATTTTGAATCCGAGAAGAGAGAAGTAAGGCCTGTTGGAGGAGATGTATTGAAGTACTCGTCTAAGGTTATCCTGCAGCTTGAGAAGAAAGGTAGGGACCGGAGAGCTATTCTTCAGAAGCATCTGTTCAAGAAGGAGAATGAGTCAGAGGACTTCAGGATTGAGCAAACCGGTCTGGAGCCCATAGGAGAACAGGAGGATAAATATGGCCGGTAAGTTACTGACTGATAAAATGAGGGAAAAAATGAAGAACGCCAACCTCATCACCGAAAAAATGGCAAAGAAGCTAGATAACCCTAAATTACTGAATAAAGAGAATTTAAAGAAACTAGAGGAAGCTAACCTACTTACTGAAGAGATGAAGAAGAAACTGGAAAAAGGAGAGGTTGAAAAGTTCAGAGAACAGGTAAAAATAGAGAGAGAAATCTACGAGAAAGAGTTCAAAGAGAAAGTAGAAGAAGGAAAGATATCCGAAGATGAAGCCACGGAAAAAGCCCGAGAATGGACTAAAGAAGTATGGAATAAACTCAAGGAAAAATAAACCCACTAGTAGAGTTTTACATAAAATGTAAAGACAAGGAGTCTAGAACAACCTGAATAAAAAGTTCAACAGTAGGGCGTCAGAAAAACATATTTTATTATTGTCGATAATATTACAGTAAGTTATTTAAATGTAGTTGACAATATTATAATATATGCTACTAAATGAAAGGAAAATAGAGCTCCTCAAAGAACTGGAGCACGCTGAAAGAACACCCACAGAACTCTCAGAAAGAATGAACCTAACAATATCCTCAGTGAACAAACACCTCAAAGACCTTGAAAAGATAGGGCTAGTAACCAAGACAGGTAAAAAAGAAGGAAAAACCCGTTCATACTGGAAGTACCAACTCAAAGAATTCATATACTTCATAGCATCGCTAGACGGAGAAATCCAGAAAAAAGAAATCGAACTCAACGAAAACCAAAAAACACACCTCAGAATATGGTCAATACCCCAACCACAGTTCCATAAACCACTCGAGAAGCTCTGGTGTAAGGTACAAGAAGACCTAGAGAAGATTAAGGCAATAGCGATCTACGGCTCCGTAGCAAAAGGAAACGCAAGAGAAGACTCCGACATAGACCTCCTAATAATCACAGAACAAAATCAAGACGAACTCGAAGACAAGTACGGAGCAAAAGTAATAGGAGGAAAGATGTTCATGGCAAAAACCTTCTCTGAAAACAACTTCAAAGAAAATCTCGAGAAAGAGTCAAAATTCTCTCAAAATACTCTTAAAGAGAGTAAAATCCTATACGACCCTCAGGACCTACTGTACAGGTGGAAAAATGAATATAAGAGACAAACAAGCTGAATCATATATAGAAGAAGCAAAACTGTCAATAGAATCCGCTAAGGCATCTCTTCAGAGAGCAAGAGAAAGTGAAAAAGAACTATGGCACTCTGTAGTAAAGTTATCCTACGATGCAATGGAACAAGCAGTATCTGCAGTCCTTGCCAAGAAAGGAGAATCAATTCCAAAGTCACATCCAGGAAAGATAGAGAAATTCGTTAATCAATTCGGAGAATCAGAGATAACACAGAAACTCTACAGATGGTTAGGGAAAAGAAGCAGATCTCAGTACGTGGATATTGAAAAAGGAGAAATCACAGTACCTCATAAAAACTTCACCGAAGAAGACGCAGAGAATTCACTGAAAGACGCAGAACTAGTAATAGAAAAAATAGAAAACAAACTAGACTCCATAGAATAAAAAACAAATCAACCCAACTAAAAATACTCCTATAGATAAAGCCTCGGGTGGGCTTTGAACGTTACTTGATTACTCTGCATCCGTCCGGTGGCATCTTTTCTAGAACCCAGTTGAGATCTATCTTCACGTTGAATTTCTCTATGAGTTTCTGTTTTATCTTTTTACTGGCTTTGTTCTTCTCTGTGTCTCCTGGTCTTATTAACACGAATTTATCTGTTTTCCTCTGTAGTGCTGTTGGTGGAGCGACCTGTATGTGTTTCTCGAGCATTGTGAACGCTATCTCTAGTTTCATGTTTTTGTACATGTTTTTTTCTCCTTTTATTCGGAATGCTCCGGTTCCTAGGTATTCTCCTGACTTGGCTCCTAGCTTAACTTGGCTTGGTTCCACGTGGTAGACGTCTGTGGTGTTGAATCCTTGTTTCCAGGCGGATGAGTAGCTTCCTGCGAATTGAGCTGCTTCTTTTTTATCTTCTTCTGGTGCTTTTTTTCCTTTTTTCATCACCACGCTGGGTGCTCCTTCTACTACTGCGTGGAAGTATAGATCTTTGTTCTCCATGTAGTTCTTCACGATTTCTTGGTTTTGCTCTGCGTTTCTTCCTGCTATGACTAGGTAGTCATTCCGTGTTCTGAACCAATGGAATTTGTCGTACCATTCATCTGGTTTCTTCACTTTCTTCAGTTCTTCTTTCTGTCTTTCTTGTTCTTCTTTGGCTTTTTTTAGAAGTTTCTTTGTTTCTTTTATTGCTTCTTTGGCTCCTTCTATCTTTTTTTTGTATTTCTTAGATTTCTCGTAGTACTTGGCTGCGTTTTCCGTGATTTTTTTATCTGGATCTATCTCCACTTCCATTTCTTTCACCAGTCGTCCTTTACCCTGTCCTTTAATACATTATAGTTAAAGAGATAAATATCCCCTACCTCATATTCATTATTAATTTTACATTGAGGTTAATATTAAATATTGGAATACTCTAAATTATACATGGAAACTCTCAACTTCCGGAAGGATCCCTTATTACTTGGAGAAGATAACTATAAGGCAATGATAACTACAAACCAACTTCTAAATAAAAAATTTCCTTTCCTTCTAGAAGGGAACAGGTTAAATCTCTACTCGTCCCTGGTAAAATCATTCGATTTTGAAAAGACTTTAGGTTCTCACTGTTTTTGTAGTGTATCTTTGAATAAAATTAAGGAATATCTCCCATCATCTTATAATTCTAAAGACTTCAAAAGACTTAAGAAAGAAATGGAACGTTACTCAGAAAAAGAGATATTATCAAAATCAATTAGGACTTGGACCAAAAACGGAACATGGCCTCTGTTTACTCTAAGAGTTATTAGTAAATTCTATGAAGAAGATAAAAAGATCTTAAGTAATCTTTTAAGATCTGTAGATTACTTCACCGACTCTACTCATAAAACCAAATTTATCCCTCCTAAAACTCTTCCACAACTTTTAACAAAGAAGCAAGCTTACTTCATTGGTTGTGCTTTTGGAGACGGAGGTTTCAGCACAAATCAATATTGGGTTATAGTAGATGGAGGTAAAAAAGAAGAACTAATTTACTCACAGCGATGGTTAGAGAAACTCTCTTCTTTAATTAACAAAGAATACGGTATTGAATTCACAGATAATAATCCTCGGCAGAGAGAAAATAAGGTAGAGCTCTGGGTAAGTAATACCTGGTTTGAGCGTTTTATAAATTTTTGGTTCTCCCTCCCCTATGGTAAAAAGAAGAACAAAATAGAAAAACCAAGGATTTTTAAATTATCCGAAAACCCTGAAAAACTCTATAAATACTTCTGGAGAGGTATGTTTGATGCCGATGGGCACTGTAGCAAAGAATCAATGAAAGCATCTCTATCCTCTGCTACTTCAAAAATCTTAAATCAATGCCAATCAGATTTCAAAAAACTAGGTATAACCTCTAAAATCAGTAAACCACGGGATTTAAAGATCTACAGTGAATCTTTTGCTCAATTTGGAAGGGAAATTGGTTTCTCACATCCAAGGAAAAGGAAAACCCTCTTGAAAAGATTAGCAGAAGGACCTAAAGAAACTCAATTCAAAGGAATCAATTCAGAAAAACTTATAGATGAAAAATTTTTTGATTTAAGCTATATTGAAAGCTTAAGGGTTTATGGTCTTAAAGAAGATATTAAAGAGATACGTAAAGAATTGGATTTAACTCAACAAGAGCTTTCTAATAAACTTGAGTTAGGTCCTTCTCAGATTTTTTACTGGGAAAAAGGATGTGGAGTGCAGTTTAAACCACTTATAAAGCTTTATAGTCTTATAGGGGTTAAAAAGGAGAAATTACTAAAACTTCTCTCACAGAAAAAGATATCTTGGGGTCTAAGTGGACGGGGTCTTACTTCAAACTTAGTTAAACTACCTATAAGAGTAACTGATAATTTAATTAATCTAGCACGCCATCTACGCCCTTACGATTGCGAAGTTAGGCTCCGGAAAACAGGACATTCAAAAGACACTATGAAAGAAATAGAAAATACCTTCGAAATTGAAGTAAAAGAACTAAGGGAGGGAGTATATTACTTAAGTAGCCAAACGCTGATAAAATTCCTTGAAAACTTCTTTAACTACGGACCCCATTGGAAACCACTCGATGAAGACGAATTAAATAAACTTGACAAAAAACTCAAAATTGATTTTTGACTAGCCACTCTTTTAGGACTTACCCCACGAATCTTTAGTAGGACAATCTACCTTAAGACACATCTCGTAGTTCTTTTTCTTGTGTCTTGTTATCTTTATCATTGGTGCTCCGCATTCTTCACACTCTTCATTGAGAGCTTTTACATTACCGTGGTTGGGTAATGGATAGGTGTTTGTGCAGTCTGGGTAGTTGCTGCATCCTACAAACCTGCTTCCTTTTCTGCTTCTTCTTATCACGAGGTTTCCTCCGCATTCTCTGCATTTGCCTAGGGTTTCTTGTTCTTTGAGTGCTTGTTTTATCTTGTCTCCTACTTCTTCTTTGTTTTCTTGTAGTTCTTCCAGTACTTTTTTTAGCATTTCTCTGGAGTCTTTGACTACTTCCTCTTTCTTTCTCTCTCCTTCTTTGATTTGATCCATTTCTTTCTCTAGTTTTGCTGTCATTTTGGGTTGGGTTATTTCTTCGGCGTATTCTTCTAGGCTTTCTATTACTGGGAAGGCAATTCCCAGTGGCTTGTATTTCTTGTTTTTGGTTATGTATTTTCTCTGCGCTAGTTTGTCAAGTATGTTTGGCCTGGTGCTCTTGGTACCGAGGTTGTCGTCTTCCATTTCTTTTATTATCTTGCTGGAGCTGTATCTGGGTTTTGGCTTGGTTTTCTTTTTATCTGCGTCTGTTTTGCTTACGTTGACTTTTTCTCCTTTTTCTAGTTTGGGTATTGGGATTTCTTTGGTTTTTTTGTATGGGTAGATTCCTTGCCATCCTTGTTTGATTATTTTTCTTCCTTTTGTTTGGTATTCGTGGTTTTGGTAGTTTAGCTTGGTTTTGATTGTTTTTACGAGTGATTTGTCGCTTAGTGTGGCTATGAATCGGTCTGCTATTAATTTGTATATTTTCCATTCTGCTTTGTTGAGTTCTTTCTTTGGGTAGGTTACTGGGTGGATTGGTGGGTGGTCTGTGGATTTCTTCTTGCCTTTAGTCGGTTTTAGTTTCTCTTTGAGTAGGTTGTTGGCTCTTTTTTCGTATCTGTCCACGTTTTTCAGTTGTTTAAGTATCTTTTTTAGGTCCAGGGAGTCTGGGTATTGGGTGTTGTCGGTTCTTGGGTAGCTTATGATTCCTTCTTGGTAGAGTGACTCCGCGATTGATAAAGCGGTTGAGGGTGAGAAACCTATGCTGCTTGCTTGTCTTAGGAAGCTGGTGGTGTTGAATGGGTTTGGTGGTTTACGTGTGTATTTCCTGGTGTCTACGTTCTTTATCTGTGCTTTGTCTGCGTTTAAGTTTTTGAGTTTCTTTGCTTTTTCTTCGTCGAATACCTTGCTTTTCTTGTAGTACGCTTTGAAGCCTTCATCATCCTTGCTGCATTTTATCCATGGTTTCCAGTAGGTTTTGGGTGTGAATTTCTGTCTTCTTTTTTCTCTGTCAACTATCTTGGTGAGTGTTGGTGTTTGTACTCTTCCTACGGAGAGGAATGATTTGCCTAGTCTGTTTGCTGTGAGTGATAGGTATCTGGTGAGTACTGCTCCCCATATTAGGTCTATTTCTCGTCTTGCGTTTGCTGAGTCGGCTAGGTTCCAGTCGAATTCGTTTAAGTCATCGAAGGCTTTTTTTACGTCTTTGTTTGTTAGTGAGCTGAATCGCGCTCTCTTTATTGGTATGTCTGGTCTTTTTTCTTGGGCTATGTCTATTGCTTCTTTGCCTATGGATTCTCCTTCTCGATCGTAGTCCGTTGCTATCTGCAGTGTATCCGCGTCCTTGGCGTAGTGTCTTATTGCATTTCCTATGGATTTCCTGGTTTCTTGGTATTGAATTGGAGCTTTGATTAATTCGTTTAGATCTGTTTTGTTCCAGCTGCTGTATTTTTCTGGGAAGTCCGGGTTCTTGATGTGTCCTCTTAGCGGCACTACGACTTTGTCGTTTAGTTCGTAGCATTTCACTGGTCCTTTTTGTTTCTGCTCTGGGTTTCCGAGGATTCCCGCGATTCTTTTGGCTGCGTTGTGTTTCTCCGCTATGATTAAATCCATATCTATCTCGGTTTATAATCTCTGTTTATCCCTTATTCTCGAGGAGATATAAAAAGAGATGGGGGTGAAACCTTCAGTTTCTCTTAATCATGTAGAAACCTATTGCTCCTATGAATAGTATGAGTACTAGTATTGGTGTTAGTGCTGGTGCTGTTGTGGTTGTTGCGGTTACTTGTTCTACTTCTGGTTCTTCTTGGGTTGTGAATTCCCATGGTCCGCCTTGTACCGTGGTGTTTCCGTCTGTGGCTGTTACGTACCATAGGTAGGTTGTGTTGTAGTCTAGACCCATGTAGTCAGTTGTGATGGTTCCTGAGCCATCTGGAATCGTTTGAGTTGATCCTATTTTTTCACTGTTTACATCGTAGAACGATACGTCGACTTCGTCTCCGTTCGGGTCTGAGATAGAGATATTTAATGTTGGTGAGGCGCTTGTATTTGTAGCTTCGTCCTCAGGAGAATTTAATGTCACTTCCGGTGCATGTGAGGAGGAAACGATGGATATATTCCAGTTATCTGTGGAGTCACTTATATAGGTCTCTGAAAGGTCTACGGATGATGCGATAAAATCATAAACAGATCCAAGTTCCCCAGTCGCGTTAACCATGAAGCTAACAAACTCAGAACCACCTTGATTTAGATTAACTGTATATGGGTTACTGGACTTACTCGTGTAGAAAGGAGTTTCTGAAGAGTTTGTAGGTATTATACTCTTAGATGATTCTCCTGAAAAGTAAGAACTATCAAAATCAAATCCTGAAGTGTTTCCACTGCAGTTTTCAGGTTGAACAGGTTCCTCACCATTCCTCTCATAGCTAGGGCAGTATGCTGCACCAGATGCTGTATTCATACCAGCACAGTCTCCTGTTCTACTCGTTCCTAACCGATCGTCACACGTTGAATCATTAAAAGTCGCATAATTTCCATTTTCATCCATGCAAGCATCATAACCGGAACCGTAGATCCATCCACTAGTTGAATTCACGAACAACCCATCACAGGCGCTCGTACAGTCTTCATTGATCACATCACATCCTTCTATTGGATCGAGGGTGATGTTCACATCACCACAGTCTTCCTCAGAGCAACCTATCTCGAGAGTCACATCGAAGAACTTACTTTTATGTACGTCTCTGTGCATGAAGTGTGAAACACGGGATAAAGAGATATTAGGACCACCTATTTCTTCACATGTTCCATTCAAAGTCTGCTCTTCCATTGAAGTTAACAATGGATAGCTCTCGGCATCACAGTCAAGACCCCAGACATCTTCAGATCCAGAGTCCTCATAAGGATCATCTACAAAGTCCCAAGGAGAATCCAAACCTTCAGTACCAGTATGAGTAAACGTAGCCGCATGCTTCATTTCACTCGTATTCTTTCCTGTAGCACAGCCGTCACTATCCGTGTAACCGGAACTCTCAGTATCCCAGAAACTGTTATCACATGATCCTGCTTCTATGTACCCTACAAAACCGCTGACGCTAGAATCACCAGTTACCCGTCCTGTAGAGTAAGAGTAATTTACAACACCATCAGAGCAGGAATTATCATTTCCCATATAACCTATTAACCCTCCGACAGAGTTATTCCCTTCCACAGAACCCCCTGCATAAGAGCTAGAAACTCTTCCAATATCAAGGAGCCCTACGAGACCTCCAACATAGTTACCTGAAGCAGTCACGTTCCCAGTTGAATATGAATTATCCACATAACCTGGAAAACACCCATCACCTGCAGCTCCGACCTTTCCGATTAATCCTCCAACAGTGTTAGAGCCGTTTACAGAGCCAGTGGCGTATGAGTTCTCTATTCTTCCTTCCTCTGAATAATCGCCATTAGTCCCAGCTAACCCCCCAACATATCGATCACCGTAGACAGGCCCTGTAGCATGAGAATCAGAGATATTCCCTTGATTCTCTCCAATTAAACCACCGACAGTATTGTCTGTACCATTAACAGTACCGGTAGCAGAAGAGTTAGAAACAGTACCACCAACATTATATCCAATTAAACCACCTATATCATCTTCTCCGGTTATATTTCCAGTAGCATGGGAACCTAAAACTACACCCTTATTTTTTCCCACTAAACCACCCACATCAACATCCCCTCCTACAGAGCCAGTAGAATAACAAGAAGAAACACTACCATCATAATTACCTCCGATTAAACCACCAACATTACTAGAACCAGTTACACTTCCAGTAGCATACGAATCAGAAACACTACCATCATTATCTCCGATTAAACCGCCGATATCAATAGCACTCCAACCATCAGATTCCTTCCCTTTTACAGAGCCAGTAGCATACGAACCAGAAACATTGCCTCCTTTATTCTCTCCTATTAAACTACCCACATCCCTATAGCTAGTTATGTCCACATCTTCTAAACTTACGTTAGTTATGCTAGCATTAGAACCTGTTACACCAAACAAACCAACCCTATAGACACCAGTCCTATTAATGTACAGGTCACTTATAACATATCCACTGCCGTTAAAACTACCATTAAAGGCAACAGTATCGTTTCCTACTGGTTCAAATCCATCTCCTGAGTTATAGGGTGATACGTCGCAGCTAAAACTCGTGTCTAACGCGTAGTGAGCGTTTAAATCACTGCTCATATTCTGCAGGTGAGTGCAGTTATTAATTAGGTAAGGGTCGGTAGAGGAGCCTGTTCCTCCTGTAAACCCAAAAGATGCTCCTGCTCCTAAAACAATTACCAGACCTACTAATAAAATGGATTCTATTTTCTTCATTTTTTTCTCCTATATGTTAGTTAATGGATATCTCTTTAAGTACAGTTCAGTGGCGTAAATCTGCAGTATTGGTAGAATAACTAGCGATACTAGTAGTATTGAGACTATTCTGTGTTCCCAGATTAGTACTTGTCCTAGCATTGCTTCTATGATTACGAGTATGAACATGAGGATGAATCCTAAGACTATATATTTTACGAGTGGAATTGGATGGTCTTTTATGAATGTTACTGCGTCTTTCATGGATCCTGTTACTCCGAAGTTCTCTATCACTGCTACTTGTGGTGTGAAGGTGAAGGTTATCCATAACACGAGTATTATTAGATGTGTGATTATCTGTGGTGTTCCAAGGTAGCTTAGTGTTGTTCCGATGGCTAGGGAGGTTAGTGTGAGGATTGCTAGGAATAATGAGATCTTGGTGATGTGTTTTTTGAATGTTGCCATTACTCGCCTGTAGGTTACGTAGTCGAGTGTCTCCTGTAGTTTTATCAGGGATATTAGTCCTGATAGGAACATTCCTATGAAGACTATGGATGCTGTGCCGATTCCTCCGAGTATTAGTATCTGGATTGTTGTTAGGTCGGCGTAGATTGATGTGAATCGGATGAATGCTGATCCCACTGAGGTGAAGCTGGATAGTATTGGTGAGAGTGCGAGTGTTAGGATTATGAATATCGCGAAGAAGGTTACTTTGTCGATGTTTTCGATGTATTTGTTCCAGGTTTTCTTCAGTTGTTTGAGCATGTATAAGTAACCTTTTTTAGGTTTTTATTAATTCGCCTTTTAAGCCTCTTGCGGAGGCTTCTGTGATCTTTACCTCGACATGTTCTCCAGGTGAAACCTGGTTTCTGTCTTTGATCTGAATCTTCTTGTAGTTGTTCATCCTGGCTATGTATGCTTCGGTTTTTTCTTCGGTAATGAGAGCTTCTTTTCCTTTGTCTAGATAGGTTCTGTTTCTTTTTAGACTTATTTCACAGGTTATCTTTGACAGTTTCTTGGATCTGTGTTTGAGCACTTGGCTTGGAAGTGGATCTAGGTCTTCCGCGGGTGTATCTGGTCTTGGGTAGAACCTTGAGATGTTCACTACATCCGGCTTCACCTTTCTCAAGAGTTCAACTGTTTCCTGGAAGTTCTCTCTATCTTCGGTTGGGTACCCTACTATCACATCCGTAGCTAGATTAAGATCATTTATCTCTTTCTTGAAGTAATCCACCAGTTCTTTAAACTCTTCAGAACTGTAACGCCTGTTCATGTCATCCAGAACTTTATCGGATCCTGACTGGATAGGAAGATGAAGAAAACTATACACTTTATTCTTTTTAATCTCTCCAGCTAATTCTTTTTTTATCTCTTCAGCGTGTTCTGGGTTCATCATTCCTACACGGATCTTGAACTCGCCGTCTACATCAGTCAATCTTTCAAGAAGTTCAGGCAGATTCTTATCCTTATCGTACCCGTAGCACCCGGTGTCTTGGCTGGTTAGATAAATCTGTTTCTTTCCTCTGTCAATTAATTCCTTGAATTCTTCCTTTATCTCATCTATAGGGTAACTCTGTAGGTTTCCTCGAGCTTTCTTTACTCCGCAGTAGCTGCAGTTCCCTAGGCAACCTTCGGCTATGGGCACGATCCCTGTTATTCCTTTTGAATACGACCTACACATCTCAAGTTTATGCTCTTTCTCTCCATCAAGGTACACTGGTTTTTCACCGTTATCCAGTTCCTGTAGAGCTTTCGGAATCTTTGATATAGAGTTGCTGTCTACCATGGCTGCTTCTCTATCTTTTAACTCTCTTTGGTTTATTTTGGGTAGGCAACCTGCCACCAAAACCTTCTTTCCTTTCTCCCTGTATCTTTTCAGGCGGTTAAGCATCTTTGACTGTGTCTTGTTCTTGACTCCACAGGTATTGAGAATCACTATATTGCTGGAATCTAGATTCGACTGCTCTAGGTTTTTAGAGTTTTCTATCTGGCCTTTTATTAGTTCTGCGTCGGCTTTGTTTCTTGTGCATCCGTAGGTGTCTACTGCTATCTTCATGGAAAGCAACTCTAAAGATTTATCGGAGATCTATGTTTCTAAGAAGTAGTGTTGGATTATTCTTATGTATCCACCTATCAGTAGGGTGATAGCTAGCCATAGGAAGATTGAACTGGTGAATCCACTTGGACCTGCGAACCCTAGTCTAGCGTTTATCCATATGGTTCTTGTGAAGTACGCTATGACTGATATGAAGGCTAGTGCTACGGGTGATAGGTATGAGTAGCTGAATTCTTCTCCTGCTCCGTATCTATCGAGTAGGTCTGGGAATATGTACCCTAGGAATAGTCCTGAGATGATTATTAGTATTTCTCCTATTAGCATGTTTATTCCTCCTTTAGTTTTACCGCTGTTCCGTAGGCGAATATCTCTACTGTACCTGGTATTATCTGTGCTGTGCTCCCTATATCCATGTCCACGACTGCATCGGCGTCCAGTGACTCGGCGTTTTTAACTAGTTTATCTATTACTTCTTTACGTGCTTTGTTTATCATCTCTGTGTATTCTGGTACTTCTCCTCCAGAAAGAATCTTTAAGAAGGCTAGTATGTCTTTTCCAAGGAACTTTGACCTTACTGCTGTTCCCCATACGAGTCCTTTGACTTCCTCTATCTCTCTTCCAGGTACTTGGTCTCCTGTCACGACTTGGATTGGTTCTTCTCTTTTCATCTTTATCCTGTATTTTATTAAATCGTGAAGTTATTTAATATTATGGATATAAAGCAGTTGCTGAAAAAGAGGAAAGGAGGCTAGGATGGACTCTAACGAGATAATAAAGAAACTGAAAAACAACCAAAAAGAGTTGAACAGATATAAAATAAGAAGAATTGGCTTATTTGGATCTTATAGGAGAGGAAAACAGAATAAAGAGAGCGATGTAGATATACTAGTAGAGTTCAAACCTGGAGAAAAGACCTTTGACAACTACATGGGTCTAAAATCCTTCTCAGAGAACCTACTGGACTGTGAAGTTGACTTAGTTATAAAAGAAGCTGTAAAACCAGATTTAAAGAAAGAAATACTTGGTAGTGTCCAATATGCATGGAAAGAACCAAAATAGTAAAGAATAAAATTCCCGAACTAAAAAATAAAATAAGAGAGTTGGAGAAATAAAAAAATGCCTATCGAGCTTCCATGGACAGAGAAATATAGACCAGATACCCTGGATGACGTTGTAGGACATCCAGACATAACAGATAGACTAGAAGCATATGTAGAGAAGAAGAACATGCCTAATCTTCTCTTCACAGGTCCAGCTGGAACAGGTAAAACAGCTGCAGCTCTAGCAATGGGAAAAGAGTTATTCGGAGACAAGCTCGATGAAAACTTCCTTGAATTAAACGCAAGCGATGAAAGAGGAATAGACGTGATCCGAGGAAAGATAAAAGACTTCGCAGCAACCGTTCCATACGGAGAAGTCGGGTTCAAAGTAATATTCCTAGACGAATCAGACTCACTGACCTCAGACGCACAGAACGCATTAAGAAGAACCATGGAAAGTTTCTCAGACACCACTAGATTCATATTAACAGGAAACTACAGCAGCAAATTAATCGATCCAATACAATCAAGATGCGCATTATTCCGATTCAACCCACTCAGCGAAGAAAAAGTAAAAGATCGATTAAAACACATAGCTAATGAAGAAGACCTAGAAGTAGAAGATGAAGCGTACAACGCATTGATCTACTCTTCTCAAGGTGATCTACGTAAAGCTATTAACTACCTGCAGACAGCTAGCACACTGAAGGAGAAGATCACAGAAGAAGATATATATAAAATAGCTTCAAGAGCCCGTCCAGAAGAAGTAAAACAAATCATAACACTAGGACTAGACGGAGAGTTCGAGAAAGCTCGAGAAAAACTAGACGATTTACTCTATAAATACGGGATGAGCGGAGAAGACGTGATACTGCAGATATACAGAGAAACAATGAAAAACGATGACATCCCTGAAGAAGACAAGGTCGAGATCATTGACAAGATCGGTGAATACAACTTCAGAGTAACGGAAGGAGCTAATGAAAGAATACAGCTCGAATCATTAATAGCATACCTCGTGCTAAAGGGTAAAGGAAAGTAAAAATAGATTTGGTTCACTGATAAATTACTCTATCTTATATCTCAGCAAGGCCGCTATGTTTCCGAGTGACTCTAGTTTCTCGGACTCAGGGTTTTCATTGGATATAACTATTACTTCTCCGTTCTTCTGTTCGGTTTTCTCCATTAACTCGCTTATCTCTTCTTCATTTTTGAATAGCTTTTCATCCATTACAAGTAGCTTTTCTACGGCTCCGTATTCAATCGCTTTCTCTACTTCGTCTTTTCCATAGGTTGCCTTTCCTTGTTCTCGTGACACTTCTTTGATTAACTCATCTATAGCTTTGGTTTCTTTGTTTAATCTGGATTTCTTGAGGAATCTATCTATCTTTCCTTCCTTCATTAACTCGTATACTCCTCTCTCTCCCATGTTCTCAGTCTTCATCCTCACTGCATTTTCATGTATATCTTGGTTCTCTTGCTCCAGGTGCTTCATGTAGTTATCTGACTCGAACCCTGGTCCTGATACAATGTATTTATCCGTATCTATCTTATCAAGAGCCTGAGTAATTTCTCTATATTTTTCTTCTTTGCTGGTTTTCTCAGCGTACTTCCCTTTTCCAGGTAGCTTTACTCCAGCTTTTTTCTCCAGTCCATAGGTCTTGATTGTGTATACTTCGGCTTTTCTTTCATCCATGGTAACTACAGTGATCTTAGGTTGCTTTGCTTCTTCTTGAGCTTCTTTTATTCGGTTTAACTCGTGTTTTTTCCATTTATCTTTCTTTATGGTTAAGACGTCTTGTTCTCCGATCTTGAATGAATGGTGATCTCCGAATGATATATGTTCCTCTGGTCCTTCGGTGATCGTGCCAAGTATCTTTAGTTTTCCATATCCTTTGTGGAACTCTGCTTTCTCTACCTTGATCTCAAGCTTCATCTTCTCTCTACTGGTTCCAGAGGCCTCTTCTCTTTTTCTCTCTGTAACTGACTCTACTCTGTCATCTGGATTAACTATCTTTTCAAGGTGCCATAGATCCTCAACTGACTCCGGTTTCAGCGTAATGGAGTTCTCCTTTCTA
This sequence comes from Microcaldota archaeon, assembly GCA_964388265.1. Classification (GTDB taxonomy): domain Archaea; phylum B1Sed10-29; class B1Sed10-29; order B1Sed10-29; family B1Sed10-29; genus CAYLXZ01. The sequence goes on along the minus strand of CAYLXZ010000001.1, from coordinate 39,950 downwards.
TTTATAATGAACAACTCAATCCACCGTAAGGTTTTAAATACCTCGTGAATTAAATAAACACAGTTGAATCGAATTATCTTCAAGGAGGATGATTAAATGAAGATCGATAAATTCGGAATAGGAAGCCTTGTAGTAGGTGTATTAATCGTCCTAGGCATGCTGCAGTTCTTCTTCATGGACAAGGGCTGGAACATGGCTGGATTAATCGACGCAGTAATAGTAACAGTACAAGGTGGAGTAATACTACTTGGACTATTCCTAGTCGTGATAGGAATTCTATTACTCTGGCTATAAAGCCATCAAACCTTTTTTCATTCTCATCAGCACCCCTAGAGTAAAGTATATCCAGACAAAAAACTAATAAGTGTTCTAGATGTCCAGAATAGCCGTAGTTGAAGAAGAAAAATGCCATCCTCAGAAATGCAGCAAGGAATGCATAAACTTCTGTCCCGTGAACAGACAAGGAGAAGACTGCATAGTACTGAGCGAAGACGGATCCATCGCGGAGATAGATGAAGAACTATGCACAGGATGCGGAATATGCGTGAAGAAATGTCCATTCAACGCTATATCCATAATAAACGAACCAGAAGAGGCAGAACAACCAATACACAGATACGGAATGAACGCATTCAGAATATACGGACTACCCAAACCAAACCAAGGAGTAATAGGCTTGGTTGGAGCGAACGGAACTGGAAAATCAACACTCATAAAGATCCTGTCAGGACACCTAACACCAAACATGGGGAAATACAACGAAGAAGTGGACCTAGACCTAGCCATCGACTACTTCAGCGGGCGAGAAATATCCAGCTACCTCGAAGAAGTCCAGGAAGAAGAGATAAAGACATCATACAAACCACAAGTAGTTAGCAAAATACCAGAGAATTATTCAGGGAAAGTATCCGAACTACTCGAAAAAACCAATGAGAAAGGAGACAAACTACAGTACTACAAGAAAGAACTTGGATTGGATAAATGCCGGAACAGGAAACTAAGCGATATATCTGGAGGAGAACTGCAGAGAACCGCGATAGCAGCCTGCCTAGTCAAAGAAGCTGACGTTTACTTCATAGATGAGCCATCAAGCTACCTAGACATAAAACAAAGACTAAAAGTAGCTAAACTAATCCGTGAACTAGGAGAAGAAAACACAGTGATGGTAGTGGAACACGACCTAGCAATACTAGACTACCTAACAGACTACATACACGTACTATACGGAAAACCAGGAGTCTACGGAGTAGTATCAACCCACAAATCCAGCAGAAAAGGAATAAACGAGTTCCTAGACGGATTCCTACAGGAAGAAAACACCAGAATAAGAACCTACGATATCACATTCGAGAAAAAACCACCATCAACACACTACAAAGGAGAACAAAAGATAGAATACCCATCATTCACAAAGAAGTACCCAGAGTTCGAACTAGAAGCAGAAGAAGGAGAGATAACCAAAGGAGAAGTAATCGGGATAATCGGAGAAAACGCCATCGGTAAATCCACATTCGTAAAAGCACTAGCAGGAGAAGAAACCCCTGAAAAAGGAGAACTAGAAATAGACGCAGAGATCTCGTATAAACCACAGTACGTTGACCTACCTGACAAACCAATAACAGTGGAACAGTACATCAAAACAAGGGAAAACCTGGACATGAAGACGTATAAATCCAGAGTCAAGAAGATAGTTGAAGACCTATACCCAAAGCAACTGGATAGTTTATCCGGAGGAGAAAAACAAAGAGTAGCAATCGCCGTGGCACTAAGCAAGAAAGCAGACCTATGTCTACTGGACGAACCATCAGCATTCCTAGATATCGAGCAAAGATTCCAGCTATCAAAAGCCATAAAGAAAGTCACTGAAGACAGAGAAATAGCAACACTAGTAGTGGACCACGACCTACTGTTCCAGGACCTAGTATCCAATAGATTAATGAGGTTCACAGGAAAACCAGGTAAGAAAGGATACGCCGAGCCACCTGAAAAGATGAAGAGAGGAATGAGCAACTTCCTAGAAGAGATGAATATCACAATGAGACGAGAACCAAGAACAGGCAGGCCAAGAATAAACAAGAAAGACTCACAGAAAGACCAGGAACAGAAAAAGAAAGGCGAGTACTACTACACAGTTGAGTGACTTCCTCCTCTTCCTGAAGGCATGCGAGAACAAGGTTCTCGATGCATGAAAAACCACTGGTTTTTCAATGAAGAGGCTTCCGACCGTTTTAATGGTTACCACCTACTTCTGGAACTTGGTATACAGAGGTTCCTTCATCGGTAGTGGCTTCGAGCCCAGTCTCTCTGCACCATTCTCTCGAGGACTTCTTTTTTGCCTCATTTACCTCAAACATAGTTATTCATCTGAATATTCAAATAATTTTCTGTTGAAGCCAAACACCAAGAACCTTCTGAGCCTCGGGTGGGCTATGAATCTTAATCTCCATTTAGGAATATTTCTCAGAATAAATTAACTTAGAATAGTTAAAATAGAGTAATATGCCTCCAAGAACCATAAATAACCAGCTAAAGAGAAAAATCTTGAGGGAAACCCATGGAGATCGTATTCACTCATCATGCTAGAGCAAGAGCGCTACAGAGAAAAATCAAGAAAGAATGGATTAAAGAAACCTTGCTAAACCCAGATGAATCTCTAAAAGTAAGGCATGGGAGAAAGAAGAATATTAAAAAGATCAATGATAAAAAGATAAGTGTAGTCTACGTGGTGGAAAACCAAAGATATATCATCATAACAGCCCATTGGGGTGAATAAAATGGAGATAAACCTAGATCTAAAAGCCGATGCCCTGTACATAAAATTCCAAGAAGGAGAATTCGCAGAAAATAAAAAAATCGATGAAGAAACCATTATAGACCTAGATAAGGAAGGAAACCTACTTGGAATAGAAATACTTAACATAACTAAAAGAGTAGCCCTTGAAAACCTAGCCGATGTAAATGTGAAACTACCTCTTAAAGAATCTTCCAAAGCATAATGAAATCACTTAACAGCTTTTATTTCAAAGCTCTGAATTTCACCATCCTTCAAGGTAAATAGCTCCACTTCTACTTCTGAGAAATCTTTGAATAGTTCTTTTATCTCTTCCTTGGTATAAAAACTGTGTATCTCGTTCATTCCACGTCCAAATCCGTATTCCTTAGTTCTATAGGTTTCTCCTTTCTCTATTGATTTTCCTGTATCGTATCTAGAATCTCCTTTGCTAGGTAGGTTACCATAGAAGAATCCATCATCCTTCAAAACTCTATATACCTCATCTACGGTTTTCTTTATATCTGGCTTGGTGGCATGACCGATCACGGTTATAGCTAACACGGCGTCGAATTCACTATCCGGGAAAGGAAGGTCTTTCATATCTGCTTGTTGAACATCTGCTTCTAGGTTCTCTTCCTCGAGTTTTTCTTTCGTCATTTCAATGGCTTCTTGGGATATATCTATTCCTGATACATCGAAACCTTGTTCAGCTAAGTATACCAGGTGTCTGCCGAACCCGCAGCCTAGGTCAAGTACCCTAGTCTTACCTTCTTCCTTCAAGCCTTCTGCTATTCCTTTTACGTGTCCTCTTGCTCCCTTTATACCTTCAGGTATTTCATCTAGGTTTCTGTAGTATTCTTCCCATTGTTCCGTCATTCAATCACCGAGATCTCTATATAGATTCATTAGATAAGGCATTAACTCGGATCCTTTCTTGAAATCTAGTTCTCCACCTGGATCTTCAACGAACCTATGTGTTCCTTCTAGAGAAGGATGTGACATTAGTACGGGTACAGGGTCGCTGCTGTGTGCTGAAATGGTGCAGGGTGTTGAATGGTCACAGGTAACTGATACAAGGACATCTTCTCTATCTATCTCATTCAGTAGCTTTGAGTAGTATTTTTTATCTATTTCTTCTATTATTTCTTTTTTCTCTATTGGTTTTCCATCGTGCCCTGGCAGATCGGGTCCTTTTAGGTGTATGTAGATGTAGTCGTTGTTCTCCATAGCTTCTAGGGTTTTGTTTATCCATTCTTCATAGTCCTCTTCGTCTTCTACTTTTATTGTGCTCATTCCAGCTCCTTTGGCTACTCCTCTTTCTAGAGGCATGTTGGCTAGTATTGTCCATTTTCCGTTGTCTCTTTTGTTTATGTCTGGGAAATCTGGTTTTTTTACCCCTGCGTCCCTGGTTATGACTGCTGTAGCTGGTAGCTTGCCTTCTTCTCTTCTTCTCTCATTCAAATCTAGGTTTTTTAATGCGTTTATTGTTTTTTGTACGAATTCGTTCACTATCTTGGCTGTTTCTTTTGCTTCTGGTTCCATTGGCTGGCATCTTTGGAGTTTTGATTCGTATTCTTCTTTTGCTGTGGATACAAGGCCTTTTCGACCGTAGGCTGGATCAGTGTTGGTTATCTTTGGACTTAGATCTTTATCTGATTTTATGATGAGTGCTCCTCTGTGTCCGAGTGTTGACTTGAATTCGAACTCCGTATTGTCTAGATTGACTTCTGTGTTTATTATCTCCTGGAGTTTCTCAGTTTCTTCTGAGGTTAGGGATCTTGCTACTCTTCTATCTATTAATTCATTGTCTTTGAGAGTAGCAAAGTTGCATCTTAGAGCTAAGTCTCCATCTTCAAATCCCATTCCTGATCCAATAGCTTCCAATGGTCCTCTCCCAGTGTAGTGTTTCTCTGGGTTGTATCCGAGTAGGGCTATGACGGCTGAATCGCTTTCTGGAGCTGTATCTGGAATCACGGTCATCTGTCCAGCTCTAGATGTTTGTCCTATTTTATCTAATGCTGGTGTATCTGCTGCTTGTAGGGGTGTTTTTCCATTTAGTTCTGGGTTTGGTCTTCCGGCTGCTCCGTCTAGGACTGTGAATAGTAGCTTCATGTTTCTTCCTCCGAGTTAATTATCTGTATTTCTTCTTTTTCGCCTCTGTTGTTGTAGGCTTGTACGGATTCTTCGTTATAGGGTTTTGCGATTATTAAATGGTATTTACCCATCTTTGAGAAGAACTGTTGGTCCGCTTTTGATGGGTTGGCATTTGGTGTTGGATGGCTGTGGAATGTGCCTTGTTTATTCACGTAGATAGGCAGTTGGTTGAGTTTCACGCTTACGCTGTTCGCTGTGAATCTCCCTGGTATTAGTACGTAGTCGTCTATTTCTTTTCGGCCTAGTAGTAGTCCTCCTGATTCTCTTGGGTGAAAGGACTTTGCTACTCTTAGTATGTCTTGAAGTGTCTGTTCCTTTATCTCCATGGTTTCCTTGGTTCCTGGATTTTTATATCTCTTTCCGTGGTTAGAGCAAGAGTAGTGCTGTGGGTATTGTTAGGCTTGCCATGCAGTTTATTCTGCTTGCTTTAAGTTTAACTGTGGTTATTCCTATGGATGTTGAGGTTAGGAGAACTATTAACCCTTGGATGTTTGTTAGATATATGTTTAGTATTACTAGGAAGCATAAGGCTGTGATGGTTAGTTTTCTATGGTTCAGTTGATTCATTGTCTTCGCTATCTTGGGTAGTAGAGATTTTATCGCTATATATGATATTGAGAGCGATGTAACTAGGATGAGTGTGGTGGTGAAGGGATTCTGTGGGTACTTGGTTGTTGCTAGTGCTACTGTGGTGCCTGAACGGGTTTTCCCTAGTGTTACAAGCGCTAGTAGAGAGACTGTGATGTAGGTTGTGTTGCTTGCTCCGATGAAGGATAAGTATTCTTCTTTGTTCATTTTTCCGAATGCTTTTCCTACTGTGGCTGTTATTGCGCTTGATACTGCTGGTATTGCTCCGAAGAACCCTGATAGTGCTGTGGATAGTGCTGCTGACCTCGTTGTTTTCCATGGTTTAGATTCTGGTTTGCTCTCTAGATCCTGTTTCTTTATTTTCCTGTTTCTGGTCAGTGAGATTATGAGTGTGCTTGTTCCGAAGAACCCGGTGAGCATCGGCATTATTGTGTTTCCGTTCAGGACCGTTAGTCCTACTGCGGCTGATAGGATTGTTATTAAGATCCCTTGTAGTTTCTTGATCACCAACAGAGTTACTAGGATGAGTATGAATGGTAAGAGGCTTGATAGTGGTGGGTAGAGTTTTGGAGCTAGAAGTATGAATAGTGAGGCTAGTATAGGTGTGATTATTATGGAGGTGAATGTGCCTTTTAGTGCTAGGGAGATGGCTGTTATTCCTTTTCCTGCGTTTGTTAGTTTGTGTCCTGGTAGTACTGCTATGTTTTCTCCTGATGGTGCGCCTAGGAGTATTGAGGGTACGTGTGATGATATGGTGAATCCTGCTGCTGCGGATGTCATGAATGCGAATAGCCCTGGATGTACGATTGGCGCTGTGATTAGCACTGGAGCTATATTGTTGGTGTGTAGGCCTGGGATTAACCCTGCAGCGGTTCCTGTGGCTGTTCCTGCAAGTATAGATAGTGTGATTGGAGTGGTCATTTTATCTTTACTTTCTCTGGGAAGAGGAAACATTGTTCTCTGTATCCTGAGGCTTTTCCTTTTACTTTTACTTGGTTTCCTGGCAGTGTCTTGGTCTCTGATAGCATTATGAGAGCTTGTTCTTCTTCTCCAGTGATTATGCCTAGGTAGTTTCCTTTTTCGGAGTAGAATGTTTTTATTATCTTTCCTTGTGTGGTGAATTTTCCTTTGCAGTTTGATTTTATTTCTTTTATGGTTTTATTTGGGTAGTCTGTGGTTGTGGTGGTTTGTAGTAGGATTAGGCCGGTTATGGCGATTGCTAGGGTTAGTGTTGTTGATTTGTCCATGTGGGGAAATATAGATAGAGTGATTTAAAGGATTAATTAGAAGGTTTTGAGTTAATTCTGGTTAGTAGTTGTAGTTTTCGGAGAAGGTTCTTTCTATAGATATATTTTCGTTATTGGTTTTTACGTTGTATTCTAGGTTTACTGTGAAGTTATATGGACAGGTGCTGTTGTCTGTTCCTAGGGAATATGTCTGTGTTTTCACTGGTCCTATGTTGGTTAGGTTATCTGCCATTGCTTGTTGTAGGTTGTTTTTGATTATTTGGGTTGTTTCCGTGCAGTTGCTTCCTTGGTTTATTCCTTCTTCTACCGTGTTGTTTATTATCCATTTGATGTCTTGGTTTCTGTTGGTGACTGCGTCTATCTTCATTTTAACTACGTTGGCTTTGTTCTTGTTTTGGTTGCTTATTACGAGGTAGTTGGCTGATGCTATTACTATGACTGCTATTATGAAAGCTAGTCCTGTGATTACTAGTCCTTTCTTCATTTTGGACATACCTCCGTTGTGGTGGTTTTTAGGTCCCCTGTTCCGTTGTACACTACGGCTCTGTGTGTTCCTACTTGGTTTTCTTCACTGCAGTTGTTTATTTTTATCCAGTTTACTTTGGATGTGTTTAGTTCTCCGTCTAGGGACATATTGGTGTCGTGTATGTCTCTGGCTATTCTGGATAGGTAGAGTGATTGGTGGTTGGTTTGGGTTGATGTGTTTAGCAGTGTGATTACTGTGGCTGAGGCTAGTAGTATTATGAATATGGCGTAGGCGGTGTCCATTGAGAAAACTACCCCTTTATCCATTGCATATCACCACTGTGAGGTTCTGTATTTCTTGTGATTCGTTTTTAACTATTCTACGTGAGTTAGCTATCTCTTCCATCCCGTTGCAGGTTCCTTCGTTGGCTGTGATTGCTCCTTTTATCTCATAGCTGTATTTTTCTCCTGTTAATTCATTCATCAATTGGGAGAGGTCGGTTCCTGGGTCCAGGGTGTTTGCTTTGTGTTCTTTGACTGCGGTTTTTTTCACAGCTATCTGTGCTGCGTCGCTTGCTATGGTTTTCATTTCTTGGTATTGGGATTGGGTGGCTTTGTTTTTTATCATTCCTTGGTATTGTACGGTTATTCCTAGCATTATGGTTATTCCTAGTATTGCTGCTAGGACGTCTAGTGTGAATACTTGTCCTTTATTTCTTGACACAGGGTTTACCTCCTGTATTTGAGCAGTTTTCTTGGTAGGTGGTGTTTCCGTGTACTGGGTAGCTGTAGGTTGCTTGGTTGTCTCCGTAGAAGGTTGTTACGGTTATTTGGTTGTCTTCTTGGTTCTTGGTTAGGGTTGAGTTCACGGGTTCGAGCATGTTCTTTATTCTTAGTGTTGCTGCTTCTGAGTAGTCTCCTGTCTGGGGGTTTAGTGCTTGGAATGTGTTCATTATGGATCCTGTGGATATGGCTACTTGGGATGTTTCTTGGTGTATTCCTTGGGTCTGTGTTTGTGTTGTTTGTATTTCTATGAATCCTTGTATCCAGGTTAGGAGGAATAGAGTTATTAGAACCGCCATCAGTAGGTCTAGTGTTACTTGTCCTTTTCTCAAGTTATCACTTCCTTCACTCTCTTGGGTTTGGGTGTTTTGAATGGTGTTTTGGATATGTTAACAATTACTTGGTCTTCTTTTTCTGCTCCTTTGTTTTTTACAACATATTTCTTTGGTTTTATTCCGGATAGTAGTTTGTATTCTGGTTGTACAACTGCTATTTCTTCGTTGGCTAGTATTACTTCTGCTTTTACTCCTTTCTTGCTGGTAAGTGTCCTTAGTGCTATGAATAAAACCAATAGACTTATTATTGCCATTAGCATTAGGTTGATGCCTTGTGGGGATATTGGTAGAGTGTATCTGGATATTAGTATAGGTACTGTAACTACTGCGATGTATAGGGTTGTGAATACTGCTGTGTATCTTTTTAGTTTCTCGTGGTGCTGTGACTTGATTTCTGTGAGTAGGTATATGAGCGCTGCTAGTGTAAGGATTTGCAGTGAATGTATCATTGGGTTTGTGAATGTTGCTAGGATAGCTATCAGTAGAGCTACAATTATGTTTACTTGGAGTTTTAGGGCTATGTAGGGTTCTAGGTCTCCGTATTTTTCTTTATATTTGTTTTTTATTGTCTTCATTGTATGTTCACCTCGAATTCTTCGCTTCCGCATTTTACGATGTTATCTTGGTTGGGTTCGACTCCACATATGTCTCTTTCTATTGGGTCGGCTATTTTTGATGGGTTTATTTGGCATTCGGGTGGATCTACGGTGAATGTGAGGGTGTTTTCTTGTACTTGGTAGGACTCTATCTGTGGGTTGGAGCAGTCTGTGGAGTTCAGTGACTTGGTGTTTATCTTGCTCTGAAGCATTGACTTGGAGGTTGAGAACACCATGGTTTTTTTTGATTGGTTTAGTGAATCTGTTATTAGTGTTGAGGTTATTAGTAGGATTAGACCTAGCATTAATAGGAATTCGAAGGAGGCTAGTCCTTTGTTCATTATGTTCCCTCGGTTTTATATAGTGTTATCTGTGCTGATTCTCCTCGGGGTATTGTTCTTGGGTTGAGGTACTGTACTTTCTCCGTGGTTTTCCCTATGGTTTCTCCTGTGTAGTTTTCGCTTGGTGTGTCTTCTCTGCATTCTAGGGTTATGTTTTTTGTTGTCATGTTGTATGCGCAGTCTGGTGGGGTGTTGAGGAGCATTGTTTGTTTTGCTCCTGGTGCTTGTAGGGAGATTGACTGTGAGATGTGTTGTAGTGTTTGGTTGTGTGATTTTTCTATCTCTTTGGTCTGCATTTGTAGTGTGTTTTTGCTTGTGAATTGGATTAGGTCCATTGAGACGTTTGTGAATAGCATTATTAGCACTACGAGTATTAATAGGTATTCTATGGTTATTTGGCCTTTTTTCATGTTTTTACCTCCAGCATTTCCAGTGTTTTGTTAGAGTAGAGTTTTCCTGTTTGTTTGATTGATCCTGAGGCTGTGAAGTAGTGTTTCGATAGTACCATGACGAGTGCGGCTATTACTATGAGTACTCCTATGAGTATGAGGTATTCGAAGCTTACTTGGGCTTTGTTATTCATTTTTTTCACTTTATTTGGAGTGTGGTTTCTCTGAATTCCTTTATTGAATTCATTAGGGAGTCTTTTATTGTGAATATTCTTCCGGTGAGCACCATTGCTAGTGTAGCGATCACTACGACTAGACCTAGCATTATCAGGTATTCTAAACTGGTTTGGGATGTGTTTTCCATGTTGTATTGATAAGACATTCTACTTATATAAAGATTTCTAGAATTAGGAGAATTACTAGCCCTCCTGTTAGGACTGGGATGAATGGCAGGCTTTTCTTCACCTTCAATGTCTCTATCTCTTTCTCCTTAAGTGTGTTTATTTCTTGTTTTGTTAGTCCTCGGGCTTTTCTGGAGTCTATTATCAGTTCTCCTGGTTCAGTGAATCGGGTTAGTGAAGGTTCTTTCTTTTTTATTTCTTCTTTTTTCCATACGTCTTCTCCTGGTATTTCTCCTTCTTCAAGCTCCTTGATGGATTTTTCTTCTCTTAGGACGTTTTTCTTTATTGATTTATATGTTTTTATCCCTGTTATTGCTAGTATTGATATTGTTAGGAAGTAGAGTAGGTTTTGAAGTGATTGTGATGGTGTTTGTAGTATTGTTAGTGTTGCTAGGAAGGCTGTAAGCGGATAACCTGGTTGTTTTGATAGGTAGATCATTGGAGCTATTATCACTGTGGATATTGGATGTATTCCTATTATCTTGGTGAGGTGTAGTGTGGCTAGGATTATGAATCCTGAGTATATGGATTTGGGTAGGGATTTCATTATGTCTTTTTTGAGTTTGGTTTTTCGTTCTTTGATGGTTTTGTATATTCCGTATCCTAGTATGAATGGCAGTGCGGATATTGTGGAGGCTGCTAGTATGAGTATTGGGTAGGGTACTGGGTAGGTTAGTTGGCTTATTGCTCCGTGGAAGGGTAGTATTGCTCCTAGGGCTGTGAATAGTTTTACGTCTCCTCCTGCCCATCCTCCTAGCCTGTAGATGATGTAGGATACTGTGAACATGGCTAGTGCTATTGATGCGGAGTAGAGTAGGGGGTTTGGGTCACCGGAGATTATGGTTTGTGCTGCGTGTAGAGTTATACCGATTGCTAGTAGTCCGTTGGTTAGTATTGGTGGTGCTTTCCTGTTTTTTATGTCTGTGTAGCTTAGGGCTATGAGGAAAACTAGAGCTACTGCTGGGTATAGGTAGATCCACATAAGTATTAGAAGAGGTTCCGTTTATTTATAGTTTAGATGTTAAAAACGAAGGGTTGCCTGAGTGGCTTCCCTCTTGTCTTGGTTTTCTCTATGATTTTTGCCTTATCCAGTCTGCTTTTCCAGCTATGCACGCATCGTATACAGTTACATCACTTCCAAGAGAGTTTTCAGCTGCGGTGGTAGTCGTTGCTTTGTCTGTATTTTTTGCTGCTTCACATATGTCTCCGCATAGTGTTTCGTCTGGGGTTCCTATCGGTTTTCCTTCGCTAGCTAGTACCTGAGAACAGTCTGCGGCGTCTGCTTGGATTTGACTTACATCTGCTGATGCTTGTCCTCCTCCGAATGCTCCTGAGATCACTGTTACTACTACTGCTGCTATGGCTAGTACTGCTGCGGTTATTATTAGGTATTCGAGCGCGCCTTGTGCTTTTTGATCCATTTAATTATCCTCCTATTTTTTAGTAGGTTTTATTTGAATCTTCAGTTGGTAAAAGTGTCTTTGTATATTTAAAGGTTATGATTAGAGGAAGAGGAAGGAAGCTTGTGCTACTTGGGCACCTCCTAGTATGGCTAGGAATTGAGATGCTATGACCATGTAGATTACATAGGTTACAAGTGTGAGTATTGGTATGTAGAGTACTGCTTTTGACATCTTTCCATCTCTTACTTGAACTGCTCCTAGGGTTGATAGTGCGGATTCTATTATTAGATAGGTTTTAAATAGGAAGTCGAATCTGGTTACTAGTCCTGATGCTCCAGCTGCTGGTCCTCCTACTCTTATCAGTACTGATAGCACGGATTTCACCACTCCGAATACGAATGGAGCTATTATGCATCCTGTTGTGATTATGAATAGGAATTGAAGAAGTGTCTTTGTTTTTCTTTCTGATTTTAGTCTTCTTATAGCTCTTATGTCGCTGCTCATAGCTGTTAGGGTGTCTACTAGTCCTCCTCCGCTTCTTCTAGCTGCTATTATTATCGTGCTTGTTCTCTTTAGGAGCTTGCTTCGGGATTCTTTCGCGAATTTGGTGAGTGATTTTTCGAATGTGGATCCTTCCTTTATCTCTCTGAGCATTTTTTTGAGTCCTGTGGTGATTGGACCGTACTTCATTCTGCTGACTTCTCTTAGGGCTGTTTCTACTGTTCCACCAGTTTTCAAGGTCGTGGACATGTGGTGTAGTACATCGGGAAGGCTTTTCTCTATCTTTTCAATTTTTCTCTTGGCTATGAATGACGGTAGTCCAAATCCGAGGTCTATGAAGACTATTGCAAGTAGGAAACCTAGTGTCAGGTCTATGAATTGCCCTAGGATGAATCCTCCTATGGCTAGAACCAAGGTAAGTAGGATTAGGTAGATTGGCTTTATCTCTATTCCTGCGAACGCTACTGTTTCTTTGTAGTTTTCCCATGCTCCTCTTATGCTCGTCATTCTAGACAGCTCCTGGGTCGCTTGATTTGATGTAGTACATGAATATGAATAGTAGGCCTGGTACGATCACGAAGAACACTAGCATTAGGAATTGTGGTGAGAATATGGCGAAGAACCCTAGGTATTTCTGTATCTGTGGGGTGCTTCCTATTGTGGTTAGTATTGCTATCATTATTGGGAACACGATTGCTGACATCATTAGGAATAGCCCTACGAGGTTCAGTTTTTCGCTGAAGTCGGCTATCTTCTGTCTTCTTTGGAAGGAAACGTCATCCGCGATCTCTATCATTACATCTGAAAGGTTTCCTCCTGTTCTCAGTGCTCTGACGATGTGTGAAACTACTCTTCTTACGTTTTCACTCTCTGTTCTCTCTGACCATGCTTCCAGTGCATCTTCTGTTGATACTCCTTTCTCTATGTTCCCGAGAATCCATTCGACTCCTTTGCTGAGTATACCGTAGTCTGAGCTAGCTATTGATAGTATGGTATAGTATATTCCTACTCCTCCTCTAATCTCTATTGACATGTGGCGATGTGGTAAAGTCATTTCTTTCTCCACTTCGTTACCTATCTTTTTAGCTTTGTTTCTAGGTATAATCAAGGCTAGTCCTAGGACTAATAGTAGTGCTGAGATTGATCCAATTATGGGGATGAATATTGGGAGTATTCCCATTAGAAATAGTATGAATAGTGCTCCGAAGGTTGCTGCTGAGGTTATTATCATGGATATGATGGTTAGGGCTAGGTACTGTTCTACTGAGTAGTCCATTCTCGCTGCGTTTAGTTTCTTTTCTAGTCCTCTTCCAAGGCTGTTTTCGAGTGATGTTTCGAATTTCTCTATTGGAGTGCCGAGTGAAGTGTATAGTTTTCCGAAGAATCTTACAACGGCGTTGTCAAATCCTGATAGCTGTCTTGCTGATGATTCTCCTACTTCATAGGTTTTTTCTCCTCTCATTAGTTTTCTAAGTTCTTCTGTTTTTTCCGGTGCTTCTCCTTCTTCTAGGACTCCTTCTTTTTCGTATTTATCTGACATTCGGTCTACGATTTTGTTAAGTGTATCTTCATCTATCTCTTCTTCTCCTGATTTTTTCTCTTCTAGTAGTTTTTTTAGTTCTTCGTCTTCGTCGGGCATTTTATTTCATCCTGTATTTTCTTATTTCTTCTTTAACATCTTCTAGTTTTCTTATGTTTTCTCTTGCTAGTTTTTCTAGTAGTTCTTTTCTGTCCTCTAGTTCTTGTTCTAGGTCGTCTTTTGATAGGTCCGTGTATTTTAGGATTTCTTGTTTGTATCTGGATGGGTTTTCTTGTTTTTTGAGTTTGTCTTCTGTTGGATCGTAGTCGTATAATATGTTTAGTTCTGGTTTTCCGTTTTCTTTTACTTTTTGGACTTCTGATATTTGTGTTACTCTTCTTGTGAGTCCTTCTCCTTTTCTGTTTATTCTTTGCTGCATTATTATGATGTCTAGGGCGTTCGCCATTATTATTGGAACGTCCATTGGTGGGCTTGTTACTCTTGTGATGGTTTCTTGAGCTGAGTTGGCGTGTACGGTTCCAAAACTACCGTCGTGACCTGTATTCATGGCTGTGAATAGGCTGAATGCTTCTTCTCCTCTTATTTCTCCTACTGTTATTCTGTCTGGTCTCATTCTCAGGGAGTTTTCTACTAGGGCTCCCATGTCTATCTCTCCTTTTCCTTCTAGTCCTGGTGGACGGGTTTCTAGTCTTATCCAGTGTTCGATTGGTAGTTTGAGTTCTGCGGTTTGTTCTATGGTTATTATTCTTTCTCTTTCTGGGATGAAGCTGCATAGGACGTTGAGTGTCGTGGTTTTTCCTGAGGCTGTTCCTCCTGAGATCAGGGTGTTTGCTGGTCTTACTCCTAGTCCTTCTGCCATTAGCCATAGGAAGGCTCCTGCTTCTGGTGTTACAGTGTTCCATTTTATTAGGTCTGTGATTGTTATTGGTTCTTCTCTGAATTCTCTTATTGTTAGTGTGGATCCGTCTAGAGATATTGGTTGGATTGTTGCGTTTACTCTGGATCCGTCTGGTAGTCTTGCGTCGAGCAGTGGATTGCTTCGGTCTACTCTTCTTCCTACTTGTCTTCCTATTCTGTCTATTATGTCTCTTAGTTCTTTTTCGCTTGCGAATCTGACGTTGGTTTTCATCATTCCGTATTCTCTGTGGAATGCGTAGACTGGTTTTCCGGGTGATATGACCATTACTTCTTCGAGTTTTTTGTCTCTGACTAATGGGTCTATTACTCCGTATCCTATCATTTGTCGGACTACCATGTCGGCGTAGAATTCTATCTTGGTGTCTGGTACTCCGAGTTCTGGGTTTTCTTCTATTATTTCTTTTATTCTTTTGAAGTAGAATCTTCTTTTCTTTTCTGGGGATCTGAATTGTTCTGCTGATGGGGTTATTAACCTCGTGGCTGCTTCTTTGATTGTGTTGACTATTTTTTTCTCTGGTCCTGTGGGTTTGATTACTGGGACTTCGTAGACTGGTAGTTGTTCGTCTTCTACTTTGTAGATTTTTACGTTATCGTAGCTTGTTATTAGTTCTCTTTCTCCTTTTATTTCTACTTCTGAGGATTTTTCTTCCTCTATTTCCTCTTCTTCTGATCTTTCTTTTCCCCTTTCTATCTCTTTGGGTTCCTTAATTGTTTCTTTAGGTTCTTTTTCTTTCTTTGTTGGTTTTTCTTCTGGCTGTTCTTTCTCTGTTTCTTCTTTTTCTTCTTTTGATTCTTCTATGACTTCGTCGAGGTAACCCATTCTATCATTTTAATTAAACATAGATCATTTATATAATTGACCTCCTCTCACGTCTGAAGATGGTGGGATTCCCTTTCGGTTTTGGTTTCCCTCTCGTTCACTAGCCATTTGTAACCACTTGTCGTCTTTTTTTATTCTTCAAGGGTTCGGGCTGGTCAATAAAGCCCCTGACTTGAATAGAGGTATTTTCCAACTTACTCAAGCCTCGTCTACCAATGTTCTTAGCTCCATTTATATCTGAGTGGGTCTTGTAACCACATTCTGGACACTTAAATTGTTTCTGGGGTCTCGAATTTCTCTTATAACCACATCTTGAACAACTCTTCGTTGTATAGCTCTCATCCACTACTTCACAATAAATTCCTTCCTCTTCCGCTTTGTACTTAATATACTCCTTTAGCTTGTGCGAGATCATAGAGTGTAGTTTTCTATTTCCTTTCTTACCCCAGTCCGAATCTCTATGGTTTTTTACATCTCCAACTGCTATACATAGGTTGTTTTTCTTTGCTCTGTCTACTATTCTCCTTGAAATCTTGTGTGCTTGATCTTCTACCTTTCTCTTCTCTTTATCTGAAATTCTATCTATTACTCTGTCGTGCCCGGTTTCTTGGAGCCATCTGCGGAGATAG
>CAYLXZ010000001.1:4932-24057 GCA_964388265.1 Microcaldota archaeon | reverse complement strand
TCTATAGCAAGAACTCCGTTATATTCTTTTTTGGTCTCTATCTCCTTCTCAACAGTAATATAAATCCAGAATTCATTATCTTTCTTTATTAAATGAGAGTCCTTAATCTCCCAATCCTCTAAAGTATCGTAGTATCTGTAAGGGACTTCAAGTGGGATTTTTACTCCTCTTTTTCTCTCTTTTGTAGGTATGGAGCCCCAGAAAGGAACTAATTCTGTGTCTCTTTTCTGTATGTTGAAACAATCATTCCTTAGGGGCAGAGGTTCATTCTGACCTTTTAGTTGATTTATTGCGTGTGAAACGTATGAGGCGTGTATCTCATCTGTTTTGAAGAATTGGTATTTGTTATCTAGGATGTCGTAGTAGCCTTCTTTTCTACATTTCTTTACTTCTTTCTTTAGGTTTTTCCATTTATTCCATTCTTTCTCCAAGATTTTTTTCTTGGAGTTGTTTGTTGCATCGGATACTTTAGCTTTGATTGTTTTCCTCATCTTTAACCCTCTTGATCTTTACATAGTCTCCAGGCTCTATATCTGAATGTTTTGGGATTGTAACCATCTTCTGGTTATTGCTAGTTCTTTCCCAAACCTTTCTTATTACAACCATATACTATTATCCACAACTTCATTCTTTAAATACCTCTCGCTTAAACCCACCACTAAAGTAGTGGGTTTCCTTGGTGATAACCTACGAGTAGGTGTTTATCTGAACTGTGGTCTTTCACTGAGTTTCTTTGGTAGTGGGAGCGGTTTGTAGGGATAGCCCGCAGTTTCTTTGTGGATGTAGTTCTGTATTTCTTCTAGGCTCATCTTCTTTTCTTCGTCTTCTTTTCTTAGTCTTGGTTCGAATACTCCTGATTCTTCTTCGTCTGGTCCTATGACTATCGTTACTGGTACCCATTCTTTCTCTGCTCTCCTTATCTTCTTTCCAACGGATTCATCTTCATCATCTATGTCTACTCTTATGTCTTCGTTTTGTATTTTGTCTGCTACTTTTTCTGTGTATTCCATTGAGTCTTCGCTGACTGGGATTAATCTGACTTGTGCTGGTGATAGCCATATTGGGAGCATTGGGTTTTTTCCATCTTCTCTTAGTGCGTCTTCTAGCATGAAGGAGAGTGTTCTTTCTATGGATCCAAAGGTGGAGCAGTGGAGTATTGTGCAGGGGTGTTGTTTGTTATCTTTTCCCGTATATTTTATATTGAATCTTTCACCGTTTATTCTGTCCATCTGGACTGTGGAAACTTCGGTTACTGTGCCTTGTGGATGTATGGCTTGATAGTCTATCTTCATGTCGTAGTAGTGAGTTCTTTCTTTTGACAGTCTAACTAGTCCTGGTACTTCCATTTCTTTTGTTATTTTCTTTATCCATCCTTTGTTTTTTTCCCAGTATTCTTCTGTTCCTGTCCATGTTACTATCCAGTCTCCTTTGCTTATAACTGAATTCATTATGTCTTTACATACGAATGATAGTTCTTCGAATTCTTGTTGGGCTTTTTCTTCGTTTGCTGTGAATGTGTGCATGTCTGTCATGAAGAAGTTTCTTACTCTTCTTAGGCCTGTTAATTCTCCTCTTTGTTCCTTTCTGAAACATGGAGAAGCTTCATATTGTTTTAAAGGGAGTTGTTTGTAGCTTATATCTAGGTTCTGAGCGTAGGGGAACTGCCCTGGATCGGAAGCTGGTCTTAAGGCTAGTTCATCGCCGTCTTCTTCCCAGGAGTATATTTTCTCGTTGAACTCTCCTATTAGTTTCTCTGTTCTTTCGTCTCCCAGCCGGTATAGGAGAGGGTTTTGTATTTTGAATGCTCCGTATTCTCTTGCTAGTTCATCTTGGTAGTCTAGGATTAATTCTTTTATTATGAGTCCTTTTGGATGCCATTTGAAGTGTCCTGCATCGCTTACTTCGCAGTAGTCTACTAGTTCGTGTTCTTTCATTAATTTAATGTGAGGAGGTTCTTCTTCTATTTGTTGTCCTTGTTCTTCGTACTTTATGTATTTCTTTAGGTTATTGTGTTCTCTTGAGTCATCGAGGAACTCTATTTCTTCTGGTCTCTCCGGATTAATCTCGTGTTCCTTTCCTTCTCTATCTATTATGATGAATTGACGGAGCTCTTCGGCTCCTTCTCTTTCTTTAGCTGGTTCTTCTTTCTCCTCTGATGTTATCTTTCTGCTGAGTTCGGCGAGTGGGTGTCCTTTGCATTTTAGGTCGAATGCTTTGTACCAGCCGAACGGTGATCTATGTATCTCTAAATCAGTTTCCTTGAGTAGTTTTTCTTCTTTGTTAAGGACTCTTACGGCTGTTGAAGGTGATCCTGGATCTTCAGTTAGATGTACGAAAGGGTAGAGTACTACTGTGTCTGTGTTGACTTTCTTGACTATGTCTTTTATTTCTTCCACGGTTTTTTCAGCTATCTTCTCCGGGTCTTCTTCATCTACCTTCTCTACTCCTTGGAAAGCTATGAGGCATTCATCTATATCTTCTTTTCTTTGTTCTGGTTCCTTGGCGCTGTCGATAGCTTTCTTTTTGGCCTCGTACTTCAAGTAGTCGGAGTGTATGGTTAATAGTTTCATTTACTTCACCTGTCACGGTGTCTTTAATATACCTAGCGATTTAATAATAATTAGGGTGAAGACATGGATATATTCTCCAAGAAAGAGAAGGAAAAGAAGGAGAAAAAGAAGAAGATGTTCAGGAAGATAAGTGATAAAAAAGCTAAAAAGACCTATCCTTCTGTAGGGAAGATGAAGGAAGAGAAAGCGGTTAAAACCCTGAAGAGCATGCCGAAGGAAGAAGCTAGCAAGTCGCTTAGAAAGTCATCCAGGAAGATTGATGCTTTGATGAATGTAGCGAAGAAGACTGGAAATGAAGATAAGATCCAGAAGCTAGAGAAAAGAAAGAAGAGACTTAAAGAGATTAAAGATAAACTTAAGAAGAGCTAGATTTTAATTGACTCTATTTCATTCTGTATACTGAGGTTCCTTCTCTGACCTGAGTATCTGTAGAGATTTCTACATCATCGTTTTCTTCAGCTTCTTCTACCTCTTTCCCATCTTTAGTGATCTTGTCTACTTCTTGGGATTGATAGGCTACTGGTCCGAGCACTGCTATCTCATCGTGTTCTGAAAGAGATTCTGTGAGGTGAACCTTGATTTTTGATTTCTCTTCATTGTATTCTTTCACTGTTCCTATTTTTTCTCTTGTCATGTTAATCCCTGACTGTTTCTATAGGTATCTGTTGGTTTAGGAGGTCTTTGTTCTCCCATAGAACTCTTTTTCCTTCTTCAGTTCTTCTTATTAACCGAATTGACTTGAATTCATCTTTTACTCCTTTGAATAGGTGAAGTGCTTGTGTTTTGCTGGGTTTTTTGTCTCTCCATTCTGTGCTCATGTCTTTCCATTCTTCGTCTTTGTATCCTTGAACTACCCAGGCTTCAGTCATTCTGTTGTCCTCCTGGAGCTTTTGAAAGCTGTTCTTCGTAGTAGTCATGGATCCTTTGTTTTTCTTCTTCTGATAGGTCTCGGATGTAGTTGTCGTTCTTGAGTTCCTTTCCTGTTCTTTCTTCCCATTCCTCTGGCTCCATGCTGAATCTTCTCTGCACTTTGTCTCTGTACAGTTCTGGTAGCACGTTGAATGCGCAGAATGGAATTACTCTGTTGTCTGGCATTGCGTAGTGTATCACGCATCTTTCTACTCTGTCCACGTCGTAGTTGTATGGGTCTTGGAAGTGCATCATCCCAACGAATAGTGATTTGTGATGGAACTCTGATAGTGCTCTGTAGTCCCTTGCCGTTATGGCTTTTCTCAATGCTTTCTTTAGGTTTAGTCCTTCAGGTTGTTTTTCCTCGTCTATGAACTTCCTTATTTTAAGCAGTAGTTTTACTCCTGCTGTTGTTTTGGCAAGTTTCTTGAATGTTGATCCTTCTACTTTCTTGTTGAGTTTCTCTATGTATTTGAATAGTCCATCGACATCTAGGAATCTTGTGATCGGAACTATTTCATTGTTTTCTTCGTCTATGAATACGTATGTTGCCATTCCGCAGGCGAAGTGTGGGCTTAGTCTGTATTCTTCTTCTCCTGTGAATTGGCCTATAAGGTCGCTTATCTGTGTTACTGAGGGTATTGGGTACCAGTCTTCTTTTTTTAGTGCTCCGTCTGTCTGTTCTTCGATTTTATTTATCACGCCTGGGTTTGTGATTCTTTGTTTTTCTCTTTGGCTTTTTGGCATTCTTCCTACTAGGCTAACTGGCTGGTAGCTTATTCCTCTCACGGTGTCCACGTTTTGTGCTGCGAATCTAAGTATGTCTCCTACTTGGTCATCGTTATGTCCGTTTATGATTGTTGGCACGAATACTACTCCAGCGCCTGCTTCTCTGAAGTTCTGTATTGCGTCTGGGGCTTCCCAGTAGTTCTTTGGATTTACTTCTGGGTCTGGCCCATCAAAGCTCAGGTAGAATACGTTGGCTCCTGCATCTACGAGTTCCTGCGTTAGCTCTGGATCTTGTGATATGTCGATTCCTTCGGTGTTGATTTGTACGTGGTCGTATCCTTCTTCTTTAGCTATTTTAACCACATCGGTTATGTCATCTCTTACTAGTGGTTCTCCTCCTGTTATCTGCACTGCGTTGGTTCCCACTGGCTCTTCCTGTTTCATCTGCTTTAACATATCTCTTATCTGCGCTTGACTTGGTTCGTAGATTGGTTCTCCTTCTTTTGCGAAGAAGAAGCAGTAGAAGCAGTTTAATGGACATCTATTGGTCACAGCGATATTCCCTAGATTGGTGTGAGATTTGTGTTTGCTGCATATTCCGCAGTTCATGGGACAGTTCACGTTTTCTTCATCTATGTCAATATCCGGATTTTCTCGCCTTACTCCTTTCCAGTCACTGTGTCTGGAGGCTTCGAAGTACATGTCCGCATTTTCCCAGTAAATAGATTCAGTCAACCCATGTTCTGAGCACTCTTTCTTCATCTTAACTTTCTCGTCTTCCACGTATAGGACGGCTGGTAGCTTCATTTTGCTGAACTTTTCCTCTTCAGCGCATTCAGGGCAGAGTGACTCCACTAACCTGAAAGGAGTTTCTCCTTCCTCTATCAAGGAGTCTATAAAACTCTCTATGTTTTCTTCGTCTACTCCTGCGTTCTTGCTAATTGATATGTCTCCGTATTCAGTGTTAGCTAAATCGTCTTCTGGGTAGATTTTCTCTCTCCGGATATCCATCTTACCAGATACCTTTATAATGTAGAACCTTAAAAAATATATTGTTGTAACCACAACAACAGCATTGGGAGGTATCCAGTTGAACTCTGAATTAATAGATGACCTTGAGAACTTCGGCTTATCCGAATACGAGTCAAAAGCCTACGCCGCATTAGTTTCAGCAGGAAAAGCATCCTCAGTAACTGAGTTATCTCAACTCTGCGATGTCCCAAGATCCAACCTGTACTCCGTTCTGGAGAAACTGAACAAGAAAGGACTAGTAGAAGTTCAGAAAGGCAGACCACAGCTATTCAAGGCACTGGATCCTGAGAACACGTTGAAAGAGATAGAAGAACAGAAGAAAAAGAAGCTAGAGAGATCTAGAGAGGACGCAATAGGTAAACTGAATGATTTACAGGGAGAAGAAAAGGCAGATACCTTCCCAACCCTAGTATGGGGAGTAAAAGGATATGATTCAGTTATAAAGAAAATGAAGGACGTTATAGACCGAGCAGACAACCAATTATTCATAAATTCACCCGACGCAGACATATTCATACAGGAACTGTACGAAGACCTGGAGGAAGCAAAGAAAAAAGGAGTAAAGATAAAAATATCAACAGAAGAAAACGAAGAGTTCGAAGAACTGAGAGAGGTAGCCATGGTAAGAACAAGAGAGAAGATCCATGGAATAGACATAGTTTCAGATGAAGAGGAAGTTATAATAGCACCCAAGCTACCAGCAGTAGGAGTATGGGTGGACAACGAAGAGATGGCACAGCACGTTAAAAACTTCCTAGACGTAGTATGGAAAGATTCAAAGATCCTGAAAGACCAATAAAAACCGAGGTGATTCGATTACACCAATTACACTAGATTTAGAGAACAAACCAGGTAAACTAGCTAAAACCTGCACAGAACTAGGCAAAGTAGGAGTTAACATAGACGCGATGTTCGGTAAAGGCCTGGATTCCAAAGGAACCTTCCATTTCGTTACTAGTGACCCTGAAACAGCAGAAAGATCGTTAAAGAAATCTGGATTCAAACCAGAAGTAACCGACATTCTCTCCGTTACACTTAGAGACCGGCCAGGAGAACTAGGTAAACTAACAAGGAAACTAGCACATAAAGACATAAACATCGAGTCCATCTACATCATAGAAAGAGTGGATAACGAACTAAAGATAGCTCTAAGGACCGATGACATGGAGAAAACAAGAAGAATAACCAGTGAATAAAATGAAGGAAGTAAAAGACCTGCTAGAAGAAAAAAACCTGAATCCAGTTACCCATGTAGTAACAATCAACGGCAAACCAGTGGTTGAAGAAAGAAAAATAAAAGAGAACGATGAAATCAAAGTATACTCAGTCACGAGCAGTGGTTAAATGATTAAATGTAGTAAATGCGGAGAAAACGAAGCAGTTATAGACCTGAAGTACATGGATGAAAGATACTGTGGAAACTGCTTTTCTCAACTCTATGAAAAAAGAGTTAGAAAGACTCTGAGGAAATACAACATGCTAGAGACAGATGATAGACTAGCTCTAGCGGTTTCAGGTGGGAAAGACTCACTCAGCATGGCTAACGTTCTTAACAAGCTACATAGAAATCTAGTTATTATCACGGTGAACGAAGGTGTCAAAGGATACAGAGATAAAGCCCTGAAAAAGACCAAGAAATTCGCCCAAGATAAAGATATAGACCTAGAGATATACTCCTATAGAGAAGAATACGGAGCCACGATAGACGAAATAACTGAAGAAGAGGAAGAAGACTCATGCAGCTACTGCGGAGTATTCAGACGACAGCTACTGAACAAGAAAGCAAGAGAACTAGACTGCGATAAGATAGCCACAGGCCATAACCTCGATGATGAAACCCAGACAGTTTTCATGAACATCATACGTGGAGAACCAAAGAGACTGGCTAGAATGGGTCCAGTAACCGGTTTCAAGAACCATGAAAAATTCATTCCACGGATAAAGCCAATAAGAAGATGCTCTGAAAAAGAAAACACCGTATACGCCTTAGTTAATAACATAGACTTCGAGGATAAAGGATGCCCCTACGCCAACTCAGATTACAGGCTCTCAACAAGAAACTACTTAAACAACCTAGAGAGAAACCAACCTGGAGCAAAGTTCTCCATCCTATCCAGCTACGATAAGATGCTACCAGCCCTCAGAAAACACTATAAAAAAGAAACTGGAGAGATAAACGAATGCAGTGAATGTGGAGAGCCCACCAGTGGAGAGGTATGTAAGGCGTGTAAGATGAAAAAGAGAATTAAGGTAAATTCCTAATTTCATTGATTGAGTCTCTGTTTAAGAATCTTAGATACTGTTTCTCCATTGACCTTACCTTGATATTGGCTCATGATCTCTCCCATTATTACCTTGAAGGCTCTATGTGAATTCTCTTCCACGAGATCTTTTTTCTCTTCTATCTTCTTTTCAATAGCTTCCTCTATCTCTTCCTCTGAAACCTTACCTAGATTCTTTTCTTCTATTAATCTCTCTATATCAGTATCTTTGTCCTTTGATTTTGCTTTCAAAACTTCTTTTAACCCGTCTTTCGGGAACTTATCTTCTTCTAGGGCTCTGAATATCTCTCTGAAGTGCTCTTCCGTGAGTTGATCTATGTTTTCTTCGATTTCTTTTATCTTAGCTGTGAATGTGGTGGCTACAGTAGTTGGATCCACATCCATCTCCTCAATAAGGTTTCTGATCACGTTTATGTAAGGTGATTTTAGAGATTGATTAGCTAGTTCCTCACTCATTCCTGATTCTTCCAAGGATTTAACTATCTCCTCCGGCTCTGGTGGAATCTCCTCTGCTCTTTCACGGTGCTCGGAAGTTAGCTTAACCGCTGGGATATCCGTCTCCGGATACATTCTCTTCTCTCCGCCAAGCGGTCTGAGGTACTGTGTGGTTCCATCTTCAAGAGCTTTTCTAGTCTCTTGTGGAACTTCTTCAGTGGCTTGATTTATTCTCTTCCTTATTTCTCTTAAAACATCTTTAGCTTTCTCTGGATCCTTGTGAGATATTATTAAGATGCTGTCTTCTTCATCTAGATCTTCTTCTATTTTTATCTCTTCGATGTTTTCTTCTATTCCGTAGCTTGAGAGGTCTTCGTCTGTGTGGATTATTCCTTTTATTCCTAGTGTCTTGGCTATATCTGCTAGTTCTGTTCCGAATCTATGGTCTGGTAGTAGTTCTTTTCCTAGAATTCCTTTGAAGTTCTCTAGGATGTATCCGTATACTCCTCCGCCTTTTTCTATGGCTTTTTTCATGAATCCAGGGGCTCTTTCTTCGAAATATTCAGTGAAATCTTTTATCTCGGGATCTATTTCTTCTATTCCTCGTGAAGATAACTCTTCTTTAATTTCGATTAGTTTAATCTGTCTTTTGACTTCGTTGCGTATCATTTCTTCTAGTAAGTCTATTTCTTGTACTCCTTTGACTTCTACTCTGTTCCCTTTCTCTATGGATATATTTAAATCTTGTCTAATGGTTCCTAAGCCTCTTTTTACTTTCCCCGTGGTTCTCAGCATGGTTCCTATTCTCAGGGCTGTTTCTTTGATCTCTTCTGGTTTTCCTTGTATTATTCCTGTTGCTATCTCAACTAGCGGTATTCCCAGTCGATCTAGCCTGTACTCCTTCTTTCCCTTGGTTTCTCCTACTATGCCTGCTGATTCTTCTTCTAGGAATACTCCTTCTATCTCTGTTTCCACTGGTTTGTCTATGTGTCCTTCTTGTCCTATCATCGCGGTTCTTTGAAATCCTGTGGTGTTTGATCCGTCTACCACGGTTTTTCTCATTACGTGTATCTCGTCGTGTAGCTTGCAGTTAAGCATCTTGGCTATTTTGAGTGATAGATTGAATGCTTCGTTGTCTATTGGGTGAGGTGGCTCTGAATCTGTTTCAACTAGACATGTGGAGTCTTTGTGTATGTCGTAGATGAAGTTCTTTCCTTTTATAGCTTCTTTTAGTGCTGCGGGGTCGGTTTCTCCGAGTTCTCCGGCTGACGGCCTTATCTGTCTCTCTATTTTTTTCTCAGGTTCTTGGTCTTTTACCTGGGAGCTGCAGCTGCAGAACAGTTTATCCGTGTCCAGGCGTTGATGGAACTCCAGCCCTACTTTTAATCCTAGTTCTTTGTAGTCCGGGTCTTTCTTCATTTTTCATCACTTTTTGTCTATGCCTATGTCGGCCATGACGTAGTCCACTTCTTGGTGTAGGTTTTCTAGGTCTGAGTTGTTGTGTATTACGTAGTCACTCATCTCCATGACCTTGTCCGCGCCCTTTAGTTCTTTATCTCTTTCGTCTCTTTCGAAGAATTCTTCTTCGTTGTCTGGTTCGTCTTCGCTTCTTCTTTTGAATCTCTTCATTGGTGCTGCTTGCACTTCTATTAGATGGAAGTTCATGACCTCGTTCCTGATGTAGTCCACTTCTTCTGGGGATAGGAACCCGTTCATAACTACTTTCTTCCATCCTTTTTCTTCTATCATCCCGTAGAGTACTTTTGCTATTGCTGCTCTTCCTGCTTCTTCTCTTAATTCGTCTCCTTCTTTGGACATATTCATCTTGGTTATCTCTTTACCTTTCTCTTTTAGTCTCTTTTTCAAGGCGTCGGAGAAGGTCAGGGTGTTGAACCCGTATTCTTCTTCTATGTAGTCGGCTACTGTGTCTTTTCCGGATCTGTGGTACCCGGTTAAACCAATCACGATTCTTTGGTCTTCGTCTCCAGCATTCAAGTTCAACCACCTCAATATAAGAATGTATTTGGTAGAGATCTGTCTTTTATCTCTCCTCTCAGATCTTTCTGCATTTTTTCTTTAATTTTATCTTGGTTATTTTCTGTTGCGAGGAGCCATCCTAGCTTCACGTACGCTGTTTCGGTTGTCATGTTTTCTCCTGGTGTTGCTCCGGCTTCGTGGTATAGTTTTCTTAGGTTGGCGTATACGTTTGGGTTGACTCGTCCGTAGGTGCATTGTGATGTTCCTATAACGGGTTTTCCTTCCTTTGTTAATTGTTTTATCTTGGGTATCCATGTTTTTTCTGCTTGTGTTGGTACGTGTCCTAGTCCTGTGCCTTCTATGATGTATCCTTTGTAGTCTTTTTCCTCATAGTGGTTTATTATATCTGGATCTGATTCTGGATAGGCTTTTAGTATGGTTACTTTTTCTTCGAACCGTGCTCTGGTTTTTGTTTCTTTGTTTTTGTATTCTACGTGGTCCTGGATTTCTTCTATTTCTCCGTTTGGCTTTATCTTGGCTATTGGCAGGTCGTTTATTGGTCTGAATGTGTCTCTTCTGCTTGTGTGCATCTTCTTTGCGTTTACTCCTCTGATGTAGTTGCAGTGATCGTCATTCATGGTGTCATGCATCACTATACCTACTTCTCCTATATCGCTCTTTGCTGCGGCTATTGCGGAGCAGGTTAGGTTCATGGCTGCGTCTGTTGATCCTCTATCTATTGATCTTTGCGCTCCTGTTAACACTACTGGTTTTGAAAGGTCTTCTAGCATGAAGGATAGTGCTGCTGATGTGTAGTGCATTGTGTCGGTTCCGTGTGTTATTATTACTCCTCTTGACCCGTTGTTAAGTTCTTTCTTTACGGCTTCTGCGATTTCTTTCCATGTTTCGGAGTCTATGTCTTCGCTGAGTTTCTGTGTTATTTGCTCGTAGTTTCGGATGTAAGCGTGGTCTGTGACTTCTGGGATATCGGCTATTATCTCTTCAGCGGTTAAAGCTGGTTTTACTCCTCCTGTTTCGTAGTCTACTTTGCTGGAGATTGTTCCTCCTGTTGAAAGAATTGATATAGGTGGTTTGGATTCATCTTGTTCTATCTCTGTTCTTTTCTGTTTTTTCTCTATGGTTTCTAGTTTCTTTATCTTGGTTTGGTTGCTGTATTCTATTCCTATGTTGTATCCGTTATCTAGTTTTATTGTAAGGGATTCTGGATCGCTCATTGCTGTGTTAGGCATCAGTGTTCCTTTGTAGGTGTTTTCTTGTTTTTCTACTTTGATTCTGTCCATCGTGGATATGTTTTCTTCTTTCAGCTTCTTCTGGATTTTTTCGGTGTATGTCATGAGAATCCTCTAGAGCTCCTTTTTCATATATGGTTCTTCTGTCTTATATCCTTTTTTCTTGTAGTATTCTCTGGCTCCGATTCCGGAGGTGATGAGCATTTTGTCTTTTCCGTGTTTTCTGGCTATCTCTTCGGCTTTTTGGAGGAGTTTTTCTCCGTAGCCACTGTGCTGTATTTTTCCTTTCTTTCCTGATCCTATTGGTTGTGATGGTCCGTATACGTGTAGTTCTCTTATTCCAGCTGTTTCTGAATCTATCTCTGGCCTTTTCGATTCTTCCGGGAAGCTTAGTCTGGTGAATCCGATTATTTTATCTTTCTCTGTGTCTTCTATTGATATGAATCTCTCTGTGGTTCCTTTGGTTCTGTATTTCTTTACCATGAGCTTTGTTTTGTCTGGTTCTTGGTCTCTTATCTCTCTGTATCTTATTTCACGTGTGTCTATTCCAAGTTCCTCTGCTTTTTTATCTACTAGTTGCCTTAAGTTGCTTGAGGTTACTCCTTTTTTGATTAATTTGGCTGGTATGTCTCTCTGTGTTCTCATCACCCTCACGTATTTCGGTATATGCTTCCTAGCTTTGGCTAGTAGATCTATTGTTTCTTCTTCCCCATAGTAACTCCATTCACCATTTTCCCATAAATCATGTAGCTTTGTTTTGCCTGTTGGAATTTTTTCTGGGTCTGTAAGTAGCGTGGGATATATCTTGAGCATATCTGGCTTGTATCTCTTGTCTTGGAATATTTCTTTGAACATCTTGAGGTCTTTCTCTGGGTTCGAGCCTGGGAGATTGGGCATTAGGTGGTAGTTTATTTTGAGTAAAGATGTTCTTGTTGCTTTTGTTGCTTCTTCTACGTCTTTCACAGTATGTTTTCTCTTTATTTTCTTGTAGATGCTGTTATCTGGATGCTGTACTCCTATCTCTATTCGGGTTCCTCCTAGTTCCAGTATTTTATCCACGTGTTTTTGCTTGCAGTGGTCTGGACGAGTTTCGAATGTCATTCCTACGCATCTGTGTTCCGTGGTTTCGTTTTTCTCTATTGCTTCTTCCAGTGAAGAAGATTCTTCTTGGTTTAATCCATCTAATGCTCCTTTAACGAATTTCTCTTGGTATTCTGGGTGTGCTGGTAGGGTTCCTCCCATGAGGATTAACTCTA
The DNA here is from genome assembly GCA_964388265.1 of Microcaldota archaeon. Lineage (GTDB taxonomy): Archaea > B1Sed10-29 > B1Sed10-29 > B1Sed10-29 > B1Sed10-29 > CAYLXZ01. The sequence continues at coordinate 11,617 of CAYLXZ010000001.1, read as the reverse complement.
TCTTGTCGGTTGGATGCCCTATGTCTTTGAGTTGCTTTAATCGATTTTCCACTTGTTTTTTTGCATTGTATTGGTTTTTTTCTGCTCTCATTGCCGCTGGTTCTTCTCCCGTGTAGCTCTTAGGTGACTCTTGTTCTATTCCACCTGGGCAGTATACGCATTCTCCTGGACATTCAAGTGGCTCCGTCATTATAGCTATCACGGACACGCCTGACATTGTCCTGGTTGGTTTCTTCTTTAGAATTGGTCTGAGTTTCTTTTTCTCTTCTTCAGTTGCTTTTTCAAGTATCTCGCTGTTTTTAGGTATTCTCTCTAGACCATGCTTCCGCGATAGATCTTTCTTAAGTTTCTCTATCTCTTCTGTGTCTTCTATATCTTGATTTAGAATTCTGTCAATCGCTTCTCTTGCTAGGGACATGTATCTATTATGGGTCTCGGGAACTTTATAAATAGGGAAGTTTCTTTGTCTTTCTTAACTTACTCTTTATTAACTACGTAGAATCCTATCGATGCGAGGAATAACCCGATTACTAGTATAAGAGTTAGTGCTGGTGCTGTTGTGGTGGTTGCGGTTATTTGTTGTGGTTCTTCTTCTGTGGTTTCTTCTTGGAAGTTCGCTGTTATGCTGTAATCGTCATTCATGGTTATAGTTGTATCAGGGGAATTCACATCAGCTATACTCGCCGTGTCCCCAGTCCATTCACTAAAGTTGTAGCCTGTGTCACTGGAAGCGCTTAAGGTGACTTCTATTCCATCTGCATAATTAAACTCACCTTCCCCTGGGTCATCTACCGACCCACCAGTTGTAGAGTTGGTTGTCAGGTTATTATATTTCCCTGTCAACGCATACACATTATGATCATATGAACCTATATAGATAGTGCCATCTGAACCAATAGCAGGAGAAGAACGCACATCATTACCTGTGGTGAAGTTCCAGATCTCAGAACCAGTAGAACCATCCAAAGCATACACATGATTATCCTCAGAGCCAATGTAGACAGTACCATCAGCACCTATAGCAGGAGAAGAATCCACACCGTCACCTGTGGTGAAGTTCCAGATCTCAGAACCATCACTACCATTCAAAGCATACACATTACCATCAACTGAACCTATATAGACAGTACCATCACCACCAACAGCAGGAGAAGAATAATGCACATCACCACCTGTAGTGAAGTTCCAGATCTCAGAACCAGTAGAACCATTCAAAGCATACACATTACCATCATCTGAACCTACATAAACAGTACCATCACCACCAACAGCAGGAGAAGAAACCACATAATCACCTGTAGAGAAACTCCACTTCTCTGTTCCGTTTATATGACTAGTGTAATAAGGGCTTCTAGCCTGTCCAGTGTTGTTTCGTCCGAATCTTGGCCATGGTGATCCTTCTTGATAAGAAGCATTCACTGCTACAGGGAATATTAGTATTACCATCAAGATAGTTATGGTGAGTTTATTATGATTCATGTTTAGTCACATTTAGATAAGGAAGAATAAATTTATAAAAGATAGGTTTATACAAACCTTCCATCATCACAAGATTTCCAGAGAACCGTAAAGATTTTTTATAACTAAGCCGTTAAACAAGATAGAGTGAAACGAGATGGGTGGAAAACTCAGTAAAAAGGAGAAGAAGAGAATAAAGAAATACAGAAAATGGAAAGAAGAAAAAGAACTCTCAGTAGATGAAATCGTTGAAAAAAGAGCTAAAGAGCTTCTTGAAAAAGGAGAAGCAGAAGAAAAAGGAATAGGCAATGTCGCTAGCAGGATCTCAACCGAGCTACATAAAGCAGGAATAGAAGAACCTACATCAAGAGTAAAGCAGAAGATAGCAAAGATGCCTCTTAAATATAGTGAAAAAGTTAGAAAACCACACCAACCGTACCTGCAAATAGGCCTAACAGGTTCAAAAGAAGAATTCAAAATATCTAAAGATCAGAAAAAAGTTCTTAAATGGCTTCAGAGAAACAAAACAGAGAACAAATCAAAAAAACAACTGGAAAAAGAACTAAGAGAAAACCTCAATGTAAAAGAAAAAAGAATCAAAGACTTTCTTGACAAACTAGAAGAAAAAAACTACAAGAAACTACAATAAAAACACCAAACCAGATTCAACTACCCTAGAAGACTGAATAAAGAATAGAACGGCTGTAATATTGGTAATGTTAGGCTATGTCCTTTCTTGAATCCACCTAACTTTGATTTAATCGTAGGTTTCACATAGATCTCCGAAGAGTAAGTTCCAACAAACCTGCCTCCTCGATCCATGACTCTGTAAGATGCCTCATACATTCCTTCTTGATCTACTTGTATAGGTAGAGATGATTCCTTGTCTTCTCCCGCTCTAACTTTTATCTCGGTGGCTTCTTTTCCTTTTGGACCCATAACCCAGTCTTTAGGTAGAGACTGTGGTGTGAAGGTGAATTTCTCCACAGCTATGGAGTCACTTTCTATGGATACAGGTATCTCATTGGGTTCTCCTGCCGTGGCCGTTAAGTCAGATACTTCAAAGCTATATACATCTTTCTCTACTTCTACTGAGAGTTTCCTAGTGGCTGGGAAGCTGAATAAGGATTTTAACTTGATTTCGAATTCATAGGAACCGGTTTCTTCCGGTGCCTCTAAATTTAGAGCTATGTAGGTTTGGTTTTCTTTATGCAGGTTCTTCTTCTGGATTGTTTCTACTGGTATTATCTCGTTGAGTTCCTTGTCTTTGGGTACGTTGTAGTAGCTTGATTCCTTTCCGATTACCTCTGCTTCTCCCCATTTGAATGGACCTGAGTTAAGTTTTCTTCCAAGCACGAGAGTCATTCTTTGCCCTGGAGCAACCTTTCCTATCGAGACCGTGTCGTTCTTAGGGAGTTCTCTATTCAAGGGGTACTTCATGTAGGCATGTAGCTTGGTTTTTTTAGCTCTATAGAGCAAGGTATTGGTCTGTGTTGTGTTGTCTTCCCCTATGAATGTTATTTCGCTGGAGTAGTTGCCTTTTTCAGACGGAATTTTTCTTAGTGAAATTTTAAGTGTGTTGTTCAGGTCCTCGATATACGTATCGAAGTCTGGAGATGTTAAGTTGATCCATTTGTCTTTCTCGATCGTTAGAAGAATGTTGTACCCTGTTTGATAGGGTTTCTGCCTTAGGTTGATTTCATCTCCCTGTTCATAGGTTTCATTAACCGGGTCAACCACTTGAACCGTTGCTAAGGCTGTGGTGAAAACTAGACATAGTGAAAGTAGAACCTTGAATCGATTCATATTTAAATTAACCCTATTCACCTATTTATTTCTTTACATACGTGTAACTGGATCATGGTCAATTAAATTCTTGAATTACTTGATCTGCTTCTTCCCAGTCTATAACCAGATGTATTTTCCCTAGTGAAGACCCTACGTAGGTGGAGAGTTTACCTGAAGCAGCTGTTGTCTTACTTATATCTATATAGGTTCTTTTATTCTTCTTGTTTTTCTTGAGTACTTCTAGGATTGAATCCCTGATTTTCTGTTCCTCTACTTTTTCCCAGAATTCTTTGAAACTGGTTTCTCCTTTGAATTTGTTTTCCTGTTCATTGAAATCTAGCTCCGCGTCTGGGAAGACTTTTAGGATTGCTTTTTTCAGTTTTTCTGGTTTCTCGGTGGGTTTGACTTTTGCCTCTATCTTCATGTTGATCACTGACCCGTGACTATTGCTGTTCTTATCTCCTGAACTCCTTTTAAGTTACCTATTTCTCTTTCAGTGAACTCTTTCACTTCATCCAGGTCCTTACAAGCTGTTTCTATGATTAAATCGTATTCTCCTATCGTGTTGTAGAACCTCAAGACTTTCTCGTTACCCTGAAGTTTCTCTCTGGTTTTTTCCTTGATTTCAGGAGAGATCTTGACTAACAAGAACCCATGTAGAGATTTACCTAGCTTGGAGTAATCTAGATTAACCGTGAAATTCTCTATAACACCTTCTTCCTGTAATTTACTTATTCTCTTCTTCGCTGCAACATCACTTATACCTAATTCATCCCCTATTTCAGTATAACTTATCCTTCCCGTGTTCTTCAAAATATCCAGGATTTCTCTATCAGTTTCATCTAACTCCATATATTTAATTATTATCACTCCATTAAATTAAGTGTATGGTTTCTCCGAATGAAGTACTGGAAAAATGCAAGAGAGCAGGAATAGACTTCTGGATAGGTTCAAAAACCTCCCTAGAACTTAAAGACGAACTAGAAGGAGACATAGGGGAAGAAGAAATACAGAGAAAAATATATGAAACTTTAAAGAACTACAGCGAGGAAGCCGCGGAAAGATTCCGGAACTACCACTCCATAGAAGTTAGAACAACCGATGGAAAACTACAGCCATTCAACAAAGAAAAAATAGTTAAATCACTATTAAGAGAAACCTACGTACCAAGAACAGTAGCAAAAGAAGTAGCAGACCAAATAAGCGAAGACGTAAGAAGACTAAAACTACAGAACATATCAAGCTCCCTGATAAGAGAAATGGTGAACGCCAAACTCCTAGAAAAGAGACATATAAACGAAAAAAGAAACTACACACGGATAGGGCTCCCAATATACGATACAAAGAAGATAATAGAAGAAAAAGAAGTATCCGACCCCACAAAACTACATGAAGAATTCAGCTCAAGAGTACTGAAAGAATACACGCTCACAAAAGCACTACCCAGAAAACTAAGCCAAGAGCACCTAAAAGGACACATACACATCCACAACATCGAAGGATTCGTAACAAGGCCAATATCCCTCAAAAACAACCTGAGAAACCTGTTCAAAGAAGGAATCAAAATACCAAAAGTGGTTGAAACAGGTCCAGCTCAAAACCCAGAAGTAGCAGCCTCACACGCAGCCAGGTCACTTCTAATCTCCAAGAGATACACCTCAGGCGGAACCTCAATAGATTCATTAAATACTTTAATAGCACCATACCTAAAGGAACTAGACAGAGAAGAAATTCAACAGGTAGCGCAGACCTTTCTCTATGAACTCAACCAAGTAAGCGCACACCCACTGGCCTACACAGTGAACCTAGATCAAAAGATCCCTGAAGAATTGAAAGAAGAAGAAACAGTGGTGAAAGGAGAAAAGACAGGTATACCCTACAAAGAATACAGCGAAGAAGCAGAGAAATTCAAAGAAATATTCCTAGAAACCTACAAAAAAGGAGACTATAAAGATAACACATTCAAGTTCCCGAACATCTGCATAAAACACGAAGAACCAATAGAAAACCCAGAGAAACTGCCAAGGCCAATATACCTAATCAACGGAGGATTAAAAGAAAGCCTAACCTACATGGAGACAGTTCCGAGAGATAAAAAAGGAGTAATGCAGACAATATCCCTAAATCTACCGAGCTACCCCCTAGAAGAAGAAACCAGATTCCATGAAAAACTCAAACAAGAAATAAACACAACGAAAGAGATAATGAAGAAGAAAAAAACCAAGATCAAGGAAAAAAAGAAAGAACTACTATCCTTCATGGAAACAAAAACCAAGAAAGAAGAAAAAATAAATATAAATCAACTCAGCTACAACCTCTCCCTAATCGGGCTGATAAAATCAATGAAAAAACTAAACAATACAGAGAAAATCACGAGAGAAACAGAAAAACAGACCAAGAAAACAATAAGGAAAATAAAGAGAGAACTCAAAGACAAGGAAATAGATATCTATCTAAGCCAAGAGCCAGACAAAGAAGCACTGGAAAAATTCCAAGGAACAGGAACAGCAGAAGAAATAACTCAATTCACCAAGAAACCCAATAAAGTCACAAAGAACATGCAGAAACACTTCAAAGGAGGATGTTTCCTTGAAACAGAGGACGAATCAATGCTCGAAGAAAACTACAAACTCCTGAAACTCATATGAAAGAAACCCAACAGTTTTTAAATATATAATGATTTGATTATACATGTCCCGAAGACTATTCACAGGGATCAGAATAAAGCCAAACAAAGAGATAAAAAACCTAATAAACTTCCTAGAGAAATTCAATTCAACAAAGACAGTTAAAGAAGAAAACCTACACATAAACCTAAAGTTCTTAGGAGACACACCTGAAGAAAAAATAAAAGACGCGGAGAAAGCACTGGAAGAACTAGAAGGGTTCGGGTCATTCAACGCAAAACTCGAAGAAACAGGAGCCTTCCCAAACCAAGAATTCATAAAAGTAATATGGATAGGAGTCAACACACCAGAGATAAGGAAACTAGCCCGAGAAACAGAGAAAGCGTACATAAACAAAGAATTCAAAGAAAGAGACAAGGTCTACAAACCACACGTAACCATAGCAAGAGTCAAAAACAAACCCAACCCAGAGATAAAAAAAGCCTTCAAAGAAGAATACAGCAAACACTACAAAGACACAGAAGTAAAAGAAGTTGAACTAATAGAAAGCCATCTAAAGAGCTCCGGACCCACATACGAAACAATCAAAAAAGTAAAACTGTGATAAAAATGAATAAAAACACCATGATGAAAATAATAACCACACTAACAATCCTAACCACCCTAGGACTAAGTATAACCCAGGTAGACTCCTACCAAGGAGAATCAAAGCTAGTAACGGATAACTACATTTTAGAAGTACCGGAATCAGATGAAAAAATCGACTTAAGAGGCCAAATAACCATAAACGACAAATACGATTTCTCACCCTT
>CAYLXZ010000001.1:0-4922 GCA_964388265.1 Microcaldota archaeon | reverse complement strand
CATAGGAGGATCAAATGTAATTTTAGACACTCCAGAAGGAAAATCAGATCTAATAAGAAAAGAAACTGGTTCATACACCATAACAATGAAAGGAAAGGTCCAACAAACTCAGATAAACCAAGACATAGAGATACATGATGATAAGATAATCCTTCAAACCACAGTAAACAACCAAGGAAGCCAAGAGAAAACAGTTAACATACACTATCCCTTACAAGGGCCCTCTGACAACAAGGTATTCTACCCTAGCCAGATCGAGAACCAAACCAACCGGTACACAGTGATGACGGACCAAGACAAGAAAGGACTTTCACTTGGAGTAACCTCAAACATCCCTCAAACCACAGTAGGAAGCAACCCATTCAAAGACAAACAGAGCCACGAAGTAAAAACCCTAAAAAGAGTTCCACCGGGCGAATCCCTATCTCTACGAGCGGTTTTAACACCAATAAACATCTGGAACTCAGAACACAGCTTCAAATTCAACCCAAAACAATCAAACTACCTCGAAAACCCATTAATAAAACCAAAAGGATCCGTAGACCTTCCAACAGAAGAAGGAACAAAGGAAGAAAAAACAAGCGAGATATTATCAAAACTATCAGACTCAAAAACAATGAAAAAAGGAGAGTTCTCCCATATCACCCGAGAAGACATATCCAAAAAGAGTTTAAATAGTTTAGGGGCAGCCTTAGCCTACAAAGAAACATGTATAGAAGAGAAAATACCCTGCAAAATGATTATTGGAAAATCTGGTGATAGCAAGTACGCCTGGATAGAAGCCAAAGGAGAAAACGGATGGAAATCACTCAATCCACATAAAGGGATTAAAGAAAAGCCAGAAGGATACGAAAAGATATACGAAGAACCACAACCCAAATACGTCGAAGTACAGGGAGACCTAAGCCAAAATAGGAACTACATGGAAGCCACTACCTTCCTACTATCAACAGGAGGAACCCCCCTACTAATCTACCTGCTGTTAATCTCCTCCATAATGATAGGATTATTTATAGCTCTCTCATGGAAATCAAAATGGATAATAAAATCTCTAGGAAAACCTAGCGGTGAAGAAATAAAAGAAGCACCAACAGACGGAGAATACAACATACTAAGCGAAGAGAAAGATATTGACAAAGAATCAGTAAAAACTATATTCCATAAACTAAAAGAAGAAGATGGAAAAGTAGATATCCAAAAGTACTCAGAAGAAACCAGGTACTCAAAAGAATTCATAGAACACTGCGTAAGATACCTAAGAGAAGAAGAACACATAAAAAAAGAAGAAACTGAAGAAGAACCAGAAGAAATAGAAGAGCACGAAGAAGTAGAGGAAACAGAAGACAAAGAAGAAACTAAGAAAAAAAACAGGAAGAATAGGTTAAAAGAAATAGCGAATAAAATGGGTTTAACTCCTCTACAGCTCTTACTCATCCTAGCTGTAGTTACAGGAGGAATAGGAGTTCTATCTATAGTTCTATTAATGCTTTAACTATTCTTCTATCTTTTCAAGGACCTCTTCCGGTCCCTCGTAGTAACTTGTAACTAGGTCTCTTATTTCAGTGTAGGAATCAACATCGTTTTCAACCATGTACTCCAGTATGGATTCTCTTATCTTTAACTCTTTCTCTACGTCATCTTTTGACTTATCTGTTCTTTCAGTGAGTTTCTCTATTGTCTCTGCTGGTAGATCTGTTCTTTCAAGAGCTTCACCTTTCTCCGGGGACTCGAAGACATCGTTCAACAGAACGTGATCTCCCATTACCTTGACTTCTGATATCTGCGTTATTTGTCTTGTCAACCCTTGTCCTGGTAAGTCCATTCTATGCTGCATTACAATCAAATCCAACAGAGTGAACATAGATTTTGGGACATTCATAGGTTCGCTTCGAAGCCTTAATATTGTTTGTTTACCTGAGTTAGCGTGTATAGTGCTCATCATACCTTGGTGACCTATATCCATCGCCGTGAACATTGTTTCTGCCTCTTTACCTCTTACTTCTCCTACTATTATTCTGTCTGGTCTCATTCTAATTGAGTTCTTGAGAAGTTCATTCAGATCCAGGTCCTCTCCGTTTTGGTTTGACCTTGACTCAAGCCGAATCCAATTTCTCCTATCGTAGAAATTAAGCTCCAGAGTATCTTCTATTGTAACTATTCTGTCTTCTGGAGGTATGAACACAGATAAAGCGTTTAAGGTAGTGGTTTTACCACTTCCTGTACTTCCTGATATCAGCATATTCATAGGGAACACATTCATCCCTTCTACACAGAGCCAGAGGAATGCTGCTGATTCAGAAGTAATTGTACCGTTTTTAATCAATTCAGTTATTGTGAATGGTTTTCTACGGAACTTTCTTATTGTCAATGTATAGGAGTCCGGCGAAGCAGGTGGCCTTGTAGCATTTACCCTGGATCCATCGGGCAGGCGAGCGTCCAGAAGAGGTTCCCCTTCCGATATATCCTTGTCAACGAAGTCAGCTATTCTACCTACCAAGAGATCTATTTCCCTCTCATCAAGAGATACATTTGTCTCACATACTCCATAGCCTCTATCGAACACGAATAAGGGAGAACCTGCTTCGTTAACCATTATCTCCTCTAAATTATCATCTTTCATCAATATAGCTATCTTCCCCAGACCTATCAAGTCATTGAGAAGTCTTCTTGAAACCTCTTCCACATTCTCCACATAGGGTGCAACTTCCTCTATGAATTCAGAGACTCTTTCTTGGACATCTTCACTAGGTGTTATTGACTCCATTCTATCAGGAATAACTTCCTCAAGGTCATTGACTCTTTCTATGAAGTCTTCTTTCTCTTTATCTTCTATGTAGATCATACTAAGGTCTTTAGTGGATTTTTCCTCTTCAAGAGTTCTCTCTACTAGTTTAATGAACTCTTCTTCCTTTTCAAGCAAATCAGGTTTCTCTACCTCGTACCTGTTCCAGGGATCATTCTGTATGATCTTCCCTGTTTCCCTTTTCTCAAGAACTTCATCAGCCATTGTTTATATTAAAATGGAATTTCTTTAATAAACATATGCTCGAAGAGATAAAGAAATCGCTAAAACCAAGTGAAGAAACAGAGAAAAAAATCAGACAGATAAAGAAAAAGATAAAACAGCGAATAGAGGAAGAAGGCTACGAATCAATCTCAGTTGGCTCCACATCAAGAGGAACCTACCTCCCAGGAGATATAGACATAGATATATTCTTCTACATGCCGAAAGACATGGATAGAGAGGAACTAGAAGAGAAAGGAATAGAAATAGGAAAGAAAACCCTAGAAGGATACAACCCAAGAGTACATTACGCCGAGCACCCATACGTGAAGGGAGAGAAGAATGGAATAGAGATAGAGGTAGTTCCATGCTACAAAACAAAAGACAAACCAAAGTCAGCTGTGGATCGAAGCCCCCTACACAACGAATATCTCCAGGAAAGATTAACTGAAGAAGATAAAGAAGAAGCCAGAGTTCTGAAGAGATTCATGAAGAACATAGAGTGCTACGGAGCCAAAGAGAAAGTAAGAGGATTCTCCGGCTACCTATGCGAATTACTCATATTAAAATACGGTTCATTTAAAGAGATTCTTAAGGCAGCTAGCGAATGGGAAAAAGGAGAAAAAATAGACATAGAGGAACATGGAGAAGAAGAATTCGATGATCCACTAGTAGTTATTGATCCTGTTGACCCAGAGAGAAACGTTGCAGCAGCTCTATCTAAAGAGAAACTCGGTAGATTCATAGCAAAATCCAGAGAACTCCTGGAAAACTTCAATAGAGAGAACTTCGAGCAAGAAGTAGAGATAGACAAAAACGTGCTCGAGAACAAGAACATGGTTCTAGTGGATTTACCCTATCCAGAAGACACGGTGGAAGAGATCGCGTGGTCACAACTACGTAAACTCCAAGAAGACCTAGAGAAAGAATTGAACAGCCAGGAATTCCACATCTATAAAGCGGTTCACTGGACAGATGAAGAAGAAAAAGCAGAAATTCTCTTAGATATCAGATCCATGGAACTCCCCAAATACGAGAAACACAGAGGACCACCAATCTACAAGAAAAAACACGCGAATAGATTCAAAGAAGAAAACGATAAGATATTCATTGAAGAAGATCGTCTATACGCCTGGAGAAAAAGAAAACACACTGAGATAGAGAAAGCTATCAAGAGCTTCTTCCAAGATAAAGAAAGGGTTCCATCAAGATTCAGAGATGCAGTGGAAGAACCCCACATAACCAGCGACCCAGAGAAAATCAAGGAAAGAAAAGAAATTCTAAAGAAATACTTCAGGCTATGAACAAAACGTTCAGAAAAGAAGGACGCAAGATTTATTTTTTCAGAATGTTTGAGCATTCTTCTATGAACTTTTGAGCAAATCTTAGAATCTTTTGAGCTTCTTTTCCTGTTACCTTCGCGTCTGGGTATCTTATAACGCTGTATTTAGCTAGTTTTTTATTAAGTTCTTTGCAGGTTTCTTTTCCCGCTTCTTCTCTGAAGTATTTTCCGAATTCACCTGCTATGTTATGTATCTTGTACTCTTCCTCGGTTTCCTGGACTAAACATGCTTTTGCAGCTAGCTCCATAGCATGAAGAGCATCGTAGGCTGCTGGAGAAGGAGTCTCCTCTATAGAAAGTTCCGCGGCTCTTAGCCAGTTTCTAGCGTTTCTTATATATTCTGATACTTTTTCATCCTCTTCCATAATTCTTCGTCCTTTCTTGTTGTGTAGATAAGTAGTCCATCTTTATAAATTTCCTTGGTTATCTTATCTTCTTCTCCATATCTTTTGAAGTGTGGGTTCAGAGATGCTTCGACTTCTCCTTGAGTATTTACTTCTGATATTTTATCTAGGAACCTCTCTTTTTCTTCCTCTGTCCATTTATCGGAGAATAAAGCTACATCGATATCGCTCT